>JACCZE010000271.1 GCA_013696105.1 Planctomycetota bacterium | reverse complement strand
ACGCAGGACGGAGCACGCAGGACGTCTCCCTAATCCATCAATCCCACGTTGCCCGATGCGACCGCCACATACCATGACCGACCCCCGCGGAGCACGGCCCCACCCGCATGATCGACCTCGCCCAGCTGCGCAAGAACCCCGATGATTTCCGCCAGGCGTGGCGTGCTCGCGGCGTGTCGGCCGATGTCGACGCGCTGCTGGCGCTCGACGAGCAGGTGCGCGCCCTGAAGCACCAGTCCGAGTCGCTGCAGGCAGAGGTCAACGCGGCCAGCAAGGCGATCGGCCAGGCCGCTCGCACCGGCCAGGACGTCGGCGCCGCGAAGGAGAAGGCGCGCCAGCTCGGGGATCAGGCCAAGGCCCTCGACGAACAGCGCGGCATCCTCGAGCAGCAGCTGGGCGCGCTCATCCTGACCCTGCCCAATCCCTGCCTGGCAGCGGTGCCGGTGGGCAAGGACAGTTCGGAGAACACCGTCGCCACGACCTGGGGCGAGCCCCCGACCTTCGCCTTCAGGCCGAAGCCGCATTGGGATCTCGGACCGGCGTTGGATATCATGGATTTCGACCGTGCGACCAAGCTGTCGGGCTCGGGCTTCGTCGTGCTCAAGGGGCAGGGCGCGCGCTTGAGCCGCGCCCTGATCTCATGGTTCCTCGACGAGCACACCACGAGCCACGGCTACACCGAACTCGCGGTGCCGCTGCTGGTGCAGCCGCAGGCCATGCTCGGCACCGGCCAACTGCCGAAGTTCGCCGACCAGTCCTATGCCTGCCGTGAAGACGACCTGTGGCTCATCCCCACCGCCGAGGTCCCGGTCACCAACTACCATGGCGGCGAGATCCTCGATGCCGAGGCGCTGCCGTTGAAATACACCGCGCACACGCCCTGCTTCCGCCGCGAGGCGGGCGCAGCGGGCCTGGGCACGCGGGGCATGACCCGGGTGCACCAGTTCGACAAGGTCGAGATCGTGTGGCTCACTGCGCCCGAGCGTTCCGACGCGGATCTCATGACCCTGCGCGGCCACGCCGAGCGCCTGCTGCAGCAGCTGGGGCTGCACTACCGCGTGCTCGAACTGTGCACTGGCGACACCGGCTTCAGCTCGGCGCACACGTACGACCTCGAGGTCTGGAGCCCGGGCACCGACAGTTGGCTCGAGGTCTCCAGCTGCTCGACCTTAAGCGATTTCCAGGCCAGGCGGGCGAATTTGCGCTACCGCTAAAAAGGGGGTAAACCCCAGTACGTGCACACGCTCAACGGATCCGGCCTGGCGCTTCCGCGCACCATCATCGCGCTGCTCGAGACCTACCAGCAGGCGGACGGGTCCGTCATCGTGCCCGAGGTGCTGCGTCCGTACATGCGCGCTGAGCGCATCTCGGCACCCGTCCCCGCCCACCACGCCAAGAGCGGGTGAGGTCGAGATGATGGCATCGACCGCCCAGACGCCGAGTCGCCGAGGTGGAGTGTACGGTGCCTTTTTTGCCGCGGACCGGACCGCGGCGACCGAGCGGGGATGCCTGTGAGCGATCCGATCAAGCACGAATGCGGGATCGCGATCGTTCGGCTGAAGAAGCCGCTCACGCATTACCGCGAGAAATACGGCTCCGCGATGTGGGGGCTGAAGAAGCTCTACCTGCTGATGGAGAAGCAGCGCAACCGCGGCCAGGACGGCGCCGGCATCGCGGTGCTGAAGCAGGGCATGCCGCACGGCACGCAGTATTTCAACCGCATGCGCGAGGCCGGTCCGGCATGCCTCGATCGCCTGTGGCGGCAGGTGCACGACGATCTCGCCACCGCGACGCGCGACGGCAAGGCGCCCGCAGCCGACGAGACGCTCAAGCGCTCGTACCCCTGGCTCGGTGAGATCTACCTCGGTCACCTGCGCTACGGAACCCATGGCGCCAACGGCATCGACAATTGCCACCCGTACCTGCGGACCAGCAACTGGCCGAGCCGGCAGCTGTCGATCGCGGGCAATTTCAACCTCACCAACACCCGCGAGATATTCGACATGCTGGTCGGACTCGGCCAGCATCCGATCGGCGAAGCGGACACCGCGACGGTGCTGGAGAAGATCGGGCATTTCCTCGAGGTCGCCAACGAGGCGATCATGCGCAAGCTCGGTGCCTCGGTGAGCGACGGTCAGGAATTGGCGCGGCGCATCGCCGACGACCTGGACATCGGCTTGGTGCTGTCCAAAGCCGCGCGCGCGTGGGACGGCGGCTATTTCATCTGCGGCATCATCGGCCACGGCGCCGCATTCGCGCTGCGCGACCCCAACGGCATCCGCCCGGCATTCTGGCACGAGGACGACGAGGTCGTGGCCTGCGCGAGCGAGCGCGCGGCGCTGGTCACGTGCTTCAACATCAAGCCCGAGGTCGTGCAGGAGGTCACGCCCGGCTGCGCGCTGATCATCGACCACCGCGGCCGCACCCAGATGGCGCGCGTGTTGCCCGAGCTCGAACGCCGCTCGTGCACCTTCGAGCGCATCTACTTCAGTCGCGGCAACGACGCGGACATCTACCGCGAGCGCAAGGCGCTCGGGCGCGAGCTGGTGCCGGCAACGCTCAAGGCGATCGACAACGACCTCGAGCACACGGTGATCAGCTACATCCCCAACACCGCCGAGTCGGCGTACTACGGCCTGCTCGAGGGTCTCGAGGCGTACCTCGCCGAATGGAAGGAACGCGAGATCCTCCATCACCAGGATGGCGGAACGCTCACCCAGGAGACGCTGCGTCAGATCCTGTCGGTGCGCCCGTGGCAAGAGAAGGCCGCGCTCAAGGACGCCAAGCTACGCACCTTCATCAGCGGCGAGGACGACCGCGGCGATCTCGTCAGCCACGCCTACGACGTGACGCGCGGCATCCTGCGCCCAGGCATCGACAACCTGGTGGTGATCGACGACTCGATCGTGCGCGGCACCACGCTGCGCGAGAGCATCCTGCGCATGCTCACCAGGCTCGAACCGCGGCGCATCGTCGTGCTCTCGAGCGCGCCGCAGATCCGCTACCCCGATTGCTACGGCATCGACATGAGCGAGCTCGGCAAGTTCGTCGCGTTCGCGGCCGCGGTCGCGCTCCTGCGCGAAAGTGGCCGTTCAGCCGTGCTCGAAGAGGTCTACCAGGCCTGCCTCGCCGAAGAGGCGAAGGCCACGCCAGACCCGATCAACCATGTGAAGCGGATCTACGCTCCGTTCTCGGACGACGAGATCGCGAACAGGATCACCGAGCTGGTCCGCCCGCGCGACACCGAGTGGACGGGCGAGGTGAAGATCGTCTTCCAGACCGTCGCTGGCCTGCGCTGGGCGATCACCGGGCACACCGGCGACTGGTATTTCACCGGGGATTACCCCACTCCCGGCGGCTTCCGGGTCGCGAATCGCGCGTTCATCAATTACATGGAGAAGCGCCTCGGGCGCGCCTACGAAGCGCGCGCCTGAGGGCGCCCTCACGCTCGCCTGATCACGCCGACGGCGGCGACGGGCCTGGCGGCGGTGGACTATCCGTTCGAGGACATGATCCCACCCGGGCCGAACGAGTTGTAGTCACGAACTTTTGGTTGGGAGACCACAGCGAGTCGACCGCGACCGAGGCGGTCGGCGTGACCGCTCCGGCGGCCGAGGACGCCATCGCGGCGAAGGCCATCAGGGGAAGGACCAGTGCGAACCAGATGCGGTGCATGGCACCGCGAACGGACATTTCCATGTGCTGACTCCTGGCCGAGGGGTTTTCAGGGTCTTTCCAGGTGCTTCCGCGCACTCGTATTCCGGTAACCATCTGAACCGAGACTGAACCGAGAGCGCGCCACTCAAAAAGCTGATCTCGACCTATGACTCGACACTGTAGCGGAAATTTCCGCGATCATAAAAGATTAGCTCGCGGACTGTATGTTACAGTCGCAGAAAGACTGTTTCGTTTGCAACGGTGCCGGGCGTGCGCGTATCGATACGGGCGACGGTCGCTTGATGTTTGGCTTGGCGCTGCATCGACCGCTCCGCTGACGGATTTTTCCGATGGGACGCACGTGTGGATGCGAGCGCCGAACGGGCGATCGCGGCGTCCCCTCCGTGGGCCGATGACCAGGGGAGGGGCTACGCAAGCGGTTGCGGGGAATCGCTCGTGATGACCGGGCGTCCAGGAGTGAGCGCGCTGTTGTTTTCCCGCAGCCCGCTAGAGTACCGGGCGTCGGAACCTGGATTCCACCGCGCGATCGGAAACGAAAAGACATGATCGAAGGCCACGTCTTCACCTCCGTCCGCCGCGACCAGCGCATGACCTGGCGGGTCGAGCGTCTGTGGGAGCTCGCGAAGGGCCTCAGGCCGGTCGAGATCTCGCTTTACGAATTCCTGAACTATCTCGACAACGATTTCTGGTTCACGGGCGAGAGACCGACCACGCGCAGCGTCGCGCTGCATTGCCGCAAGATCAACTCGGCCGATCTGAAATACCCGATCCTGCTCAGCGCCGAAGGCGACCTCATGGACGGCATGCATCGCCTGGCGAAGGCCTGGATGATGGAGGCCCCGGCGATCAAGACCGTACGCTTTCCCAAGACCCCGCCACCGGATCTGGTCGAAGACCTGCCGCGGTCATGACGCGCGCGCGTCCAGGAGTCATGGTGCGATGACCACCCACCGGCGCGGCCATCGGCCCGCACCGCGGGTCGCGCATCGCCGCGGATCCGCCCTCGACGAGGTCCTGCGTCCCCTGCGCCGCGAGCCGGCGGTGGGCCAGGCGCTGCTCGCCTTCCTGATCATCGCCGTGATGTGCCACCTGCTGCCGTGGGTCACGGTGACGGGAAAGATCAACGCCGAGACCGTGATCGGCTTCGGCTCGATCAGCGGCGTCTTCAGCGCGCTGATGATCATCGCCGGCATCGCGCTGTGCCTGTGGTGGATGTTCGTGCCGACACCGATCGCACGCTACCTCATCGGCGGAGTCGCGCTCTGCGCAGCGATCTCGTTGTGGATCGCCCTGGCGGTGTTCCTGGACGCGCGGCAGGTCGCACTGACGCCGATCGACGGAGAGATCTCCGCGCGCAAGCAGGCGGACGTCGGTCTGCCGCTGTCGTTGATCGCGATCATGGCCGTCATCGTCCTCTCCGGCGTACGTCTGTGGCAGCAGGCGCGGGCCGAGCGCCCGCCCGAGGACGAGGATCCGATCGGCGAGACCTCCGCTGATGGTCCCGGTGCGGACGTTCCTCCGCCGAAGACGGATCGGGAATAGTGTCCAAGCCGCTCGCGCTGCTGCTGGCCTGGCTGTGCGCGAACGCGTCTGCCGCGGCGGACGCGCCGGCCCCGGCAGCTTCCGAGCAGGCCGAACTGACGCGCGCACTTGAGCTGATGGTCGAACGCAGCGAGGCGCTCGGCACCGAGATGACCCGCCTCGCGGCCGTCATCGTCAGCGATGCGACGCTGCTGTCGGGCGAGTCCGCAGCAGAAGGCGCGCAGCGCGACCAGGCCGAGCCGGGTCTGTACCTGCGTGCGTTGGATGCGCAGGCCGCGCTCGACGGCCTGGCTGCGGACGATCCCGCCCGACCGGCGCACCAGCAGCGCCTGCTGGCCATCCAGAAGCGCATCGCCAACGTCAGCGCCGACCTCGCCGCCGCGAAGGCCCGCGTCCACGACCTGCAGGTGAGCGCCAACGAGATGCGCGCCGAGTTCGCCGTACTGGTCGAACGCCTGGAAGCCCTGAGCATCGCGACCGAGTCGCCGCCCGTCCCCGACGCCCGCTGAGCGCCGTCGCTTCGGGCCCGTCTTGAATCGGGTCTGGATGCGGGTACGCCGTTTGGTGGAAAGCGGGGATGCCGAGTGGCCACAGCGTTCACCTTTCGCGAGCGACCCTACAAATCGACGGTGTTCGTCGCGACCGTCCGCCCCACCGCAGAACCACCCCGCAACACCATCGAATCCGGCGACGACGTGAAGCTGTACGTCGACGAGGTCGCGGTCTTCGTGCGCATCCTGCAGGCGCTCGGCGGTGACGGCTTCAGCGGCACGATCATCGGCGCCAACGCACCCAAGGTCGACAAGTACAGCGGCCTGCAACCCGGCGCGACCATCTCCTTCGCCGAGAAGCACATCTTCACCTGTTCGAAGCGCCATTAGCACAGGGGCTTTGCCCCTACGGCCCTATCGGGCCTACCCCCCGGGCTTTGTCGCGGCTCGATCGCTGCGGCTGCGCCTCCGCGATCGTGGCGGCATCGCCTTCGGCGATTGTATGCCGCCACCGCCGCTCGGCGCCCGAGCGTTGATGAGAATCGGCTGTGTAGGTCGTTCTTGCTACAGCACAGGGGCTTTGCCCCTACGGCCCTATCGGGCCTACCCCCGGGCTTTGTCGCGGCACGATCGCTGCGGCTGCGCCTCCGCGATCGTGGCGGCATCGCCTTCGGCGATTGTATGCCGCCACCGCCGCTCGGCGCCCGAGCGTTGATGAGAACTGGCTACGCTCCCTCCGCCTTCTTCCTTGCCGTCAGCGCCGGCACGTCTTTCGGCTGCTCGGCGACCGGCGCCACCAGCGCGCGGTAGAGTTCGGGGCGGCGCTGCGCGCGCAGGTAGCGCGGGCTGTCGAGCCATTCGTCGGCTTCGTCCCAGCTGCGCCGTTCCGTCAGCTTGACGTCGAGGTCGACCGTGCCGGTGACCAGCCCGGTGGTGGTGAGTCCACCGGCGACGACCTGGCCGAACACGTTGTAGATCGCGCTGCCGAAGGTCGCGCGCTCGCGGGCGTGGTGCTCGAGCGCATAGGTCGCCACGCACAGCGGCAGTCCATGCGTGATCGCCATCCCCGGCAGCGTCGCGCGGTAGAGGCCTTCGTCGAGTTCGGCGTGGCGCATGGTCGTCCACAGCAGCAGGTCGGCGCCCTGGACCTCGTGGCAGCGCCCGACCTCGGGGAAGTTGCGATCGTAGCAGATCAGCAGGCCGATCTTGCCGAATGGCGTCGCGATCGGCGCGATGCGATCGCCGGCGGTGAAATATGTCTCTTCGGTCGGCGCCAGATGCGTCTTGCGATATTGGCCGAGGACACTGCCGTCCGGCCCGAAGACCACCGCGCTGTTGAACCACTGCGCGCCGTCCTTCAGCATGACGTTGGGGATGACGACCATGCGGTGCTTGACCGCCAGGTCCGCGAGCGCGCGCATCCACGGCGATGAGAGCATGAGCC
>JACCZE010000241.1 GCA_013696105.1 Planctomycetota bacterium | reverse complement strand
CCTATTCGCTGGATCGCGATACGAAGATTTCGCAGCTGCAGATCGGCGATGCGGTGTGCTACCGCGTGGCGGTGGGCGAATCTGCGCAGAGCAATGGCTTCGGTTTCGTCGCGGCGCTTCCGGGCGACACGGTGAGTCTCGCCAAAGGCATGCTTCAGGTCAACGGCGCCCCGTCCAAGTACAGCGGTCCGACCAACCTCGCGGATTCGGGGCCTTTGATGGTCCCGCAGAACCACGTCTACGTGGTCACCTCGACCCACCTCACCGATAGCGTGGTCAAAGGCCCTCTTCCCGCTGCCGCGCTGCGCGGACGCATCGCGGAATTCCCATGAAAAACCCTTTCGCCGACCTCAATCTCAACGTCGGCATCGTGCTGGCGGTCACCGGCGCGGTGATCTGCGTCATCACCGCAGCACTGGCGTGGAGTTCATGGAACCGTTGGTCGGGCATTTCCGCGATAACGACCGCGCGCATTCGCATGCTCGATTCGCACGATGCCGTGGTGAAGACGCGATCGGCACACGCCGCACGCCTCTTACCGAAGGAGGCGGTGGCAGTGCTGCTCGACACGGATCTCAGCAGCGAGTCAGATCACAAGAGGTTGGAGTCGCTCGAGCACCACGTGTCCGGCTCGGAGCGCGAACTGGTGCAGACGTCCCAGGCCTTGATGCTGGCGCTGCGCGGCAAGGAGCCCACGCATCACGTGTCCGGAAGCGATGGCGTGCTGATCGCCGCGCTCGTCCACCTGAACAAGAGTGGGCGTCCGTACGCCATCGCGCTCGAAAAGAACGCGCCTCCGCACCATGCGGTCATGGCCTATGTCTACGCCAAGCAGTTGCGGGCGGCAATCGAGACCGGGGACCGTGATCTGATCAGGGGCGCGGCCTGCGCCCTAGCCATGCTGCTGCCTGCGCATGCCGATGGTAACGCGTTGCGCTACATCACCACCATCCTCGATCCCGGCTCCAACCTGATCGCCCTGAACCGCGCAGCGGCGAGCGTCCCCATCCCGCAGCTCAAGCTGCTGTCCAACGCCATGGCGCTGATCGTACCCGAGCGCGCATCCCAGCTCACGGCGATCGGACTCGGCGTTCCATCGGATACACCAGCCGCCCAGCTGCTCCCGGCGCAAGTCGCAGCAGCGATCGCCCAGGATGGCGACGTCGATCGCGTGGCGCTGGTACGCCGCTGTTTGGACGCCGGTCGCTACGATCTCGCCAAGAACCTCTTGCCGAAGATGCCTCCCGATCGCCAGACCGAACTGCGGAATATCATCATGAACCAAGAGGGGAACCTTCCCGAGCTGCTCAAGGCCGGGGCGACGGATCCGGCGCTCATGCCGCGGATGTCCAATTTGCGCACGCGCATCGGCTTCGTCGGATTCCATATCTCGAACGATCTCGGCATGGTACCCAAGACCGGCATCCAAGTCCGCTTCAACGGCAGCGACATCGAACCCTCCGCGGTGCGGCAGAACGGCAGCCTGTTCTCGGTCACCATTGAGAGCAAGCATTCCGCGCAGGCGACACTCGAGGTGCTGGTCGGCAAGGATGTGCTCGCGACGAAGCAGGTGTCGCTGTGATCGCCTGCCCCGCCTGTGGTTTCTCGAATCCGCTCGGCACCAGGTTCTGCCGTTCGTGCGGAGGCAAGATCGAAGTCAAGATGGCGCAGGTCATGGGCTCGATCCAGGATCTGAAGAACCAGAACCGCGCCGACGCGATCAGCAAGATGGGCCGGAGCATCTTCAGCCTGTCGGTCTTCGGCTTCATCTTCGTGCTCATCGTGCGCCTCATGGTCATCCCGGCGATGCCGACGGCAGAGATGCCCCCGGCGCAAATCCCAGCACTCATCCCGACCGAGGCGCCGGCATCGGCGACATCGTTGCCCTTCGCTGCTTTCAAGCGCCTCCCGTGGCGCCGCGACAATGCCTCTGCGCTGCTCGGGGGCCTCGGCATCGATACGGTTCAGCTGACGACATGGCAGAAGGCCATCGTCGCCAGCCAGAAGCCCGACGGCTCCTTTCCTGGCGAAGACGATCTCGCAGCGACCGGATTGATGACGCTGGCGCTGCAGGCGTTCCCCCAGGATGGCACCGGCACCGATGCCGCAGCACGGGCGAGACCGTGGCTCATCGCCCAGATGTCCGACTTGTCGCGCAAAACACCGCTCGCTCGCACCTTGGCCATGGCTGCGCTCGTCGATGCCGAGGAGCTCCCGATCGCGACGCTGAATTCGTTTGCGATGTACCTCATCGATGGCCGCGTCCCAATCTGGCAATCATTCGCCATGACCGTCTTCCCGGCCAAGACCCGGCCGACAGATCTCATCCTCTTGCGCAAGGCGCTGCAGGGCCAGATCTGGTCCAACCTGTTCGAAGCCATCGCTGGGAAGTTCGGGCCTGCCTTCGAAGCGAAGCCGTATTTCGCCGAGACAGCCAAAATGCTGCCGACCGGAGAGGCGCGCATGGTGTGGGCGTTCGTGTCCTGGCAGTTGGCGGCTGCACCGAAGGATCTCGCCGAGACGATGGCGGCGTGGAGCCGCAATCCCCCCGCACCGGTCGACGCCGAGACGATGACGAAATGCGGTGCGCTCGCGCCATCTGCGGTTGCCATCCTCACCATCGCAGCGCCCGCGCGCGTACCGCCTCTGTGGCTGCAGCCGCGCTGAATTGGGACGTCCGACGTCCGGCGTCCGACGTCCGAGGTCGACGGCCCGTGTACACCCGTTCCACGTCGTGCGTCATCCGCTGCGGGATGCTGGACCAGATCGGATCCCCGTACGCCACCGACACCGAGACGCTGCCTCTGCCGATCATCAAGGACACCGCGAAGGTCGTTCCGGATCGCGGGTGGAAGGTGCTGCTCTACAACGATGACGTCACTCCGCTGGATGTGGTGGTGTTCGCGCTGCAGCGCGCGGCGGGCCTGAGCTTGGAGGTCGCCGACATGGTCGCGCTCGAGGCGCATCGCAGCGGAGAGGCGGTGGTCAAGCGGGGCCTGACCCAGGAGGACGCGTTGATCCTCTGCGGTGGCCTCCGGCGGTGGAGTCGCATCGATGGCATGTGCCCGGGCGTGGACTGCGAAGCACTCGAGGATGACTCTTAGCTCAGGGGCTTCGCCCCTACGGCCAGGAACGGGCCTACCCCCGGGCTTTGTCACGGCTCGATTACTTCGGCTTCGCCTCCGTAATCGTGGCGCCCGAGATGGGATTCACTCACCCCTCCGCCCACGCGCCAGTAGCCATCGACGAAAACCAATTATCGTCTCGCCCGGAGGCCCGTCATGCCCAAGCAATGCGACGAGATTGATTACCGCCTGATCGGCGAAGAGATGCAGGCGGTGATCATCACCCTCGATCCCGACGAGCAGGTGATCGCGGAAGCCGGGACCATGATGTATATGGCCGATGGCATCGACATGCAGACATCGATGTCGGCCGGTAAGAAGAAGGGATTCCTGGGCAACCTCATGAGCGCAGCCGGGCGCATGCTCACGGGCGAGAGCTTCTTCATCACGTCCTACACCAATACCGGCCGTGAGCGGAGCGACGTCGCCTTCGCGGCGCCGTATCCCGGCAAGATCGTACCCATCGATCTCGAGAAGCACGGCGGCACGCTGATCTGCCAGAAGGATTCGTTCCTGTGCGCCGCGCGGGGGACCGACGTGGCCATCGCCTTCCAGAAGAAGCTCGGCGCCGGGCTCTTCGGCGGGGAAGGCTTCATCCTGCAGAAGATCTCCGGCGATGGCCTGGCCTTCGTGCACGCGGGCGGAACGGTGATGCCGATGGACCTCAAGGCCGGCCAGAAGCTGCGCATCGACACCGGCTGCATCGTGGCCTTCGAGACCACGGTCACCTACGACATCCAGTTCGTCGGCGGCTTCAAGAACGCCCTGTTCGGCGGAGAGGGCCTGTTCCTCGCGACGCTCAAGGGCCCCGGTCGCGCGTACCTGCAGACCCTGCCGTTCAGCCGCCTCGCCGACCGCATCGTCGCCGCGTCGAAGTTCGGCGGCAAATCACGCGACGAAGGGTCCCTGCTCGGCGGCCTCCTGATGGGCGATGGTGAATGATCTTGCCTTTTGTTATCGAAAGATAACATTTGGTCATGTTCTCGCTCAACGCTGTGGATCGCGGCACCGGTCTGCGCCGGTGCATTCTCAACGGGCTGGGATCCGCACTCGCTGCCGCCGCGGTCGCCAGCGAACTCGTGCTGCGCCCGGCTTCCCGCGTGGTCTTCACCGACGGAGAAACCCCTGGCGGCCGTGCGACGGTCCGAGACGAGCTTCCGCTGATCGAACTCTCCGGCGCGCCGACCGATCTCGGAGCCAGCGCTGGACGCCTGCTCGCCGGCCAGATCCGGCCGCTGTTGCGATTGATGGGGCTGCACCCCCCGCTGATCGCGGCTCGTCTGCTCGGACGCGTCGAGCCTCTTACAACCGGGATACCCGACGCCCACCGCCTTGAGATCGCAGCCATGGCAGCCGCCGTGGGGATCCCGGCATCACGCCTCGAACGCGCGAACCTCGTGGTCGACACCTGCTGCAGTGCATTGGTGCGGGGAGCGGATCCGACCGCCGGTCGTCCGCTCGCGATCGGTCGCAACATGGATTTCTATCCCGCGGCGGTGCTCGGCCCCGGAACCATGGTGGCGCTGATGCGGCCGACCGGGAAGCACGCCTTCGTGTCCGTCGGCTGGCCGGGCTACGCGGGCGTGGTCAGCGGCATGAATGCGCACGGCGTCTGCGCCTGCATCCTGCTGAATTATGGCGCGCACGGCGTGCGACCGGGAACGCCGATCGGCTTCCGTGCCCGCGAAGTGCTGGAAGACGCGCATGACCTGGCCGGCGCGATCGCGCGTTTCTCATCCTCGCCGGTGGCTTCCAGCCACTACCTGCTGATGGCGGATGCGTCCGGTGCGGCGGTATGCTGGCACGATGGCCAGCGGGTCCACCGCCACGACCTCGACCAGCGCGGCTGGCTCGCGTGCTCGAACGGCGGACGCGATCCGGTCACGCGGCAGGCGATCGATGATCGCGGACGCTGCCTGCGCTCCCTCGCCACCGGAGCGCCAGCGGATCCGATGCGCACCGAGGCATGGCTGCGGCGGGCGATGACCGCGTCGTATCTGCGCGGCATCAATACCCAGGCCATGCTCTTCGTACCCGAGAAGCGGATCCTGCAACTCGCGCTGGGAACCGGCATACGCGCGGCGGCGCTCAATCACTGGATCGATCTGGACCTGACACAGGCGTTCGCCGGAGCGCCGCTCGCCACGGCGCCGCTGAGTCGCTTGCCGCCGGTTCCCGATCCCGCGCGACACTACACGGACGCCACGCCGGCCAGCGATCACACTGCCAGCGGAGCGAGCTCCCATCCGGGAAAGGCCGCCGCCGTTGCCGCGGACGAACCACAGCGCGAGAGGACTCCGGCCAACACATCGCGATAGTCGTGGACGACGGGAACGTCGCCCGGACCTTCCAGGACGTGCCCCTCCAGGCCCGGCCACCGGCAGTGCATGCCGCCGGGAGTCCCGCCGCCGAGCACGAGAAGCGCTCCTCCGCGGCCGTGATCGGTTCCCAGGCTCGAGTTCTCATACACGCGCCGACCGAATTCGCTCATCACCACCACGCTGGTGGTGTCGAGCAGCTGACCCAGGTCGAGTGTGAAGGCCGCGAGCGTGGCCGCCAACGAACGCATCATCGGCTCGATCAGCGGCCCTTGGAAGAAATGGCTGTCCCAGCCCGGATAATCGAGCGTAGCCGCGCGCAATCCCACCTGGGCCTTCACCAGTTGCGCGATCTGCGCCATGCCACGCGCGAAATCGTCCTGTCCGTACTCGGCGCCGTGTGCCGGCACGTAGGCCTCTGAGCGCATGGTCGCGATCGCATCCAGCCCGCGCAGCGCGCTCGTCGCCGCATCGCCGAGCATGCCGTCTCCCGCATAGAGCGCATCGAGGGGAGCGCGCAGCCACGCTCCATCCGCGCCGAGATCCAGATCCGCGAAGCTGCGCATCACGGTGACGCTGGGCGCGCCGCGCAGGCACTCGGGCGCGGCGCTGCCGATCGCCACGCTCGCCAGCGCGGAGCGCGGCCCGGTCGTCACCACCGCATCGGCGCGCAACCAGCGTCCGAGCCACCCGCCGGCGATACCGGTACCCGCCCGCTCCATGCGGTCCTGGGCCTCGAAATGCGATCGCGTCGGATCGTCGGAGCCGGCGGCATGGACCACGGCCAAGCGACCCTCCCGGTAAATCGGCTCCAGCGCCGCCATGCAGGGATGCAGGGCGAATGGTCCGGACAGACGGATGGCGCCAGTGGCCGGAATGGCGATGCGCGGACGTGCGCGCTGGTACCCGTCGTCATCGACCGGCGGGACGAGGGCCAGGCCATCCGCCCCTCCGCGCAGGAACACCACGATCAGGGCGCGTGCGTTGTCCGGGTTCCCCAGAGCGACGATCGGATCGGTCATGTCAGCACCGCTGGAACGCAGGTGATGCCAATGCCACGGCCAGACCGCGTTCGCCGCCTCCCGACCGCCGCCAGGCCCCGCTTTCGCGCTCGTCCGGATCGCGACCGAACAGGTGCGCCATCAGCCGATCGTCTCCACCGGCGCGGCGCGAGAGCCCCGCGGCATCGAGAGCGAAGCCCGGTATCCGGTTCGACGCAGCGGAAGCGGCGAGATTCCATCGCCACAGCAACGTATCGCGCCACGCATGCGCGTGGTCGGGGTAGCCGTCAGGAGTGGGAAACTGGAACGGCGCGTGGCCCATGCGCGCGAAGTAGGCCATCGTCGCCGGACCCGCATCGCAGCGCGCATCCGTGGCGCGCACCACCGAGACGAGGAAGTGGAACGGCCGCTTGAGCTTGGCCCCATGGCAGGCCGGATCGAGAAACTCCGGTCGAGCGAGGAGGCGCCGCATGGTGGCGCGGATATCCCCGTGCGAGGCGGTGAATTCCGCGGCGACGGCTGCGATCGCCGTATCGGGCGGATCCTCGCATATGAACCGTCGACAGAGCTTGCCGGCGATATGCCCCGCGGTGGACGGATGGCAGCAGACGATCTCGAGGACGCGATCGAGGTCACGCGCGCCCCCGCCGGCGGAGATGGTGGTTCCCAGCACCTGCTTCACGCCGTCATCGTGCGCATCGGCATGGAATTCGACCGTGCCCTTCTTGAAGCCGTTCTTCGCGCGTACCGTCCAGCCGCTCAGGCAGCGCGCGACTTCCATGACATCGCGTTGGCTGTATCCGCCGTGGACGCCCAGCGTGTGCAGTTCGAGCAGCTCGCGAGCGTAGTTCTCGTTCGGCCGCGCGCCGGCAGCGACGCGGTTGTCGCGCCCGTCCAGATACCACAGCATGGCAGGGCTGAGCGCCGAGGCGCGCAGCAGGTCGCGGAAGCGGCCGAAGGCATGGCGGCGGATGACATCGCGCTCGTCGGCGGTCTTCAGCCAGGCGCACTCGGCTTTGGACATGTCGATGTTGAAGTGGTCGCTCCAGAACTGGACCACCACCTCGTACAGCTGTCGACGCGAACGCATGGCCATCAGCGAATGCCCCTGGACCAGCTGCCGCAGCAGATCCTGCTCGCGGTATTCGTAGAGCTCGCCGATGGGCTCAGTCAGGGACGGGATCCGCCGCAGCGAGCGCCGGGCTTCGCTGTCGTCGATATCGTCAGGCCGCAGCTGCCAGGCGATCCAGGCGTGGGCAGCCTCCTCGACCGATCCGCCCAGGGCAAGGGCCTGGGCGCGATCACCGGGTCGGATGCCATAGCTGCAGCGGTCGAGCACGTGGTGGAGCAGATCCGCTCGCGCCCCCGACGGTGGCGTGAAGGGCGTGTCCATCGGCGGCCCCTCGGCGAGCCACCACGAGGACATCGGGGTGCAGCCGACCGTCGCGAGCAGGCCGGCACTCCCGACGGCGATGAGCAGACTGCGGCGCGTCGGCATGGTTCAGCCCAGCGACGCCACGGCTTCATGAGGAACCAGCGCGGGGGCAGCGCGAGCTCCATGCATCGCCAGGATGGCGGCGCCGAGTCCACTGATCAGCGCCCAGGGCAGGACGACAAACCAGCCCAGGAACGGCAGCAGGAAGGTCAGCCCCAACACTCCGCCTCCGCGCAGGACGCTGCGGCCGCGGCCGTCTCCCTGGCCCGACAGGCCCGAGCCGATGCGCAGTGCGAGGCCAGCCGAGCCGGTCAGCGCCAGCAGGATCGGGATCATCGCCAGGGCGACTATGACGCCGCTGACCACCGGATGCGGTATGGTGGTGGCGAGCGCCGCCAGGATGGCGACCGGGACCAGCGCGACGACGCCGACCAGCGACGATACGACCGACCGCTTGCCGTAGAGATCACGACAGCGTTCGACCGTTACGGGAAAGAGCGCGACCGCAGCCAGCCAATAGGCGACCAGGATCAGGTACGCTCCGGAGATGACGAGGAACCAGGCGAGGACATCGGCCATGATCATGGAGAATCCTTTCGCGGGCGGGGGCGGGTGGATGCCCGATAGCGTAGGTAACGCCACCTGCCCAGCCCTGGTTACGTCCATGCCGCGGTCAGGGCGCCAGGGATCACCGGCTCCGTGGCAGCATTCCAGGGGCGTCGTTGCTGGTGGACGCTCCGGGGACTAACGTCCCCCCATGAGCGATATCCCGGCCGTGACCAAGAACGCGGTGCGCAGCGCCGAGCAGCGCTTCATGCGTTTCTTCTACGTCGTATCGGCCCTGTTCGTCGCCATGGTCGCGTCGATGGCGCTCGACCAGCCAGGTCGCTTCTGGGATGGCAACCGCGTCTTCAGCGTCGGCAGCTTCCTGTTCCTGGTGTCGATGGTGCGGACCCGCTACTTCGACATCCGACGCACGTGCGCGCCGGACAACCGCACCTTCGACCTCGCCGACTTCGATCCCCGCGTCGCCCGGATCGAGAACCTGGTCGACATCCTGTGGATCGTCGGCAGCGCGCTGTTCGTGGCCTCGCGCTGGATCCTCTGGTGAGAGGACCGGTCGGCGGGGTCAGCGCATCAGGCGCACGCGCATGATGATGATCAGCGGCAGCAGCATGCCGATGGCACCGACCAGGTACGGCGCGGCCGGCCGCCACATGAAATAGATCAGCGCACCCAGCAGCGGGCCCGCAGCCCGGCCGAGCGATCCGGCGGAACGGAAGGTGCCCAGGACCCAGCCCTGGCGCTGCGGGTCACCGGCGAGGCTCGCCATGGTGTTCAGCGCCGGGAAGACCAGGCCGGTTCCGCACGCGAGCACGATCACTCCGGTCCACAGCAGCCACGGGTGCGGATACCAGTCGACCAGCCCGATCAGCAGGAATCCCGGCACCAGGATGATGAATCCGGCGGCCGCCAACGGACGTTCGCCCACGCGCGGGGACAGGCGCCTGAAGACGCCGCCCTGCATCATCGCCGACAAGAATCCCATGGCGGCGAACAGCGCGCCATTGGCTGCCGGTCCGTAGCCGCATTTCTCGGCCGAGAGGAACACCAGGGTCGCTTCCATGCCCGCGAACAGCAGCGTATGCAGGGTGAACGCGAGATTGATCATCGGCACGCCGATGCCCAGGGCGGGATTGAAGAGCTGGATCGGGTTCGCCGTGCGTCCAGGAGCCGGTGTCGTTACGCGGCGCTCGGGCGGGAGGGTCTCACGGAAGCGCGCGAACGCCCACACCAGGTTGACCATGCTCAGCGCGGCGGCGATCGCCGCGCAGGTCGAGAACGGCGTCAGCCACCCGGTCGCCGCGTCGTCGACGCGCGGCAGGTAATGGTAGGCCAAGCCGCCGATCGCCGGGCCGAGGATGAAGCCCAGCCCGAACGCCATGCCGATCAGCCCCATGCCGCGCGCGCGCGTCTGCGGCGTGGTGATGTCGGCGACCGCCGCGTTGGCGACCGACACGTTGCCGGTCATCACCCCCGCGAGCAGACGCGACAAGAGGAGCATGGTGAACTCTCCCGAGAACACCCAGATCACATTGGCCAGCGCGGTCCCGGCGATCGAGAACAGCAGCACCGGTCTGCGCCCGATGCGGTCTGACAGCCGCCCCCAGGCGGGAGCGCAGAGGAACTGCAGGGTGGCGTAGGCGGCGCCGAGGATGCCGCCGAAGAGCGCTGCGCGCTGCGCGAACGAGGCGCCGGGATAGGCGTGGTCCACCCAGCTCATCGCCCACGCCAGCAGGCCCGCGTCGTTACGCAGGTAATGCGCGAGCATCTCCGCGTAGAGTGGGAAGATGATGCTGAACCCGATCAGGTCGGCGAACAGCACCAGGAAGATGACGCCCAGGCTGGTCTGGGAGCGTCCGCTCGGCGGTGTCGGGCCTTGATCGATCACGACGGATCCGACGCGGAATCGGCGCGAGGCTCAGTCGGCGGCGTCGGCCTCATCCCACCACGTAGATGGTGATGAACAGCAGCACCCAGACGATGTCTACGAAGTGCCAGTACCAGGAAGCGGCGACCACCGAGAAGTGGCGCTTGCCGCGGAAGTGCCCGACCTCGAGCCGGAACAGCACCATGAACAGCATGACCAGGCCGATCGACACGTGCAGTCCGTGGAATCCGGTTCCGGTGTAGAAGATCGCGGCGAACGAGGACGCCGAGCCCTCGGTGATGGAGATGGGGGTGAAACCGCGCTGCAGCAGTTCGCCCCACTCGAAGCCCTGGAAACCGAGGAACGCGACGCCCAGGAGGATGGTCAACGTGAAGAGCAGCTTCGCGAGCCCGACCTTGTGGCTCTGCAGGGCGTGGTGCGCGAACTCGCAGGTCACCGACGAGAACAGCAGGATGAAGGTGGCATAGGCCACGATCGGACCGCCGAAATGGAAGGTCGGATCGTGGATCGGCCCGAACAGCGGATCCATGATCTTGCGATGGTAGAAGAAGCCGAAGATCGCGCTGAATGCGGTGAACTCGCCGCACAGGAACAGCAGCACGAACATCTGCAGATCCTTCTGCTGCTTGATGAGGTCGTGGCTGATGAGCTTCTCGCGGATGATCTGATGGCACCAGGCCATCAAGGAGAAGATGAAGACCAAGCCTCCGATACCGAGCAGGACCTTCCCGATCAGGGGGTTTTCGAGGTTGATCGGACCCACGCCCCAACCAGAACCCTTCATCGCGCCCAGCACCGACAGCGCGCCGAACGGCACCAGCATCAGACCGAGGGTCAGGATCAATGGCCAGATGCTGCCTGGCGGCACGTGGCTCATCGGGTCTTCGTGGCCAGCGGCATGACCCGTAGCTGCATGCGCAGCGGTGCTCGCGGGAGTGAGGACGTGGTCGCTCATCGTGTTCCTCGTTCGACGCCCGCATCGGGAGCCGTCTGCTGCTGCAGGCGGTTCCAGGTTGCGGGATCCTTCGGTAGGCCGTTCCGGCTGAAAATGATCATGAACGTCCCGATCAGGACAAGAGTCAGCAGACCGAGCAGCGATCCCAGGACGAGATTGCGTCGGCGCTGCTCCGGCGTCAGGGCGTTGGCGGCGTCGCTCATGGTGCCGTCGCGGGGGCGGGGGCGGTGGCGGAACCTGTGCTCGGGGCTGGCGCGGCCGCCGCACCCGGCGCCTGCGGCGATACCACCGCGCTGTCGACGCCGGTCTTCTCCTTGATCCGCTGCTGCAGGGCCTCGGCGGACTCGGCATCCGTCTTCTCGAACAGGCTGTAGCACAGGGTCACGGTCTTGACGCGCTCATCGAGCTTCGGCGCGAAGGAGAACACCACCGGGAATTCCTTGGTCTCGCCCGGTGCCATGACCTGGTCATTGAAGCAGAAGCAGACCTTCATGCCGAATTCGGTGCTGGCGTTGATCGGGCTCACCTGATGCACGGGACGGAAATGGACCGGATGGTCGGAGACGTTGTGGAAATGATAGAGGTTGGTCGCATCGGCTCCGACCTCGACCTCGGCGCTGGTCTTGTCCGCCCAGAAGCGGACGGGCATGTCGTCGAGGACGGTGGTCTCGAAGAAGACCTTCACGTAGCGCCCGGTATGCACCGTCGCTGCGGCCGCGACGTCGGGATTGTTGGGGCGGAACTGCGTGCCCGTGACCTTGCACCACATCAGGTACAGCGGCTTGAAGGCGAACAGCGCGAAGCACAGCATCGCAACCGGGATCAGGAACAGCGCGACGATCGCAGCGGGACTGACCCCGCGCGGAGATGCCTCGGCGGGTGCTGGGGTCGGGTTCGGAAGGATGGTGTCGGTCATGGTCGTTCCGATCGGTCAATGGCTGCAGAAGGCGTCGACGACCATGCCGGTGAAGAGCGCGGCGATGTAGACGATCGAGAAGCGGAACAGCGGCATGGTCGGCAACATCGGGCGGCGGCACCACAGCACCAGGGTCCAGGTGATGAACACCGCACCCAGGACCAGCGCGAGCACGGTGTACGACGGGCTGCGTTCGAAAGCTGGCGAGAAACCCGTCACCACGATCGGCAGCGCCAAGGTGCCGGCGACCATCACCAGGGTATAGATCACGATCTGGCGGGTGGTCTCGTCGACCCCCTTCACCACCGGCAGCATGGGGATGCCGGCGCGCGCATAGTCGTCCTTGAGCTTGATCGCCAGCGCCCAGACGTGCGGCGGCGTCCACAGGAAGATGAGCGCTGACATCGCCAGCGGAGCGGCAGCGACCTCGTTGGCGATCGCGGCCCACGCGATCAGCGGACCCATGGCGCCCGGTACGCCGCCGATGACGATGTTCAGGTAGTGGCGCGGCTTGAGCCACAGGGTGTAGAAGAAGCTGTAATAGACCACGGTCAGCAGCGAGAACGCCGCCGCCAACCAGCTGTGGTAGCATCCGAGCAGGATCGCCTGGGCGGCGACGAACTGGATGATCGCGAACACCGTCGCCTGGAGCGGCGAGATGCGCCCGGCTGGTAACGGCCGTCGCGATTTGGTGCGGTTCATCACCGCATCCTTGCCAGACTCGAACAGCTGATTCAGGGTGTTCGCGGCGCCGCCGGTGAGGAACAGCGCAGCGAGGCACGGCGCGATATAGCCCCAATCGGATGCGTGCGATCCATGCACGGCGATCGCGGCATAGCCGGTGAACAGTGCGACCAGGGTGATGCGGTATTTCGTCAGCACGAGCAGGTCATGCAGGAAGCGCGCGCAGCGCCTCAGGGGCGTTGGGCTCGGAGCCGTTTCGATGGATTCGCCCGCGGTCATGAATGGTTCTCGACCAGTTGAGCGAAACGGACGTCGCTCTGGCTGGGTATCGGCATGGCTTCGTGGCGCACATCGTACAGCGCCAACACCAGACTGCTGAACAGGCACATGCCCATGAACTGGTGCGCCAGCGGCAGCAGCACGGCGATCACCGAGCCACCGATCAGGACATTGGCGATCCCGAGGATGATCTGGATAGCGATGAACGTCGCGGACACCTGCAGCGCGAGACGCAGCCGAGGGCCGGAGGGCGTGCGCGCAGCCAGGGCGTAGGCGGCGATCAGGGCGGCGACCAGCACCCACGCGAACCAGCGGTGCATCCATTGGTGCAACCAGGCGTTGTCGAGCAGGTTCCACGACAGCGGCCGCCCGGGCTCCCACAACGCGGGATAGAAGCTGCCGCCCATCATGGTCGGAAATTCGCGGATGAATGCCGCGCTGTGCTTGCTGCCCGACACCAGAGCACCGAAGAGCAGTTGGATCCAGGTGAAGACCACAGCGGCCAGGGTACAGAGGTGCAGCGCGGTACGTCGGGGTGCGCGCTTGGGCGCATTGCCGTCGAGCAGTCGCAAGAGCGACCACAGCACCGCAGCGATGATCAGACCGGCATTCGCCTGGTGGAGGAACAACCAGTGCGTGTTCGTGCCCTGGTTGATCAGGAATCCGCCGAGGACGGCCTGCGCCACCACCAGGCCCCCCGCGATGGCCATCGGCACGCCGATTCGCCGACGCAGATCGCGATGGCGCAGCACGACGGTCAGGCAGCCCGCCATCGCCACGCCGACCAGGGCGGCCAGCAGCCGATGGCTGTATTCGGTGAGGAACATGCTGCGGAAGTCAGCGAGATCGATGGGCGCGCGGCCGAGATTCCCAGAACTCAGTTCACCCCGACCGATGCGCTCGCGCAGAGCGTTCTGATGACGCTGCCAATCGGCATGCACCGCCAGCCATCCCGCGTCATCCGAGGGCGGCAGCAGGCTGTCGTTGATCAGCGGCCATTGCGGGATGGCGATCCCCGAGCCGCTCACCCGCACCCAGCCGCCGATGGTGTTCAGGGTGAACAGCATCACGAACAGCACCCCCAGCCACGATGCCACCGAGGCATGCGGGATGCGCTCGGTCGAGTCGGTGGCGGTGGTCATGGCGAGGCGTGCTCGGGTGATGCGAAAAGGACGGCTCCGCGCGTGCGTCGGACGGATCGGCAGCGACGACGGCTAGGGATTGTTTCCGCGGTGGGCGATCTGCTCGACGACCGGGATCGGGGGCGAGACCGCGAAGTTATAGACCGGTGGCGGACAGCTGGTCGCCCATTCCAGGCTCTGCTGGATGTCGTTGATCGCCCACGGGTCGTCGACGGTGATCTTCGGCCGTCGGTAGCTGACGAGCAGATCGACGAAGAAGATCAACGCCGCGATGAAGGTCATGAAGTAACCGACGGTGGTCAGGTAGTTCGAGAACTTGAAGTCGGCATAGTACACCGGCACGCGCCGCGGCATCCCCGCATAGCCGCTGATGTGCATGGCGAAGAAGGCCACGAAGACGCCGAGGAACATCAGCCAGAACACCCAGCTGCCGGCCTTCTCGCTGAGGAAATGGCCGCTCATCTTCGGCCACCAGTAGTACGTCATCGAGAAGAGCAGCATCACCGAACCGCCGACCAGGACCATGTGGAAATGACCGACCACGAAGTAGCTGTCGGTCAGCGAGATGTCGGTGGGGACCATAGCCAGGATCAGTCCGCCGAAGCCTCCGATCACGAACAGGCAGATGAATCCGCACGCGAATTTCATCGATGTGGTGAAGCGGATCGAGCCGCCCCACATGGTCGCGAGCCAGTTGAAGACCTTGATGCCGGTCGGCACGCCGATCAGCAGGGACGCATACATGAAGTACGCCTGCAGGATCGTGGGCATGCCCACCGAGAACATGTGGTGGGCCCAGACCATGAAGCCCAGCAGCGTGATCGCACCGATGGCGTAGATCATG
Source organism: Planctomycetota bacterium (assembly GCA_013696105.1). Classification (GTDB taxonomy): domain Bacteria; phylum Planctomycetota; class UBA11346; order UBA11346; family UBA11346; genus JACCZE01. The sequence continues at coordinate 12,042 of JACCZE010000241.1, read as the reverse complement.
CTGATGTATCCGAAGATGCGCTTGCGCGAAAAGGATGCGAAGACGTGGCTGATCGCGCCGAATCCCGGCAGGATCATGATGTAGACCGCCGGATGGCTGTAGGTCCAGAAGATGTGCTGGTACAGCACCGGATCGCCGCCCTGCGAGGCGATGGTGAAGGTGGTGCCGAAGTTGCGGTCCATCAGCACCATGGTCACTGCGGCTGCGAGCACCGGCGTGGCCAGCAGCTGGATGATGGACACGAATATGGTCGCCCAGGCGAACAGCGGCAGTCGTGACCAGGTCATTCCCGGGGCGCGCAGATTGGTGACCGTGACGATGAAGTTGATCGCCGCCAGGATCGAGCTCACACCCGCGAGGTGCACGCCGAAGACCCACATGTCCTGACCCGGGTTGGTTCCCATCCCCTGCAGGCTCAAGGGTGGATATGCCGTCCATCCCGATGCGGCGGCGCCGCCTTGGACGAAGAAGCTGGTGAGCATGAGGATCGCCGCGGGGATCAGCAGCCAGAACCCGAAAGCGTTCATCTTCGGGAAGGCCATGTCGCGCGCGCCGATCATGATCGGCACGATGTAGTTCATGAAGGCGATGAAGCCGGGGATGATGGTGAAGAAGATCATGATGCTGGCATGCATCGTCACCATCTGGTTGTAGAGATGGCGATTCTCGCTGAACAGGTTGAAGGGGACGTCGGTGCCATTGAGGTGCGCCGCTTCGACGACCTCCCAGACCGCCCCCGGAGTCGCGAGCTGGACGCGGATCGCGCCAGCCATCGCTCCACCGACCAGGCCCATGATGACCACGAACCAGAAATACATCAGGCCGATCTTCTTGTGATCGACGGTGGTCAGCCAGTCCATGATGCCGGTGTAGCGTTTGATCTCGAGCTGGGGCGCGATGACCGCCGGAGCGATGGGTTCCATTCGGTGCCCTTTCTGCTATTCGGCGGAGGCGACGGGTTTGGGCGACGATAGGACCGTGGCGATGAGCTGTTCGAGCTGGTCGCGCTTGGATTGGAAGGTGCGGATGACGTCGTCGTGCAGCGCCCGATCCTGAGGCTTTCGGCGCAGCGACGCGAAGTTCGCAGCGATCCAGTACCGCAGGGCGAAGCGGCGTCCGTCGCTCGCGTCCTTCTCGAAATACTTGGTCACCAGGGCCTTCAGATCGGCATCGGACGCGGTCTCGCCCGCCCCCCTCTGCAGCTGATTCCAGATCTTGAACGTATCCGCGCGATGGCGCTGCAGCGACTTGTAGACGTCGAATTCGTCGGCCGTGACTACCACCGAGCTGATGAACATGATGCCGTGGCCCGGGCCGCACAGTTCGGCGCAGTTGCCCTTGAACACGCCAGCGACTGTCGGAGTGAACCAGGTATTGGTGTAGCGGCCCTTGAACGCGTCCTTCTTCACCCCGTAGGCCGGGACCCACCAGGCGTGATTGACGTCGTTGGAGGTGATATTGAGCAGGGTGGTGCGGCCCAGGACCAGGACCAGCGGCTCCTGCAGACCGGCGGCATCGGTGCCGATGCTGATGTTCTCGTGCTTGTACTCGTAATCCCAGGCGAACTGCCGGCCGGTGACCTTCACGATGGTCGCCTGGTCTGGATTGTTGGTGTCGACCTGGGTCGGCGGCAGCTCCATCTTGTACAGCAGCTCCCACACCGGGACGCTGACGATGACCAGGGCCAGGCACGGGATCGCGGTCCAGGCCAGCTCCAGCTTGTGGTTGGTCATGAACGTCGCCGGCTTGCGGCCGTCGCCGCGATCGCGGAATTTGAAGATCACGACCAGCAGCAGGATCTGCGGCAGGATCAGGAACGGCATGAAGACGAAGAGATTGAACCAGTTGTTGGTGGCCACGTCCTGGGCGATGTCGCTCGCCGGAGACGAGAACGCGTTCTTCATCTCGTGAACCGGCTTGCCGTTCTCATCGAGCTGGAAGATGTCCGGATTGAAGCGTTCGACGTAGCGATCGACCTCGGCCGTGTCCGCCGCGACGGACGTGCCGGCCGTAGCCAGGCACAGCGCGATCGCCACCAGCATGGTTCGCATGGTCAGCTTTGTCAGGAAGCCGGCGCGCAGCATCATCGATCCGCTCCTGCTGCTTTCTCGACCTGGGTGAACACCGCTGCGAGCCGCGCGTGCGACATCAGCGCGAATCCGCTGGAGTCCGTACCGGGACTGTCGGCTGCGGTCACCAGGGCGATGAACCGGTCGCGTTCATGGCCGCGAGCGGCTCCGTACAGCTCGCCTGCCAGATGTTGGCGACGCTCGATGAGGCGACCGAACGCGCGGACATCGCGCGCTACGTCGGAGTCCGATGATGTCTCCGCCGCGGCAAGCCACGAGGACATGCGCTGGCGATCCGCCTGCGCCTGATTGGACACCACGCGCATCAGCGGATGGAGGGCCGCCGGGGCCGGCTGCTCGTTGGGCGGATATTGCTTCACCGCCTCCGCATCGCCGCCGCCCTTGGGCAAGGGCACCTTGTCCTGTTCGATGTAGTTCGCCGCGTTGTTGGTCTTCACCCACGTCTCGCGGATGTAATGCGCGATGGCATATCGTCCGTCTTGGGGGACGGACAGGATCGCGGGCATCGTCCCGTACCCGTGGCTGATGACCGAGTAGATGCCGAAGGGGCCGCCGCCATTCGCATTCTTGAAAGCGTCCTTGTTGAAATTGCGCGGAGGAACACCGCCACTGCCGGCTCCAGGGACCGGGTTGCCGTCCATCCCGTGGCACGAGGCGCAATTCTTGACGTACAGCTGCTGGCCATGCTCGATGACTTCCGGACTGCGGTCGGCGGCGAGCGCAGCATGATCGGGTTCGACCTGCTTGGTGTCGTGGATCTTGACCCTCGAGGTGCCGCGCACGGCGACGCGTCCCTCGCCAAGGAAGTGGAAGAACAGCCAGATGAGAAAGCCGCAGATGACGATCAACCCGGCGGTCCACAGGAACGGGTTCGATATCTCGGCGGGCTCAGGCGCATGAGCGCCATGCGGATCGTGCGCGTCAGACATCAGTGCATGTGCTCCGCGTTGATCGACGACAGCAACCGCGGGTCGCCTTGGGGGATGAGTCCATGGCGCTTCCAGAAGCGCATGGCCATGAGCACGAGACCCGCGGAGAAGCCCGCTCCGACCATCAGCTCGGGCAGGGCCCAGACGTAGTGCGTCTCATTGGGGTAGATGGCCGGCATGATGATCCACGACAGGTCGAACCATCCGCCCAGCAGCACGCACACGGCGACTGCGACGATGACACGTGGATCGGTGCGCCAACGGAAGCTCAGGAGCGCGAGGAACGGGATCGGGAAGCGCAGCACGGATTCGATGGCATAATAAGCGCCGTACCCGTGCTGGGTGCGCATCAAGTAGAAGTACGATTCCTCGTTCATGTTCGCGTAGTAGACGATCACATACTGGGCGTAGGCGATGTATGCCCAGATGCAGGCCCACGCCACGGTCCAGGTGCCCAGGTCGTGCAGGATGTGCGGCCGCACGACATCCTTGAGCGGACCTCTGCCCAGCACCACGAGCGAGAGCGCGAGCACGGCCAAGAACATCTGCACCGCTCCGACGATGCAGTAGATGCCCCACATGGCCGAGACGAAATGCAGCTGCAGGGACAACAGCAGATCCCAGACGAACAGGGTGAAGGTCAGCGCGAAGACCAGCAGGAAGACCACGCTCCAGCGCACATGGCGGACGGAGATGTCGGCGCGCCCGTCCTGCAGGATGCTCAGGCGGCGGAAGGTGAACTGGAACCACCACCAGATGGCGAAGATGACGCCGGTGGTGGCGATGAACCGGCTCGAGGTCATCCACTCCGACTTCTGGCCGTCGTGGGCATGGAAGAGATGCGAACGATCGCCGGCGCTCGCCCACTCGTACAGGTACGGCAGGCCACACAGCGCCAGGACGATGAACCCGGCGAATCCCAACGGGATGCCGCCAGCGAGGCCCTCCATCACGCGGCGGATGGGCACGGTCCAATGCGCGTTGCCCAGCGAGTGCACGGCAATGAAGAACATGGCGCCGAGGCTGATCCAGGTCGGGATCATCAGGCCCTGGAGCAACGCCGCCCACGGCCGCTCCGGACGCTCGCTGAATCCGAGCATCGCCAGGAAGGAGATCAGGCCCGCGGCGATGAACAGCAGCGACCACATGGTGGCGCGCGGCGCGTGCAGGGGACCCGGATTGTCCAGTCGCTCGAGATGGGGGTGCTGGTGCGATGCGCTCACTTGGCGTGCTCCCCGCTCGCGGGCATGTCGTCCGATTCGGGCCACACCGGGACCACGTACTCTGGAACCGGATCGGCGAGCGGCTTGAACTCGCGACCCGCCTCCTCGCCCACCTTCTGCAATGAGGCGAGATCCCGCGTGCGCTGATCCAAGAGGGAACGACCGCGTTCGAGCGTCGCTTGCGCCGTCGCGTCACCGGGGCTCTCGCGCAGGGCGAGCTCGGCGTCCTGCACCGTCTTCTCGAGATCCGACACCGCGATGGTCGCGCGCGTCAGAACCCGCAGGTAGTGCACCACCGCCCAACGGGTTTCCGGCAGCATCTGCGCCCGGTAGCTGGGCATCAGCCCCTTGCCCATGGTCATGATGTGGAAGAGCTCGCCGTCGTTGTAGGCCGCGACGTTGGGTCCGTTGATCGACTTGAGGCCGGGGAAGTTCTTCGCGATGTACGCGTGCTCGGCATTTCCATCGCGGCCGTGGCACACCGCGCAGTAGATGTTGAAGGCGTATTGGCCTTCGCTGAGCACGTCGCGCGTCGGCGACAGCGGATTCAGCAGCTTGCGCGCGGATACCCAGTCGTCGACGCCGATCTCGTACGCGGCGCCGCCGCGCGCGACGGTTCCCGGAACTGGCGGGATCATCGCGCCGACCTGATGGGATTTCTGGTCGGCCGATTGCTCCTTCGACACCTCCATCGCCTGCATGCTCTTGTACGCCGGCGTATGGTACATGTCGGGCATCAGCTCGATGCCGCGCTCGGTCTTCTCACCGGTGCCGCACGAAGAAAGGACCGCGCAGATGGCGATGGTCGCGACGAGGGTGCGCTCACGCATGGTGCACCTCCCTGTGCTCGTCGCGTGCGGACGCGGCTCCCGCACGCTCATCGACCTCGACCTCGTCGGATCCCAGACGGCGGAACCAGGCGACCAGCGACTGCGCATCGGACGACGCGGTGATCGGCAGCGCCAGGCAGAAGGTGTCGTCCGACAGGCGCGGGTGCATGGGCTTGAAGGCCGGATTCGGAACCAGACGGCAGGTATGGAAGCACAGCAGCAGGTTCACCAGCGCACCGAGGAGCAGGCCCGTCTCGAGCGTCACGACCACGAAGAGCTGCCAGGTGTGGAACGGCTTGCCGCCGTAGATCATCGGAAAATTCACCACCTGCTGATGGTACTGCATGTGGTAGGCGATGATGAAGAACAGGATCGATACCGCGAAGACCGGCCGGCCGATGAAGCTGCGTTCGAGCCCGAGGATCGGCTCGATGCCGTGCACCGGATACGGGAGGTAGGCCTGGATGCCGGTGTGCCCGGCGTCGCGCGCGGCAGAGGCGGCGATCTTGAACGCCTGCGGATCCTTCCAGAAGCCCGCGACGTAGGGGACTTCGGGAGTCGGCGAGGTCGTCGGCGGAGCGTTGATCGGATCAACCACGGTTCACCTCGGATACGCCGGTGTTGGTGCCGTCGGGACGCGAGGCATGGATGCGCTTGGGCTGCAGCAGCACCGATTTGATCTCCGCGATCGAGATCACCGGCGCAACGCGGATGAAACCGAGGAACATCGTGAAGAACATGCCGAAAGAGCCGAGCAGGATGAACCAGTCCCAACCGCTGAAGGTGTAATAGCTCCAGTTGGCGGGCAGGTGATCGGCCTCGAGCGACAGGCAGGAGATGACGAAGCGCTCGAGCCACATGCCCAGGTTGATCGCCAATGCCACGAACATGAGCCCACCGATGCTGCGGCGCACCGAGCGGAACCACAGCAGCTGCGGGATCAGCGTGTTGCACGTCTGCATCAGGATCCACGCCCACGCGTGCGGGCCGGACAGGCGGTACCACAGGAACTGGCCGCGCTCGTAGACCGACTCGCTGTACCACGCCGTGAAGAACTCGGTGATGTACACGTAGGTCACGATCAGGCCGCAGGCGAGCATGATCTTGGCGATGCGCTCGAGATGATCGATGGTGATGTACTGCTTCAGCTGGAAGGCGGCGCGCATCGGGATCAGCAGCGCGAGCGCCATCGCCAGGCCGCCGAAGATCGCACCCGAGACGAAGTACGGCGGGAACACGGTGGAGTGCCAGCCCGGCACCTGGCCGACCGCGAGCAGCGTGGCGATCGTCGAGTGCATGCCGAGCACGAGCGGCGTGGCGAGCCAGGCGAACTGCGCGTACGAGCGTTCGTAGTGGCGCCAATCCGATGCGGTCCCCTTCCATCCCATCGCCAACGCGCCGTAGATCATCTTCTGCAGCGGATGCTTCGCGCGGTCGCGCACCGTCGCCAGGTCTGGGATCAGGCCGAGATAGAAGAAGATCACCGAGGTCGTGGCGTAGCCGGTGATGGCGAACACGTCCCAGATGATCGGCGACTTGAACTGCGGCCACAGGTCGAGGTCGTTGGGATACGGCATCAGCCAGTAATCGACCCACGGCCGTCCGGTGTGCAGCGCCGGGAAGAGCCCGGCGACGCTGACCGCGAACACCGTCATCGCCTCGGTCGACCGGTTGATCGCATTGCGCCAGCGCTGGCGGAACAGGAACAGGATCGACGACACCAGGGTTCCGGAGACGGCGATGCCGATCCAGAAGACGTAGGTGACGATGTAGTTGCCCCAGCCGATGGTCGAGTTGATGCCGAAGATGCCGATGCCCTCGACGCAGTGCAGGGCGAAGGCGAGGAACAGCGCGCCGGTGAGCCCGGCGGCGGTCAGGAACGCGCCCCACCACGCGAATGGCGGGAACTTGAAGACCGGCGCCAAGATGTCGTCGGTGATCTTCGCTGCGGTCAGTTCGACCGGAGCGACGGACGGGGCGTGGGTGTCGCTGCTCATCCCCCGTTCTCCTTCTCGGCGCTCTGGTGCGCCGGCGCACCGTCAGGGGATCCCGCGTGGCCGGATGCTTCGTCAGCGGTGGGCGGACGATTGCGCACGCGCTTGAGATAGGCCACCGACGGGCGGGTGTTCAGCTCCTTGTCCAGGAGCCTGTAGGCCGTGCCGGTGCGGGCCGCGGTCGTCACCACCTCGGAGGCGGGATCGCTGAGATCGCCGAACACCAGCGCGCGCGTGGGGCAGGTCTGCGCGCAGGCGGTCTTCACCTCGCCATCGGGGATGCGGCGGTTCTCAGACTTCTCGCGGTCGCGGATGGTGCGGGTGCGCTGGATGCAGAAATTGCACTTCTCCATCACGCCGCGCGAGCGGACCGTGACCTCGGGATTCAGCATCAGCATCAGCGGCATGTGCGCGAGTTCGGCCTGGCTCGAGGTCGCGCCGGAGGTCGTGACGTTTGTGACGATGCGCGTCACCGGCGAGCCGGATCCGATCGGACCAGCGCGGTACTTGCTGTACTCGTACCAGTTGAAGCGACGCACCTTGTACGGGCAGTTGTTGGCGCAGTAGCGCGTGCCGACGCAGCGGTTGTAGATCTGCAGGCTGATGCCTTCGTCGTTGTGCATCGTCGCGTTGGCGGGGCACACCGGCTCGCAGGGCGCGTTCTCGCACTGCTGGCACATCACCGGCTGGTTCACCACCTCGACGTCGAGCAGCGATTCGGCGGTCTTCGCCTTGACCGCCACCGGTCCGCGCGCGTCGCGATCGAAGGTGCCGGTGAAGTAGCGGTCGATGCGGATCCAGTGCATTTCGCGGCTATTGCGGATCTCGTCGCGGCCGACGACCGGGACGTTGTTCTCGGCATTGCATGCCACCACGCAGGCATTGCAGCCGATGCAGGTGTTCATGTCCACGGTCATGCCCCAGCGATGGCCGGGGTAGACGTGGTGGGTGCCCCACATGCTGATGTTGCCGCCGGCCTCGCCGTCGGTGCCGTTCTTCCAAGGCGCATGCTCGGGCGCCGCTGTTAGTCGCTGGTCGAGCACCTCGTCGAGCGCGATCGGGCGCCCTTCCATGTAGTCGTGGCCCTGCGTGGTCGCGAGCTGGTAGCGCGCGCCGGTCTTGGCGATGGTGGCGTCGAGCGCGGCCGGCAGCGGACGCTGGTCGACCAGCTCGAAGCCGTTGACGCGGTAGCCACCGTTCTCGGCGGTGAGATCGGCGACGCGGCCGGCGCGGGCGCGGCCCCAGCCAAGGAACAGCTCCATCGTGCCCGGATGGTTGCCTTCCTGCACGCGCACCGGGACGTCGATCGCGGGCTTGCCGTTGACGGTCAGCGAGACCACGTCGTCCGAGACGATGCCCGCGGCATGCGCGTCGACCGGCGAGATCGCGAGATAGCCGTCCCAGGTGATCTTCGAGACGGGGTCGGGCAGCTCCTGCAGCCAGGCGTTGTTCAGCCAGGCGCCGTCGCGCATGGTGCGCGATGCGCTGAGGATCAGCCGCGGGCCCGACGCGGGCGCCGGGAAGGAGATCTGCGCCTGAGACGACAGGCTGTAATTCGCCGGCTTGGTCTGGACCGGTACGACCAGCGCGCCCTTGGCGAGCGCGGCGTTCCAGAACGCGCGCTCGTCAGCGACGGCTCCCGCAGCCTTGCGTACCGCGCCCGTCCACTGCGTGCGCACGTGGTCGCGCCACGACCGCACCCCATGCGCCGTCGCCTGCCACAGCGGTCGACGTGACACCACCGACACCCACGACGCGACCGGCTTGGTCGCCTCGACGCGGAAGGCGTCGGCGCCCGCGGCGACGGCGAATGCCATCAGGCTCTCTTCCGCGGCGCGGCAATCCCACAGCGGCGGGATGCACGGCTGCTGCAGGCTGTAGATGCCCGGGCGCGCCTCGGCATCGCCCCACGATTCGAGGCCGTGCAAGGTCGGCACGACGAAGTGCGCGAGGTGCGCGGTCTCGTCGATGCGATCGGCGAGAACCACCAGGGTCTTCACCTGCTTGAGCGCCGCGACCGATGCCGGCCAGGTATAGGCCGGGTTTGCACCGGAGATGATCAGCGTATCGACCGCGCCCTGCGCGCAGCGCTCGATCAGCGCCTGCGCCTCTCCATTATCGACCAGCGCGCGGCCTGCGGGGCTCGCGATCACGGTGACGCCGTCGTTTCCGAGGATGGCGTTGAGGAACGCCGTCGCGAGGTGCAGCGACACGCTGTCTGCGCCGCATTGCGAGGCGCCGCCGGAATAGATCAGGCTATGCCGGCCCGCGTTCTTCGCCGCGACCAGCCGCATGGCGGCATATTCGAGCGGCGAGGCGGGATCGGCGTTGGCGATCGGCTTCAGGCCGAGCTGGGCCGCACCGCCCGCGTTCGCGAGGGCCTTGACCGCCTGTGAGGGCAGCGTGGCGCCGACGTCGCGCGCGACGAGTTCGGCGAGGCTCCAGGCCGCGAGCGCGAGCTGGTCGGGCGCGACTCGGACGCGCACATCGGAGCAGGCTCCGGTCTGCGACAGCGTCGGCTCGAACACGATGACCTGTCCCGAGGTCGCATCCGTCGCCGCGCCCTTCAGGCGGCGCAGATCGCCGAAGCCGATCTGCTCGGCGAGCCCGGTGGTGCCGCCGCCGAGGAAATCCCCGAAGCTGACCATCAGGTCAGCGGACTCGGGACGATAGGAGGGCAGGCCGGCTTCGCCGAAGCTGAGGGTGCGCGCCGCGGCCTCGCCCGCGCGTGGATACGCCTGGTGCACCGCGTGCACGAATCGACCCGGGAACGCCTTGGTCAGATCTGCGACCAGCGCCAAGTGCGACGGCCCATCGAGCGGACCCGTCAGCAACGCGACCGTGCCCTGCTTGAGCGCGCTGCCGACCGCGGCGTCGAGATCGTCCCAGGTGATCGACTTGAAGTCATCGCCGGCGCGAGAGCGCGGGCCGTCTTGGAGACGGTCCGGGTCGTACAGGTTCAGGAGCGCGGCCTGGGTCTGGGTGTCGCAGCGGCCGCCGCCGGTGAGCGGATGGTCGGGATTACCCTCGATCTTGATCGGGCGTCCGTCGTAGGTCTTCACCATCACGCCGACGGGCTGTCCGCTGTCGCGCAACGTGCTGCTGTAGTACACCGCGTTGCCGATGGTGGTGCCTTCGGGCTGTTCGGCCCAGGGCACGAAGGTGTCGGGCTTCTTCTTGCCGCAGGCGGCGAGGGTGAAGACCGCGGCCGCGCCGGTCAGGCGCAGGAATCCGCGGCGATTGACCCCCGGGAGCGCCTCGTGCAGCTCGGCGCGCATGCGGTCGAGCTCGGCCGGGGTGTTGCCTTCGGACTCGCAGCTGACGTTGGTGAGACCGTGCTTGGTGCGCAGCTCGGAGATCGCGAGAGAGACGTCGGAGCCGAACTCGTCGGCGCGACGCGCGGGCGCCGCGGCCGGGTCGACCAGCAATTCCGCCGCATTCTTCCAGTACGTCTTGGTCATGAGCGCCTTACTGGTGGCAGGTATTGCATTGGGTGGGCGCATTCTGGAACGAGGCTTCGCTGGTGTAGTACGCGCGATGCGTCTCGGGCAGATCGGCGAGGCGCCAGATCGGCAGGTCCTTCAGCTTCGCTTTCATCGCCGCACGCAGCGCAGGCGGTATGGTCTGCGCGTCGAGCACGGTCTCGAGGTGCCGATCGCGCGCGCGCTCGCCGGTGGTCGTGTTCGCGGCCGGGAGCGGAGTCGCCGGTTTCTCGTGCGCGTGGTCCGCTTCCGGGGCGTTCGTGGCCGACACCTGGCGTGCGGCGAAGGTCACGAGCGGATCGTGCTCCTGGCGCTGGCGCTGCGTTTCGCGATCGGCGGTGCCGACCGTGAACGTCGAGGGATCCGAGGGATCGTAGGCGCGGCCGGCCACGTAGTTCGACTTCCGATGGCAATCGAGGCACCACTTCATGGTCAGGTCGCTGAATTGGCGCATGACGGTCATCTGTTCGACCGGACCATGGCAGGTCTGGCAGGCGACGCCCGCGCGCACATGCCATTGGTGCGAGAAATACACGTGATCAGGCAGTTTGTGGACACGCTTCCAATGCACGACGCCGCCGTCGTACACCACGCCGTCGGGCTTGCCGTGGTAGTTCACGCCGTCGATGACGTAGCTGCCGGTTTCCGCGACCTTCAGGAGATTGTCGATCTCCTTCTGGTACTCCGGATTGTTCGTCGTCACGTGCTTGTGGCAGCCGATGCAGACGGACATCGGCGGGATGCCGGGATGCTTGCCGCGGTCGGCATTGAAATGGCAGTACTTGCAGTCGATCTTCAGGTCGCCGGCATGCACCTTGTGGTAGAAGGCGATCGGCTGCTCGGGCGCGTAACCGGTGTCGTAGAAGGCGTTCTTGACCCAGTAGGCCAGCGATCCGACGACGACGAGGACGATGGTGAGCGCCAACCAAAAGCGCTTGAGCAGCAGGAGTGGCACTGGGATACGTGGCTCTGACACGCGAACTCCTGAAACGGCCTCCCGCCGTGAGCGCGGCACGTTAGGTATGCTTCAAATGGATACAAGGTCACAGCTTACCGGGGACATATCCATGCGCGGCGCATGGGTTGGCGCGCGTACGCCTACATGTCGTTAGTGATTACTGTTATCATCAGAGGGGCCGCGATCGCTGAGCGCCTCGAGCCGGTACTGGTGCAGCAGCGTCGTCACCAATTCGGGTCCGAGGGGCGCTTCGAGCCGGGCACGGCGCGCGAGATCGTTCACCGTCTCGGCGACCCGGCCCAGGAGCCGCGGCATCTCCTCGGCCAATTCCTCGAGGGTGCCGACGCGGCATGGGACAGCGACCGAGAGTTCGAGCTCCCACCCGCATTTCACCAGCTGGAGCCGTTGCTGCTCGCGGCCGAGCTCATCGTCCTTTGGCAGATCCGCCGAGATCTCGAGCACCAGCAGCTTGAAATGGGTGGCGGTGACCTCGTGCTCGTCGTCGTAGATCGGGCTGTAGCGCAGGTCGAACGAGA
>JACCZE010000238.1 GCA_013696105.1 Planctomycetota bacterium | reverse complement strand
GACCAGGGTCCCGGATGGAGGTCGCGAATCGGTCTTGCTGGTCGGATCGCTCGAACAGATGTACAAGGGATGCGACATCCTCATCCGCGCGGCTGCCAGCATCAGGAAGGATCGAGATTTCAGCATTTCCGTGGCGGGTGATGGTCGGTGTCGAAGCAGGTTGGAGCAGTTGACCGCGGAGTTGGGCATGGTGGACCGCGTCCGCTTCCTCGGTCACGTCACCGACCGTGGTGAATTGCGTGCCCTGCTCGATCGGACGACCCTGTTCGTGATGCCGTCACGGACCGAAGGATTGCCGCGGGCGCTCATCGAGGCCATGGCACGGGGATGTCCGTGCATCGGGTCCTCGGTCGGCGGCATCGTCGAGCTGCTCCCTGCGGAGGACCTCGTGCCGCCGGGTGATGTCCCGGCACTCGCCCGTCGCCTGCAGGCAGCCCTGTCCGATGCCGACTGGCAGAGACGGTCATCGGCGCGCAATCGCGCCCGGGCCGAGGAATTCCGTGACGATCAATTGAAACCGCGCCGCGAATCATTCTACCGGGCGGTGCGCGATGCCACGGCCGCCGGGCACCGTTCCGGATGACCATCCGCGCTCTGCATCTGGTGAAGACCTCCGACGGCGCGACGTGGGCCGCACGCCAGGCTGCCGTGCTCGTCGGCCTTGGTATCGAGGTGCATGTCGCCGTGCCGGCGCGGGATGGACGGTGCATGCCCTTGTGGCAGGAATCGGGAGCGATCATCCATGTCGCGGACACGGCGCTCGATCCGCGCCGTCCGTGGCGACTGCTCGAACAGGTCAGGAAGCTCCAGGGCCTGGTCGATGGCATCCGCCCCGACCTCGTCCACGCCCATTTCGTCGCCAATGCCATGCTCATGCGTCTGGCTCTGCGGAGCCGCCCCGCGCTCGCGCGCCTGTTCCAGGTTCCAGGTCCGTTGCACCTCGAGCATGGTCTCACCCGACGCGCGGAGATCGCTACGGCGTCCGCGCCTGATCGCTGGATCGCCTCCAGCCGCTACATCCGCGACCTCTATGTGCGCGCCGGGGTACCGGCGCAGCGCGTCTCGCTCAGCTATTATGGAACGGACATCGCCGCCATCTCTCCGCGACGCACCGGCGTCCTCCGCCGCCGGCTCGGCATCGCCGATGATGTCAAGATGGTCGGCAACATCAGCTGGATGTATCCGCCGAAGCGGTGGCTGGGTCAGCGTGTCGGGCTGAAATGCCATGAGGACCTCATCAGCGCCCTCGGTGAGGTCATCAGTCGGAATCCCAAGGTGGTCGGAGTGCTCGCGGGCGGGGGTTGGAATGGAGCGGCGTGGTATGAGCGGCGCCTCCAGGACATGGCCGCAGCGATCGGAGGAGGCCGCATCATCCTGCTAGGGCCGCTGGACGATGCGGAGGTGCGTGACGCGTGGGCGGATTTCGATCTGGTCGTGCACGTGCCCTCGTCGGAGAACTGCGGCGGTGTGATCGAGCCGCTGCTGGCCGGGGTCCCCGTGATCGCGACGCGGGTAGGGGGGCTTCCGGAGGTCATCCGTCCGGGCGTGACCGGAACCCTGGTCCCACCGCGGTCGCCGCGCGAGCTGGCTGGGGCGATCGAGTCCTCGTTGTCGCGACTGGTCGACCAGCGGGGAATGGCGGCAGCGGGTAAGGCCCTGGTTTCGGAGATGTTCGCGATCGATCGGACCGCCGCTCAGGTGGCAAGGATCTACCGTCGCATCGTCCAGGGACGTGCGGCACGCTCTGCAGATGTCTGCGAGATGGACTGATGGAACCGTCCTCGTCCACCAGGATCGCACCGGACGTCCGCGGCATGCTCGCGATCCTGATCGGCAGCGCCTGCTACGCCGCAGCCCAGTGGGGAGTACTGATCGTGCTCGCCCGCATGGGTGATCCGCGGATGGTCGGCCAGTTCTCGCTGCTGCTGGCCATCGCCGCACCGGTGTTCCTGCTCACGGGCATGCAGCTCCGCGCTCTGCATGTGACCGACGCGCGCGGCCGGTATGGGTTCACCCGGCTCATGACCCTGCGGGGGATCGGCAACCTCGTCGCCATCGTCGTGGTGGCGGGGATCGCTGCGGTGTGGCTGGATCCGGTGATGCTGGTGCCGCTGGTGATCATCGCCTTCGCGAAGGCGATCGAATCCTTCAGCGACCTGGTGCACGGGGATCTGCAGAAGCATGGGCGCTTCTCACACATCATGGCGTCCCAGATCGCGAAAAGCGTCACGATGATCGCGGCAGTCGCATACGTCGTCTCGCAGGGTGGCGGGATCCTCGAGGTGGTGATCGCCATGACGGCGTCCTGGCTGCTCATCGCGCTGATCCTGGAACTGCCCCGTGGGTGGGCTTCGATGCGCTCGGATGAGCGGTCATCTACAGCAGGTGGCGACAACGCGAGGTCCATCCTGGCGGTGGCCGTGCCCTTGGGCTGCGTCGCGATGCTCGGAACGCTGTCGTCGGCCGTCCCCCGCTACGCCATCCACGTGTTCCTGGACGATCATGCGCTGGGCTTGTTCTCCGCCCTGCTGTATCT
>JACCZE010000218.1 GCA_013696105.1 Planctomycetota bacterium | reverse complement strand
CAAAGCCCGGGGGTAGGCCCCAGGCCGTAGGGGCGCCAGCCCCTGAGCAAACGGGCGACAGCCCCTGAGCAAACGGGCGCCGAGTCGGCGGTGGCGGCATACAATCGCCGCAGGCGATGCCGCCACGATGTCGGAGGCTTCCGACGACATCGAGCCGCGACAAAGCCCGGGGGTAGGCCCCAGGCCGTAGGGGCGCCAGCCCCTGAGCAAACGGGCGACAGCCCCTGAGCAAACGGGCGCCGAGTCGGCGGTGGCGGCATACAATCGGCGAAGCCGATGCCGCCACGATGTCGGAGGCTTCCGACGACATCGAGCCGCGACAAAGCCCGGGGGTAGGCCCGTCCCCGGGCCGCAGGGGCGAAAGCCCCTGCACAAAAGCCCGCTCAACCGTCCTCGAATTTCGCGACCAGATTCGATTCGGCTGCGACCGCGTAGCGTTCGGGTGATCGCTGGATGACGTCGTGGTGCTGCGCGCCGCACGAGCCGATTCGGACGATGACGTCGCCACTGTCCATGGCCACGGGGGCGATCACCGGCTGCAGCGCGGGATCGACGGTCATCCCGCAGACCGGGCACACGGAATTGGCGGTATCTTGGGCGATGTTCTGCATGACGACCTCCGCAACCCGCCATTGTCCCCGAGGAGCAACCGCGCAGGGGAGTCGCTTCCGAAAAGCCTCGACAGCGTCGTTTCAGGTCTTGCGGAACGAATCGGATTTGCGCACCAGAGCCCCGGTGGTGGTGCGGTTCTTCCGCGCGGTGGTGCGGATGAGCGTGCCTTCGCCGACCTCGTCGGCCACGACCACGCGGTTGCGACCTTCCCCCTTCGCCCGGTAGAGCGCCTGATCGGCGCGCGCGACCAGTTCGTCGGCATGCTCGTCCTGGCAGCAGGAGGCCAGGCCGACAGAGACGGTGACCGTCACCGGCAGATTCGCGAGCGCCGCCACCGCGCTGCGCAGACGCTCGGCGACCAGCAACGCGCCCTCGGGCCCGGTCTCAGGAAGCAGGACCAGGAATTCCTCGCCGCCGAAGCGGCTGACCAGGTCGTTGGTGCGCAACTGCGCGACCAGCGAGCGACCGACGCCGGCGAGGACCTGATCCCCCGCCGCGTGGCCGTGGTGGTCGTTGACCTTCTTGAAGAAATCGATGTCGACCATCGCCACCGACAGCACCTCGCCGCTGTCGACCAGTTCGCGTAGGCGCGATTCGGCGTACCAACGGCGGTGCGTGCCGGTGAGCGGGTCCATGCGCGCCAGCGCCTGCAGTTCGCCGTAGAGCATCACGCGGCGCAGTGACAGCGACAGCTGACTGCGCAGCACGTCAGCGACATGTCGCTGGGCATCGTCGGTGCGCCCGCTCAGGCTCGGCTGCACGCGCGCATGGCGCAGCACCAACGCCGCCTGGCCATCGACCGCCGGGCTGAGATCGAGCACGAGATCGCCGTGGTTCTCCTCCGGCAGCGCGATCTGCGCACCGAGCTCGGGCGGCTCCCCGGTCGCCGGACCGCCCAAGGAGCGCCAGGTGCCGCGCTCCCACACCATCAGATCCGCCGAATCGCAGGCCCAGTACCGCCGCATGGCCGCAGTGAATCGCATGCGCGCATCCGCCTCCTCGACACAGCCGACCAGTTCCGAACTGACCTCGAAGACGCCGCGCTGGAGCTCCTGGGCTTCTTCGAGCTGTCCGAGCTCCTCGCGCAGCTCGTTGCGCCGGCGATCGAGCATCGCGGGCGACGCGGCCAGCACCGTCGTCTGGCTGTTTCCGCGCCGTGTGTTCGCTCGCGGAGCCAGGCACCAGGCGCCGGCAGCGGCGGCGAGCGCGGCCAGCGCCGCGACCATCCAGGCGCCAGTAGCGAGAGGCCAGGCCGCCGCGAAGATCGCCGCGACCGCGGGGATGACGATGCGCGCGGCGCCCATCACGTCGCGGCCTCGACCCGGTTGCGGCCGCCCGCCTTCGCGCGGTAGCACGCCGCGTCCGCGCGCTTGAGCGCTTCGCGGCCGCTCTCTTCAGGCCGCACCATCGCGTAGCCGATCGACGCGGTGACCGTGCGATCGCGGTGATCCGGATCGGGAATGGATTTGGCGATCCCCGAGCGCAGGTATTCGCACACCGCGCGCAGCTCGCGCTCTTCGAGCCCGGGAACCAGCACCGCGAACTCCTCGCCGCCGTATCGGCAGGGGATCGTCCCGGGCGGCAGCGAGGCGCTGATCGATTTCGCCACCGCGCGCAGGGCGTCGTCGCCGGCGGCGTGGCCCCAGGTGTCGTTGTACTTCTTCAACCGGTCGAGGTCGCACATCACCACGCCCAACGGATGGCTGTAACGGCGGCTGTGCGCGACCTGTTCATCCAGGCGGCGCAGGAACTCGTGCTGGCCGTACAGGCCGGTGAGGTCGTCGTGCAGGGCCAGGCCCCGCGCCTGGTTCACCAGATCGACCGCCGCGAGCCCGAGGCCGCCGAGTCGGCCGAGCGCGTGCAGGAGCTCGAGACTCATGCGCTCGCCGACGTCGTCGAAGCTCAGCGCGACTTCGAGCACCCCGCGCAGCGCCTCGCCGGCGTCGCCCTGTCGGCGATCGCTGCGCAGCGGGATGAGCACCCGCAGGAGGTCGCCTTCGCGACGCGTCAGCGACCGCGCCTCGGTGGCGACATACATCTCGTCACGACCCGGGTCGCGGGCGCACTCGGATCCATCGAGGGCGCTGGAGGCCCGGCAGGCCTGTTCGGAGAGCGTACCGAGGAAGACCAGGATCTCGCGCGACTCCGGGACCAGGGCGCGCGCCCGTGCGCAGAGGACGTCGGCGAGGTGGTCGAGCTCCTTGGCGGCGGACAGCTCGAGGCAGGCCTCGAGCAGCACCGGGTAACGCTGGATGTTGCGCTCGAGCACCGCGCGTTCATGCGCCGCCTCGCGCAGCTCGTCGTGCAGCTCCTTCAAAGAGGATCGCTGGCGTTCAGCGGTGACCTCGGCG
>JACCZE010000208.1 GCA_013696105.1 Planctomycetota bacterium | reverse complement strand
CGAAAGTCCAGCAAGCAGTCCCGCCGAGAACCATCCTCAGAACGCCGCGCCGATCCCCCTCGCCGACCCGCGGCCGCCCGCCTCGCGGCGGCCCGCACCTTCTCGCGCCCCGGCCGCTCTTCAGGCGACAGCGCGCCTCCCGATACCAAGTCGATGCTCGCCGCGCTGGCGGCGATGCCCACGGGGGCGACCCCCACTCAGCTCGCCACCGCGATGAAGCGGCCGACCGACACCCGCGGCATCGGCATCGCCCTGCGTCGCCTGGTCGAACAGGGACAAGTCCTCGAAGCCAGGCCCGGCCGCTACCAGGTCGCCGGCACCGGCGGCGAGTTCCCGGTCATGCTCGAAGCCGTCGCCGGCGCGACCGGCGACGGCGCGCTCATGCAGGCCCGTCTGCCCGACGGCCGCCTGCTGCCGGTCAATCCCGCCTATACCCTCGGCGCGCGCGCCGGCGACGTCGCCCAAGCGGTGGTCGGCGAAGACCACCAGGCGCTGATCACCCGCATCCTGCGCCGCAGCGGGCGCGAAGTCGCGGGCACGATCATGTTCAAGCCGGGCGGCAATCTGCTGATCCCGGACAACCGCAAAGACGGCCAGCTGCCCGTGCTCAGCGCCTTCCAGCGCTTCCACGACCAGTACCAGGCCGGCGATCGCGTGGTCGGCACGGTGGCGGTCGCTGCCGACGGCCAGGCCGGCGTCCACGTGACGCGCATCCTGGGCAAGGAGACGCCGGAGATCACCGATTTCCGCTACGTCTGCCTCGCCCACGACCTGCCCGGCGAATTCCCCAAGGACGTCGAGGAGCAGGCGAAGACCTTCCGCGAGAAGCTGCCGCTGGGCGCGCGCGAGGACCTGCGCAAGAAGCTGGTGTTCACCATCGATCCCGCCACGGCGAAGGATTTCGACGACGCCATCAGCCTCGAGCCCGGTCCCAACGGAGGCTGGATCCTGGGCGTGCACATCGCGGACGTCAGCACCTATGTGACCGAGCAGACGCCGCTCAACGCCGAAGCCGCGCTGCGCGGCACCAGCATCTATCTGATCAACCGCGTTATCCCCATGCTGCCCGAGGCGCTGTCGAACGGCCTGTGCTCGCTGGTCCCAAACCGCGACCGCTACTGCCTGTCGGCGTTCCTGACCCTCGACCGCAACCACAAGCTGGTCGGCACGCGGCTGGCCGAGACGCTGATCTGCAGCCGCCAACGCCTGACCTATGAAGAGGCGCTGGCCATCCTCTTGAAGAAGGACGAGCCCGGGAAATGGCCGCAGGATCTGCGCGAGATCGTGATGCAGGTCGGCGATATCGCCCAGGGCCTGCGGCGCGGCCGCGACAAGGCCGGCGCGCTGAACCTGTTCTCGGTCGAGCACCGCTTCTCGCTCGACGTGAACGGCCTGCCGATCGAAGTCGGCCAGGAGGTCAGCGACATCTCGCACCAGCTCATCGAGGAGTGCATGCTGCTGGCCAACCGCGCGGTCGCGGAATGGCTCGAGTCCAAGGGCCTGCCGTGCGTGTACCGCATCCACCAGGAACCCGATCCCGAGCGCATGAAGCAGTTCGCCCAGGTGCTCGAGGCCTACGGCAAGGACGGCACGCGCATCGAGAACCGCTTCACCCTGCAGAAGCTCCTGGCCGAGCTCGCGAACGAGCCGCCCGCATCGCGCCTGGTACTGAATTTCCTCTGCCTGCGCTCGTTCAAGAAGGCGGTCTACTCGATCGACAACATCGGGCATTACGCCCTCGCCTTCCCCAGCTACGCGCACTTCACCAGTCCGATCCGCCGCTATCCCGATCTGCTGGTGCACCGCCTGGTCAAGCGCGGCCTCGGGCTGCCGGGATTCACCCAGGTCGAGATCCGCCGCGGCTACCTCGATGCGCTGGCGAAGCAGTCGAGCTGGCTGGAGCAGCGCGCCGAATCGGCCGAGCGCGACCTGCATGCGCGCAAGTCGACGCGCTATCTCGCCGAACGCGTCGGCGAGGTGTTTCCTGGCGTGGTGCTCAGCCCGACGCCGGGGGGCCTGGGCGTGCAGCTGATGGAAACCGGCATGGAAGGCTTCGTGCCGATGCGCGAGCTGAAAGACGACTTCTATACCTACGATGCGGATCGCATGGCGCTCATCGGCCGGCACAGCGCGCGCGTGTTCGGCATCGGCGACCAGCTCGACGTGCTGGTCGCCGCGGTCGACATCGAAAAGAGCGACGTGGTGCTCGGCCTCCCCGAGGGCGCGACCGGACAAGCCGGCAAGCCGGGAGAGCCGCGCGGACGACGCGAACAACGCGCTGATCGCCGCAAGGAGGAGATCGAACGCGAACGCCGACGCGAACGCAAGAACGAGCGGCGCAAGCGCGGGCGATAATCACCGTGGCGGACATCACCCCGGTGGGGGCGAATCGGCCCGATCACCGCATGTGCGCTAGAAGCGGTATCCCGCGCTCAGCGTCACTCCCAGTCCATCGATCTGGATCGTCGGCTCGTACGAGCTGGTCTCGGTCGCGCCGCCCGCGGTCAGGCCGTTGCCGGTGAACTTCGCCTTCGAGCGCATCACCATGTAGCGGCCGTCCAGGCCGATATCGAGGTGGTCCCAGACGGTGAAGTAGCTGCCGACGCGGAATCCGTACTCGTATGCGGTGCTGGTGTAGGTGTCCGTCCAATCCGAATTGTTGAACCAGCGCTCGACCTTGAAATCCCACTTGGTCTGACCGACGCCTAGCAGGAGGCCTTCCTCGATGTGCCACCACGGCGCGAACGCCCAGGCGATGCCCAGGAACCCGTCGACCATCGTCCCGTCGCCATCGAGATGGATGTTGTACTGGCCCGATTCGGTCTGGTCCTTGGATACCTCCACGCCCCACATGAACGAGCCCTTGTTCAGCTCCAGCTCGCGGAAGGTGCGGTAGAAGCCGAGTCCGATGCGCGTATGGGATTCGGAATCCCTGGTCACCGACTGGTTGCCGTCGACCGCGGTGAAGGCCGGGTCGCTGGGCGCCTGATCGACCAGTCGCCCGGTCATCTTGAAGCTCTGGCCCATGATCGGCATGTAGTTCAGCCGCAGATCGTTGACCATCAGGTCCGCGGCCTGCGCCGATCCGATCGCGATCACAGTGAGCAGGATGGTCGTGCGGAACATGGTGACCTCGGCGTGCGGACGAAGGATCCGGCAGGCTGCGATCACGGTGGGATCGTCGTGCCGGGGGTCAAGGACGCGAAGCCGCCTCAGCGCCCGGGTGCGGGCGTCAGTGCGTCGACAGCGGGCTCGTCGATCACCAGGCGCAGCCCGCTGGTGGGAGCGGAAATGTTGGTCCAGGCCTCGTGACGGCTGGCCGACCGGCAATACTTGGTGCTGTCTTCCCAGCAGCCGCCGCGGGTGACGCCCTTTCCTTTTCCGACCGGTCGCGGATCCGTCTGGGCGTCGGCGGAGTACGGTTGGTAGGCATCCTGGCACCACTCGCGCACATTGCCGATCGTGTCGTACATGCCCCAGGCGTTGCACGCGAAGCTCTTCACCGGTTGCGGACGCGTGGTACCGAAGCACGCCTTGGTGTCGTCGAGCTTCCAAAAGCCGGGATACGGATCGGCGCTGCCGGCTCGGCTGGCGTATTCCCATTCCGCTTCCCAGGGCAGACGCGCGCCCAGGCCTGGCACCAGGACGTTCAAACGCGCGCAGAAACGCTCGGCGTCCTCGCGCGAGATCTTGTTCACCGGCAGAGTCTCTCCGGCGAAGGAGCTCGGCTTGGCGTCGAGCACGTCCTTCCACAGGCGCTGCGTGCATTCGCTGTCGGCGATCCAGAAGCCCCGCGACAACACCACCTGATGCCGCGTCTCGTCCGAACCACGATTGGCTTCCTGGGCGGGGCTGCCCATGGCGAACATTCCGGGAGGACAATGGCGGAAGCGCAGCGTCTGTCCCGCGACGGCGAGATCGGCGAAATGCCCATACGCATCTTGCACCACCGCGCCGAGCACGGGCGGAGCCGGTGGTCCGCTGGGCTTCGCGCTCACCGGCGGTGCGAGCGGGACGGCAGGCACCGGGGGATCAGCCGGCGCGGCTGGCGCGCTGACCAGCGGTGGAGCCACGGATTCGGGAGGCGCCGGGGCCGGGGCCGGGGCAGAGAACGGGGGAGTCTCCTCGAGAGGAGGAGCCCGCGTCGCTGTCACCGGTTCGGTCCGCGGCGTCGTCGCCGGCTCGTCGGGCGCTCGGACCGTGGCCGCATGGTCTGGGGCATGCGGCGATATCGGATCCCGCGGCGCGGCCGGTACGTCGACATCGGGGGGCGCTGTGGCCGTGACGACCGCGGGCGCGATCGCTGGTGTGCTCACGACGGCCAGTGGATCGGCAGCTGGGGTGGTCGGGCGGGGGGAGACCGTCGTCACGATCGGCCGCTCCGCCCCGGCGAGCGCTGCAGGCCCCGGCTCGGGAGCCGGAGTAGTCGATCTGCTGTCGTGCGAGATCGCGGCGATCCCCGCCGTGGCCAGCGCAGCGAATGCGATCAGCGCGGCGACCAGCACGGGCCGCTTCCGACGCGGACGCGCCAGCGCTTCGCCGCCGCGCACGCGTTCGAGATCGGCGATCAGCTCGTTCGCCGTCTGATACCGCTGCTCGGGCTTCTTCTCGAGGCACTTGAGCACCACCAGCTGGTACCCGAGCGGAATGGTCGGATCGACCTTTCTGGGCGGCTTCGGTTCGACGTGGACATGCTGGTAGATCATCGCCGCGGTGCTGTCGCCGACGAACGGCAGCTTCGCGGTGAGCAGTTGGTAGAAGACCACACCGAGCGAGTAGAGATCCGAGCGGTGGTCGCAGCGGTCGCCGCGCCCCTGCTCGGGACTGAAGTACTGCACGGTACCCAGCACGGTGCCGCTGGTGGTCAAGGGCTGCTCATCGCCAGAGACGCGCACCAGGCCGAAGTCCATGAGCTTCAGCACGCCCTTGACCGTGACGATCATGTTTCCCGGCTTGATGTCGCGGTGCACGATGCCGTGCTCGCCCGCGGCGGCCAACCCCCGTGCCGCCTGCAGGATGAGATCGAGCGCTTCGGCGTGGGTGGGGCGGTAGCCGAAGCGCAGCTTCTTGCTCAGGTCCACGCCCTCGACGTACTCCATCACGAAGAACGACTGGTGGTCCTGGACGCCCGAGAAGTGCACCTTGACCACATGCGGCGAATCGACGGTCGCCAGCGCGCGTGCCTCGCGCTGGAAGCGCTGGCGGAAATCAGCGTCCGCCCCGAGCATGAGCTTGATCGCCACCGTACGACCGAGGCTGATCTGGCGACCGCGGTAGACGACGCCCATCCCGCCGCGACCGATCTCCTCGAGGAGCTCGAAATCGCCGATGCGCCTGGGCTGGCCGAGGGCCTCACGCATGATCGTCGTGCGTTCGTCAGTCGCCGGCGTCAACGGCAATGAGGGATCCCCCGGCGGCGACACCCGGATGGTGGAGTCGCTCGCCGGATCACCCGGGGTTCGGCGCGCCTCGGTCGGCTTGGTATCGGGCTGATCGTCCACGGGGCTTTCTGGGTGGTCTTACGGTCGTCTGGCTGCGGTCTGATCCGCAGCGGCGCTCCGAAGCAGCGTACAGCGCCTCACTGGGGATCAACGCAGTCGGCCTCGCCTGAAGTGCAGGGGCTGTCGCGGGCTGTTTGTGCAGGGGCTGTCGCCCCTACGGCCTCCGGCCTACCCCCGGGCTTTGTCGCGACTCGATCACTTCGGCTTCGCCTCCGTAATCGTGGCGGCATCGGCTGCGCCGATTGTATGCCGCCACCGCCGACTCGGCGCCCGTTTGCGTCTCATCTGATGGAGGCGCCCCGCATTGATCGCGCCCCGGTGGATTTACGCTGCGCGGGTGATCCGTTTCGCGCTCGCTCTGCTCCTGGTCGCTATCGGGCTGCCATTCTGCCTGCAGATCCTGCTCGATGTCATCGCCGAGCGACGCCATATCCCGGAAGAGGCCATTCCCATGGCCTGCGGCATCGCCATCGGACTGCTGGTGATCTTCCTGAAGCGCCCGAATTGGCTGCTGCACACCATCGTGCACGAGGCCTGCCATGGCCTCGCCTGCGTGCTCATGGGCGTGAAGGTGCACCGGGTGGTGGTCAGCGACGGCCGCGGCGGAGTCGTCGAGCACGCTCAGGTCGGACGCCTGCGCGCCTTCCTGATCGCCCTCGCGCCCTACACGTTGCCGCTCGTGCTCGCGCCCGTGCTCGCCGGTGCGTGGTTCGCACCCGAAGGTGTCCTGCGCTCGCTGCTGTCCGCCTTGGCTGTGGTGGCGTACGTCACGCACCTCACCGCGCTGGTCCACAACATCCGCCTGAACTTCCGCGATCCCAAGGGCGACCTCGCACACGTCGGCCGCACGCTGGCGATCATCACCATCGTCTGCGCCCTGATCCTGGT
>JACCZE010000409.1 GCA_013696105.1 Planctomycetota bacterium | reverse complement strand
ACATGATCATGAGCTACCAGTTCACCGGCAAGTCGCTCGAGGTGAAATCGGTCCGCAACATCAAGTACGACCTGATGATCCCGACCTCGTTCAAGACCATGGACAACGACCAGGACGCGTTCCAGCGTTTCCGCAAGGTGCACGAGAAGCAGATCATGGATCTCGGCGTCAAAGCCGATCTCCCCGGAGTGAAGGCCCTGGTCGGCGGCAGCGTGCGCGGCGACGCTTCGAAAACCGGCCTGCAGGCGAACATCCTCGATAAGCAGGTGGTGCTCGACTATACCGAGTCCCGCAAGCTCCTGGTCTACAATCTGGAAGGTGCCGGCAATTCGCTCGAGCTGACCTCGGCGCGCGATTATACGCTGGACGTCGGGATGGCGGTAATGGAGCGCTCATTCCGCGAGAAGGCCGAAGCGAAGAACGTCGTTGCCGCCGCCGAGAAGTTCTTCAAGAGCCACAAGACCGCGATGAACCTGCTGAAATTCGCCCTCAAGCTCGATCCCATGCTGGTCGATGCGGTCGAGAAGAACACCCGCCTCAAGGGCGAGCTGTCCAAGGAATCCGACTGGGGACCGATGATCGACGACGCGCACAAGGCCAAGGATGCGATCCTCGAGCGCATCAAGGCGATCAACGAGGCCGCCGCCGACGCCCGCAAGCCGAAGGGCAAGTGACGGCTTCGGCTACCCGCGCTTGGCGCGGCGCGCCATCTCTCGCTCGACGTCGCGATCGGTCGCGCGCTTGACCAGGTCGATGCGCTTGTCGCCGCGGGTCTTGCCCTTGGCCAGGCAGATGACGATCTTCGCCCAGCCTTTGCGGAACAGCAGCTGCTCGGGGATCATGGTCAGGCCCTTGCCCTTCATCAGCCCTGATATCTTCGACAGCTCCTTGCGATTGAGCAGCAGCTTGCGCGGTTGGGCCGGTTCGTGGCCGAAGGTGCCGGCCTGGCGATACTCGCCGATGTGCAGGCCGTAGAGCCAGAGCTCTCCCTTGGCGTCCATGCGCGCATGCGCGTCGCCCCATTGGACGTCGCCCGCACGCAGGCTCTTGACCTCGCTGCCCATCAGCACCATGCCCGCTTCCCAGGCATCGATCACGGCATAGTCGTGGCGCAGCTTGCGGTTGTAGAGCACCTGCTGCGGCGCATCGGCGGCGGGCTTCGGCTGTTCCTTCTTCTTCGCCATTCGGCTGCCGACCTTATCAGCCTGCACGGAAACGGCAGCCTGATAGCGGCGCGTGCTCGCCGACCTGGCAGGGTGCGGAAAAAGCACCCTGCGGGGAGTCTGAGGGGGCGTCTGCCCCCTCATGTAGAAAGTTGGAATCACGAAAACCCGGCACAATAGCGACCGCAGGTCGCGCCGGGTTTTCGTGATCGCCAGCAGGCTGCGTTTTTCCGCAGCCTGCTAGGTCACCCTCAGGAACGCGCGCACCCGCTCGGGGCTCGAACAATCGCCCTCGACCAGACGTCCGGTCTCGCACCCCCGCTCCAGCAGGATCAGGGTGGGAATCCGTTCGACGTGGAATGCCGGATGGACCCGGTAGGGATGCTCGGGCCGGTTCTTCCATTCCGATCGCGGGCCGACTGGACATTCGAACACCGGCGTGCCTGGGCTCAGGTCGTTGCAGGCCCGCCTCAGGACGGGGTCGGCAGTGACGCAGTCCGGGCACCAGCTCTGGCCCGTGGCGGGGTCCTCGGAACCGAAGAACAGGAACAGGGCAGAGCCCTGGCGCTCCAGGACTCCGGCGAGGGCGGCCTGTGCGTCGGGGGGCGCCGGGCATCGGACGATAGCCATGGCGAGAGTCTCGACGATCGGCCGATGGAACCAGTGAAATGGGGCGCCCAACCCGGTGATCGCTGGGGTATACTGCCCTTCCGGACTCACCCAGACCCCGATTCGGATGATCACCCTGGTCCGCCGCTCGCAGCTAACGTCGAATTGACACTGCCTCTAGGCGGAGAATCATACAAAACCGCGATCCATGGCCGCTTCGTACACGATTATCCTGCGAGACTGCCCACCGGCGAGCCGGAACGGCGTAGCCACCTTTCTCGGCAAGGCGTTCAGCCTCAAGGAAAGCACCTGCGCAGCGATCGCGTCGTCGACGCCCATCATCCTCATCCCGGCGCTCAATCCCTTCGAAGCCGCAGCCATGACGCTCGCGCTGTCCGGCATCCAGCGTCTGGGCGGAGTCCTCGAATTCTCGACCGCAGACACCGGAGATCTTCCCAAGATCGATTGGCCGCGCAGGCCGCAGGTGTTCAAGCGTGAGATCTCCGACCACCTCGAAGATCTCCAGACCACGGTGCCGACC
>JACCZE010000107.1 GCA_013696105.1 Planctomycetota bacterium | reverse complement strand
GCTGTTCAATTACGACAACGTGCTGAAGGCGATCCGCGTGCTCGCCGACCCCAAGGGCCTGGGCCTGGGTAGGCGGCGCTTCACCGTCAGCACCTCGGGCGTGCCCGCGCGCATCCGCCAGCTCGCGATCGACGAGCCACAGGTGACGCTCGCGCTGTCGCTGCACGCCGCCGATGACGAGACGCGCTCGCGCATCGTGCCCTTGAATCGCCGATGGCCGCTGACGGATCTGCTGTCAGCGATGGAGGATTACAGCGCCGCGGTGAACCGGCGCATGACCCTCGAGTACGTGCTGCTGGCCGACGCCAACATGACGCCCGAGCATGCGCACTCGCTCGCCTCGGTGGCTCGGCGCTTCGGGGCGCACCTCAACCTCATCCCCTTCAATCCGGTGACCGAGACCCCGCACCAGCGGCCCAGCACCCCGCAGGTGCAGGAATTCGCCGCCATGGTCGAAGCCGAGGGTGGCCACGCCACCGTCCGTGGCCAACGCGGCGCCGACATCGATGCGGCCTGCGGACAGCTCCGCCGCCGTGAACTCGCCGGCACGGAAGCCGAAGAATCAGCGTAAAATCAGGGTTTCCAGGCTGTTGGCGGAAGACTGCGGAGGATTCCGCGGTCTTGCGGCCTGGGCCTGGGGCACTAGGCTGCGCAACCTTAATCCCCCAGGAGCCAGATGATGACCGAGCTTCCGACGCTGGCGCTGGGCTTTGCGATGCCGGGCGGATTCGAATGGATCGTCATCGCCCTGGCGCTGTTGCTGCTCTTCGGCCGCCGCCTGCCCGAAGTCATGCGCGGTCTGGGTGGCAGCGTGCGCGAGTTCAAGAAGGGCATCGACGAAGGCCACGCCAAGACCGATCCACCTCCGACGGCGCCGCCGGTCGAGGGCGCGGTCAGCCGCGACCGCACCGACGCCCCTGCCGGGGACGCGAAATCCGCCCATGCGGACAAACCCAAGGACACCTGAGCACAGCCCATGTCGGAAACGGTCGAAAAGCTCGCTAGGGTCCGCAAATACCTCAAGACCCACGGCCTCGAAGGCATCGTGCTGCTCTCGCGCGCGAACTTCGCGTGGCTGTCCGGCGGGGGCGACAGCCACATCGTCTCGCAGTCCGAGCGTGGTTTCGGCGCGCTGGTGGTGACGGCCAAGCAGGCCCTGCTGGTCGCCAACCGGATCGAGATCGATCGCATCGCCAACGAGGAGACGGTCTCGGCCTTCACGCCGAAGTCCTTCCCGTGGATCCAGTCCCTGGCCGACGCGCTGCCGAAGATTCTCGGCGCCAACATCAAGAAGTTCGCATCCGACGATGCCGACGGCACTGGCCTGCAGAAGCTTCCCGGCGATTTCATCTACGAATGCCGCGCTGAACTCTGCGAGCCCGAGATCCGCCGCTACAAGGCGCTCGGCCGCGATTGCTCGCTGGTGATGGAGACGGTGTGCCGCCAGACCCAGGTCGGTGACAGCGAGTTCCAGGTCGAGGCCGACATGGCCAAGCACCTGCTCGCGCGCGGCATCCAGCCCTACGTACTGCTGGTCGCCTTCGACCAGCGCATCCTGCGCTACCGCCACCCGACGCCGACGATCAACCACCTCAAGCGCTGCGGCATGCTGGTCATCTGCGGCGCCCGCGGCGGCCTGATCGCCTGCCTGACGCGACTCATCCACTTCGGTCCGATCCCCGAGGACCTGCAGAAGCGCCACGAGTCGGTCTGCCGCGTCGACGGCGCCTTCTGGAATGCGACCAAGGTCGGCACGCCGTACGGCAAGGTGCTGCAGGCCGGCATCGACCAGTACAAGAAAGAGGGCTTCGCCAAGGAGTGGGAGCTGCACCATCAGGGCGGCCCCACCGGGTATGCCGGGCGGGACATCGTCGCCACTCCCGATGAGAAGCGCGTCGTCCTCGACAAGCAGGCGGTGGCGTGGAATCCGTCGATCACCGGCACCAAGGCCGAGGACACCTTCATCGTCGACGGCGCGAACCGCATCGTGCTGACCGCGTCCTCGCCCGATTGGCCGATGACCAAGGTCACGGTCGGCGGCGAGGCGTTCAGCCGTCCGTCGATCCTCGTCCGCTGATGCGCACGCTGCTCATCGTCCTGGTCCTAGCGTGTTCGCTGGCGAGCACCGCGTGCTACGGCAACCGCAAGCCCATCCCGGTGGTCACCGTCGCCGTGCTCGCCGAGGACGACGCCTTCCAGCTCAATGGGCAGCAGATGAACGGCAAGCAGCTGGCCGAGGAACTTCGTCAGATCGCCCAGCACAATCGCCGCGAGAAGACCGACAACAGCCGCGCGGTCGTACGCATCGCCTCGCGTCCGGGCGCGAACTACGACCGACTCCGCGCGGTCGAGGAGCTCTGCCACTCGCTGGGATTGGACAAGATCGAAAAGGGGATGTGAGGGGGACGTTCTCCGTCCTGGGTCCTCCGTCCTCCGTCCTCCGTCCTCCGTCTTGCCCACGCGGATAGCTGCTGGCTCCGCCATCCGCCATCCGCCATCACGCTTGCGCGAGACGCCGATGGCGCGGAGTGCCTCCGCGATAGCGTGGCCTGCGCATGAAACGCCTCGGCTGTCTCGGCATCCTGATCCTGATCGGCATCTTCTGCCTCGAGCTGTACCTGTACCTGGTGATCGGGCACTATTTCGGCAACGAGTACCTGCTGCCGCTGATCGTCATGGTCGCGATGGGGGTGGCGGGATTCCAGGTGGTGCGCTACCACCTCACCCGTCTGCCCAAGGCCATGCTCGGGGGCCGCGGCGGCCGCCACATCGTCGGACTGGTGGCGGGCGGCCTGCTGATCTTCCCGGGTCTTGGCACCGACGCGCTTGGCCTGCTCATGCTGGTACCCGGCATCTATCACCTCCTCGGACGCGTGGGCGACGTCATCGCGATCAGCCTGGCGCGGCAGGGCATGCGCAAGATGTTCGGCGCGCAGCTCGGGGGCGCGTTCGGCGGTGCGTTCGGTGGAGGCGGGTTCTCCGTCCCGAGTCCGGACGACAGCGCCGCATTCCCGCGTCGACCGAAGACCTACGACGCCGAGGCCGAAACCGTCGAGGATCCGAAGCTCGACAAGAAGAAGGAGTAGCAGGCTGTTGGAAAACAGCCTGCTGGGGGTTGAAGGGGGCATTTTGCCCCCTGGACAAAAAGTCGAAGTCGAAGAAACCCCGGCAAAATAGCGACCGCGGGTCGCGCCGGGGTTTCTTCAACGCTAACAGGCTGTTGTTTTTCAACAGCCTGTTAGCGGCAGGGCCCGGTCAGCGCGTTGGTGCTGGCGCCGCCGCCGCTCGGCCCACCATTCCTGCCATGAAGCACAACAGCTATTTCGATGGCAAGGTCCAGAGCCTGGGTTTCGAGCGCCATGGCCGCAAGCAGACCGTGGGGGTGATCGATCCCGGCGAGTACCATTTCAACACCGATGCGCCCGAGCGTATGATCGTGGTCGCCGGTGAACTGCTGGCGAAGATCGGCACCTCGGGCGCATGGCTGCACTATCCTGCAGGAACCTCATTCGAGATCCCGGGCACAAGCGGCTTCGATGTGAAGGCGGTGCTGCCCAGCGCGTACGTGTGCGAATTCCTGTGAGCGACGGAGGCGCGGGGTCGGCCATCCGCTCCGCTGAATTCTGACCCCTGACAGCGCTGACCATCTGCCATCCGCTTTTGCTCAAGGGCTGGCGCCCCTACGGCCCGGGAACGGGCCTACCCCCGGGCTTTGTCGCGCCACGATGTCGTCGGGTGCCTCCGACATCGTGGTGGCATCGCTTCGCGATTGTATGCCGCCACCGCCGCTCGGCGCCCGTTGGGAGTGAGCGTGATCCGCCATCCGTCCATGCCTCCCCTCGCCGTCATCTTCGACCACGATGGCACCCTGGTCGATTCGCTCGCGGTGGTGGTCGCGGCGACCAATGACGTCCTGCGCGCGCATGGAGTCGCGGAGTTGCCGCCGCGGACCATCATCGCGGGGATGGT
The DNA here is from genome assembly GCA_013696105.1 of Planctomycetota bacterium. Classification (GTDB taxonomy): domain Bacteria; phylum Planctomycetota; class UBA11346; order UBA11346; family UBA11346; genus JACCZE01. The sequence goes on along the minus strand of JACCZE010000107.1, from coordinate 1,526 downwards.
GATGCCCACCGCCGAGCGCATGGGATTGCATGCCGGCGTCGGCGCTGCTGCCGAACAACGCGTGCTCGCGTGCGAGTACTACCTCAGCGCGCATCGGATCGGTCCCGGTCTGGCGCGCGCGTACGCGGGGATTCCAGAGGCGGTGGGCGCGCTGCGTTCTCACGGACTGCTCCAGGCGGTCGTGAGCAACAACGAAGGGCGCTTCGTGCGCACCGTGCTGACCGCCCTGGACCTGTCCGAGCACTTCGCCTGCATGTACGGCGAAGAGGACATCCCCGCGCTCAAGCCCGACCCGAGCGGACCGCTCGCGGCGGCGCGCGTCATGGGCGTCGACCCGCGCCGGTGCGTGTACGTCGGCGACAGCGGCGGCGATGCCCTCGCCGGCCGTGCCGCCGGCATGCGCACGATCGGCGTGACCTGGGGCATCCTCGCGCGCGCGGAGATGGAGGGGCTCGGTTTCGACGCGTTGGTCGATCGGCCGCAGGATCTGATCGCGGCGATCATGGAGGGGGATCGGGACGGTGCTCCGTCCTCAGTGCTCCGTCCTCGGTCTCCCTAGACGCCGCCCACCTCGATCATCGTTGTGCTGTCGACAGAGGACGGAGCACGGAGGACGGAGCACGCTGGTGTCCCGTACGCCACCACCCCGGAGCCGCGCCTGACCCCGATACGATAGTGCTCGAGCTTGCGATCGAGCGTGACGCGGTTGATGCCCAGCAGGGTCGCGGCGCGCAGCTTGACCCCGCCCGTGCGATCGAGGGCATGGCTGATGAGCGCGCGCTCGATCACCGCGACAACGCCGGCGATGCCCGGAGCGATTGCTTTCGCGTAGTCGTGCAACGCGGCGCGCAACGCTTCCTCGGGATGCTCCGCATCGGATGCGCGCCGCTCGGACTCGGCGTACGTGCGGACGGTCGGCGGCACCAGCTCCTCGACGAACACTGTTGAGGGGGCGAGCACCACGGCCTTGTGCACGCAGTTCTCGAGTTCGCGCACATTGCCCGGCCATGGGTATGCGACCAGCATGTCGAGCACCGAGCGCGGAACCTCGTCCACCGCCTTGAAGTTCTCGCGATTGAACTTCTGCAGGAAGTGGTTCACCAGCAGCGGGATGTCCTCGCGGCGCTCGCGCAGCGGCGGCAGCTGCAGCGACACCACGTTGAGCCGATAATAGAGGTCTTCTCGGAAGCGGCCGGCCCGCACCTCGCAGAGAAGATCGCGGTGGGTCGAGGCGATGATGCGCACGTCCACCGGACGCGTGGTATGCTCGCCCACGCGGGTGATGGTGCGCTCCTGCAGCACGCGCAGCAGCCGCGCCTGGGTGTCGGGTCCGATCTCGCCGATCTCGTCGAGGAAGAGCGTTCCCCGTTCGGCGATCTCGAACAGCCCCTTGCGGTCGCGGTCGGCTCCGGTGAAGGCTCCGCGCCCGTGACCGAACAGTTCGCTCTCGATCAGGCCGGGCGCCAGCGATGCGACGTTGACCGTGCCCAGCGGCCGCTGGGCACGGTTGCTGTGCGCATGGATAT
>JACCZE010000089.1 GCA_013696105.1 Planctomycetota bacterium | reverse complement strand
CGGCGCCAAGTTCATCGTCGATGCGGTCGCCCAGCGCAAGCGCACGCTGCTGAAGATCGTCAGCGAGATCATCAAGCATCAGACCGCGTTCCTCGAGCAGGGTCCCGAGCATCTCCGGCCGTTGATGCGCCAGGATATCGCCGACATCATCGGCATGCACGTCGCAACGGTCAGCCGAGCGGTGAAGGACAAGTACATCCAGACGCCCGGTGGTGTCCTTCCCCTGGCGAGCTTCTTCTCGGGCGGGATCGCGAACCAGGACGGCAGCGAAGCTGAGAGCTCGAAATCCGTCAAGCTGCGCATCCAGAAGCTCATCCAAGGTGAAAGCGCCAAGAACCCGCTGTCCGACCAGGAGATCGCCGACATCCTGAACAAGGATGGATTGGACATCAGCCGTCGAACGGTGACGAAATACCGCATCGCCGATGGCATCCCTTCCACCCGGCAGCGCCGTTCATTCTGACGCCATGATGCGGATGCTGGCGTGTGTGTTGGCGATGGCGACCCTCGCGGTGTCGTATGCCGAGGAGGATGGAGACCTCGAGGATCCGCCGATCGCCGATGTCCGGCTGGGCGAGGTCGCGGCCGCGGTTCTTCCCGCGGTTCTTCCCGCGGGTTTCTCGGCGCCGGCAGAGGTAGCCGGTGCCAGCCAGCCGGGCCGCGATGCGCCGGTCTCGCCCGCGCGCGAAGCCGTCTACGTCTTCGTGTGGGAGAACTACCACTCGGTGGTGGTGGTCGGCCCGGGCGAGGGCGTGGTGCGGCCCGCAATCGTCATCACCTACCAGGGCATGGGCGACATGGTCGCCGTCGCCTACCGGGCGATGGCCTTCAGGGACACCCGGGGCGCGCTGCACATCGACGCCCGCAACGCGCTGCTGATCGGCCCACAGAGTCGCCATTGGTCGCCGGACAGCTTCCTGTTCCTATCGCCCAGCATCGTGACCACGCTCGACGACGCCAACCGTGCCCAGCGCGGCGTGCTCACGCGGATCGTCGAGCCCGGTCGTCCGGAATACCAGGACATGCTCCGCACCGCGGAGGCGATCGTCGCCGGCTCTTCCTGACTGCTGGGGAGCGGGTCTCGCCCCTCGCGTGTACGGACATCCACATCCACGGATCACCCGTGGATCACCCGACCCAGGCAATCGAGCGCTGCTTCCTTGACCGCTTCCGAGAAGGTGGGATGCGCGTGGCAGGTACGGGCGATGTCCTCGCTCGAACCGCCGAAGGCCATCACCGCGGTGATCTCGGCCAGCAGATCGGAAGCCCGGGGCCCGAGGATCGCAGCGCCGAGCACGCGGTCGGTCTTGGCGTCGGCGATGATCTTGACGAAACCATCGGTGTCGCCGGCCGCCTTGGCGCGTCCGTTGGCGGCGAAGGCGAAGCGGCCGACGCGCACCTCGCGCTTCTGGGAGCGCGCATCCGCTTCGGTGATGCCGATGGTCGCGACTTCGGGCCAGGTGTAGACGACGTTGGGGATCAGGGCGTGGTCGATGACATTCTTCTGGCCGGCCAGCAGTTCGGCCAGTGCGATGCCCTCCTCCTCGGCCTTGTGGGCGAGCATCGGACCGGCGATGAGGTCGCCGATCGCATAGACGCCGGGGAGGTTGGTACGGAAGTCGTGATCCGTCTTCACCCGCTTGCGTTCATCGAGGGCGATGCCGGCTTGCTCGAGGCCGTCGCTGAACGGTCGTCGTCCGACCGAGACCAGGACCTTGTCGCCGGGGAAGCTCATCGCCTTGCCGGCGGAATCGCTCGCCACGAGCGTGGGTTTCCCGCCCCGCATCTCCACGCCCGAGACCTTGGTCTCGAGATGGAATTTCAGGCCCTGCCTGGTCAGCACCTTCTGCAGTTCGCGCGCAACGTCAGCATCCAGGAAGGGACAGATCTGCGGCAGGAACTCGATCACCGTGACATCCGAGCCGAGCCGCGCCCACACCGACCCCAGTTCGAGGCCGATGACACCGCCGCCGACGACCAGCAGCTTCTCGGGAACCCGGTCGAAGGCGATCGCCTGATCGCTCGAGACGATGGTGCTGCCGTCGTAGGTCAGGAAGGGCAGCGCCACCGGCACCGAGCCCATCGCCAACACCACGTGCTTGGCCTGGTGTCGCTCGGTTGTGCCATCGGCGGCGGTCACGTCGACCACGCCCGCTGAGATCAGCCGGCCTGTACCCGATAGGACCGTCACGCGATTCTTCTTCATCAGGAAGGCGATGCCGTCGACCAGCGACCCGACGACCTTGTCCTTGCGCTTCATCATGCGCGCGACATCGATGGCCGGCTTGCCGACATCGATGCCGTGGTCGGCGAAATGCTTCGTGGCATTGGTGAAATGCTCCGAGGAATCCAGGAGCGCCTTCGAAGGGATGCAGCCGACGTTGAGGCACGTGCCTCCCAGGCGGGGTTTGCCGCCATCGGCGCGCTTCTCGACGATCGCCACCGACAATCCCAGCTGGGCGGCGCGGATCGCGCAGACGTAGCCGCCAGGACCGGAGCCGACGATGATCAGGTCGAAGGAAGGCATGATGACCTCGCACAGTTGGAAAGCAGGAAAGGGGGACCGGGTCGGCAGCTCACGAACGCTCCGCCTGCTCGCGGATGAACTCCACCGCCGCCAAGATGTCTTCGCTGGCGATGTCGGGGAAATCCTCGATCACCTGCGATGGGGTCTGGCCATCGGCGAGACTGGTGACGATGTTCTTCACCAGAACGTGGGTCCCTCGGATGACCGGCTTGCCGTTGCAGACTTCTGGATGGACGAACACGCGCGGATGGCGCTCGCTCGCGCCGGCGAAATCTGGGGCGTGGTATGAGATGCGCAGATCGATCGCGTGCTCGACCAGCGCCGCCAGGAGAACGGATGGGAAGGCATGCCCCTGGGTCTGGGTCCCCAGGCTGCGGGTGACCGGGAAGTCGAGGATCAGGGTCTCGGCTCCGTATCGCGGGCGCAGTTTGCGGATCTCGGCGTCCGCGGCGCTGATGAACGCCTCGGCGTCCTCAATGCGCGCTGGCCAGTCCTGCCACGGAGCCAGGCTCACCGAGATGTGCACGCCCTGCCAGGTCGCACCCGGTTCGGGCTCCACGAGCGTCGCACCATGCTGCAGGGGGCTCTCGGCGAGGAAGCGTTCGCCGAGGAATCCAGGACCATACACGCGCAGGACGGCCATGGCGACGCTAGAGGCCGAGCAGCATCTTCTCGGGAGCCTCGATCAGCTCCTTGATGCGCACCAGGAAGCCCACGGCTTCGGAGCCGTCGACGATGCGATGGTCGTAGCTCAGGGCGAGGTACATCATCGGACGGATCACCACCTGGCCGTTCACCGCCATCGGCCGCTCTTTGATCGCGTGCATGCCGAGGATGCCGCTCTGCGGCGGATTGATGATCGGCGTGGACATCAGCGATCCGTACACGCCTCCGTTGGTGATGGTGAAGGTGCCGCCCTGCATGTCGTCGAGCGACAGCTTGCCGTCACGCGCTTTCGTCGCGGCTTCGCGGATCGCGCGTTCGATGTCGGCGAAGCCGAGGCGCTCCGCGTGGCGCAGTACGGGCACGACCAGGCCTTTCTCGGTGCCGACCGCGACTCCGATGTGGATACCATCGAAGGTCACGATGTCGGTGCCGTCGATCTGGCTGTTGATCATCGGATACTTCTGCAGCGCCTTCACCGCGGCCGCTGTGAAGAAGGACATGAAGCCCAGTCCGATGCCGTGCTTCTTCTCGAATTCCTCCTTGAAGCGTTTGCGAAGGTCCATGCACGCGGACATGTCGACTTCATTGAAAGTGGTGAGGATCGCGGCGGTGTGCTGGGCCTGGACCAGGCGCTGCGCGATGCGCTGCCGGAGCGAGCTCATGCGCTTGCGCGTGCCGCCGACCGCAGCGGGTTCGGCGCTTGCGGCGGAGGGACGGGCGGCGCCAGTGACGGTCGAGCGCTTCTCGAGGTGCGCGAGGACGTCGCCCTTGGTGACCAGGCCGTCGCGGCCCGTGCCACTGATCTCGGCGGGCTTGGCATCGGATTCGGCGACGAGCTTCTTCACCGCAGGGCTGAGGGTCTGGTTCTTGGCTGCGGCCTTGCCCTTCGACGCGTCGGCGACCGTGGCTGCCTTGACCGAGACTCCTTCCGCCGGTTTGGCGGGCGAGGACGGCGCCGGTTGCGCGACGCTGGTATCGATGGTCGCGACCACGCCGCCGACCGGCACCGTGTCGCCTTCCTTGACCTGGAAACGCACCTGCCCGGCGGCTCCCGCCTGGACCTCGGTCGAGATCTTGTCGGTCTCGAGCTCGAAGATCGGCGTCACTTCGGTGACGACGGCGCCGTCCTGCACCAGGAAACGAGCGACGATGCCCTCGGTGATGGATTCGCCGACCGCAGGGATGACGAGGTTGTGTGGCATGGGGGCCTATCGGCTTGGGTTTCAGTGGTGCGCTTTGGCGAGCGCGCGCGCTTTGATGCCGAGCGCGGTGGAGATGAGCTGCTCCTGCTCGAGCTGGAACAGCGCCGCGCTGCCGGGTGCGGGGCTGGCCGCCGGCTCGCGACCGGCATAGGGGACGTCCGCGAGCGAGCAGATGCGGCGCAGGTAGGGCGCGATGAAGTGCCAGGCGCCCATGTTCTGCGGCTCCTCCTGGCACCACACGATCTCGGCCTTCGGGAAGGCCTTGAGCGTGTCGGAAAGCAGCTGCTCGTGCAGCGGATAG
>JACCZE010000088.1 GCA_013696105.1 Planctomycetota bacterium | reverse complement strand
GTCGAAGAGTGCTCATGAGGTCCGAAACCGGATCTCAAAGCACTGTCAAGAATCATTTTATGGGATTTTCTAAAGTGAACGGCATTGCCCCGACCGCCGAGCCCTGGTCGCGTGATACAATGGGCGTAGCCCATCACGCGAACATCCTGGCCGTTCCGGCCAGGATGTAAGGGCGACAAAGGTCGCGGGGGTTTGGGGGCGAAGCCCCCGACTAAACCGACTGATAAAAGCCGCTCTGCTCGTCCTGCATGCGTTCGAACCGCTCGTCGAGCAGTTCGCGCGCATCAGCTGACCCTCCGAACAGGTAGCCGTCGGGCGTCAGCGCACTGCGGACACGCTCCATCACCGCGCGCTTCGTGCGTAGTCCGAAATAGACCAGGACATTGCGGATGAAGATGATGTCCATCTGCTCGAGCGGCGGCCAGTCGGCGATGAGGGTCGCGGCATTGAAGCGCACCAGCGTGCGGGCGCTGTCCTTGATCTCCCACGCTCCGCCGACATTGGCGAAATGCTTCAAGAGCACGGGAGTGGGCAGGCCGCTGAGCACCTCGACCCCGGAATAGCGACCGGCATTGGCCTTGGCGATCTGGGCGGCGGACGGATCGCTCGCGTGGATCACCACATCCCAGGACGAGAGCTCGGGGAACCGCTCGCGGATGAGCAGCGCGAGGCTGTAGGGTTCCTGGCCGCCGCCGCAGGCGGGGCACCAGATGCGCAACCGACGACAGCTCTGACGACGCATGATCAGCGCAGGGAGGATGGTTCCCGAGAGCATGTCGCTGGCTGGGCTGTCGACCGTGAACCCGCCGCTGTGGGCCGCGACGGCTTCGACCAGCTGGGCGGCCAGAGCGGGGAGGGTCCGTAAGCGCGCGATGAACGCCTCGGGCGTCGGCGAACCATTGGCCTTCGCCACGGGGAGGAGCCGCGTCTCGATCTCCTGGGCATCACGCTCGGCCAGGACGATGCCCGAGCGTTCGCGCACCACCCGCCGTACCTGATCGAAGTCAGCGATCCCGAGGGCCATGCACTGATCATGGTCCGGGACCCGGGAACGCCAGGGACCTCAGTCGATCAGCTTGTACGTCTCCATGACCGCCTTCCATGCCGCCAAGCCACGGGCCGGGATGCGCACCTGCTCGCCCCGGCGATGGCACGGGATCGTCCCCTGCTCGAGGCGCTTGGCGATGAAGGTCGATGATCGGCCGATGACCGCTGCTGCAGCATTGGTGTCGAGGACCTCGCCGGGATCCTCGGCATGCACGACCCACAATGGCTCGCGCATGAGGTCGTTCTTGAACGATTTCCGGTCACGCTCCTGGAGCATGCCGGCGACGGCCACGAGTTTTTCCGGAGAAGCCTGGATGCCCGCCAACAGCTTGAACAGGACGAGGACCGCATCGTACGATCGGCCAAGACGCGCTTCGATGGTGGGCAGGCTGCGCTCGAGCCACTCCGCTCCGACCGATCCCTTGGCATGACGTGCGCAGGCATTCGCCGCGTGCTGGATCAGCTCGAGCAGATGCTCGTCGTCGACCGCGTCCTCTCCGGTGCGCGCGATGATCGTATCGAGCAACCGGGTCGCTTCCTCGGCTTCTCCTGCGAGCAGTCGGCACCGGGCGAGGGCGCCGAGGTCATCGGCATCGGCATGCTTGCCCTGTTCCAAGAGGGAAGCCGCCGCCGCCGCGGTCCAGTGCGCGAGATCCGCCAATCGTTCGCGCGACACCGGCAGGATGCCCTCGTCGACGCTCGCGACGACACCCGAAGCGAGCTCGAGCCAGTATCCCAGCAGATTGCTGCCGGCCTGGGGACCTGCGACCAGGCCGGGCCACATCGTGCCGCCGCGAGCCTTGGCATCGAGATCATCCAGTGCGGCGCGCAGACCGTCCTTGCCGGTGAACGTCTCGCCGCACGACGATATCGCATGGGAGCGCCAATCCGGCGACAGGTGTCCGTAGAACAGCTGGGGAATGGTCTCGAGCGTCATCCCGCCGGACATCACTACGACGCACATGCCGCGCGCAGCGGTGAACATCTCCCGCGCTCGGATGCGCGCGTCTGGATCGGTCAGGCCCTGGCTGCGGAGCGACTCCACCGCCTGCAGGAGCGGTCCATCCCCAGTGGCGACGAAGCGCTCGATCGCCCGGGTGAGCGACGGTGAGAATGGCGCGAGGAAGACCGAGTGGAATTCCATCGCTTCGGCGAACAGGGAGAAAGGGTTGAACTCGCCGTTGTTAGCCAGCTTCTGCATATCGCCGGCGAGCGCTGCGAGATCGGCTGGGTCCGGTTCGGCCATGGCGGCACGCTATCGCACATCGGCCTGGGAGCAGCGGACAAGAGGGCAGCTTAATTCGCCGAGGGTCGTGGACGCGCAGATATCGTCACCAGCTATCAGCTATCAGCTATCCGCCGTCTACCATCGTCGGTGATCCGGCGAGCGTCACTTCGCGAACAGGAAGTGCATGACGTCGCCGTCCTTCACCACGTAGTCCTTGCCCTCCGCGCGCAGCTTCCCGACTTCCCGGCAACCCTTTTCACCCTGGTGGGCGACGTAGTCCTCGTAGGTCGCGACTTCGGCGCGGATGAAGCCTTTCTCGAAATCGGTATGGATGACTCCGGCCGCGCGTGGGGCCTTCCACCCCTTCTGGATCTGCCAGGCGCGGACTTCCTTGACCCCGGCGGTGAAGTAGGTCGCGAGTCCCAGCAGGTCGTACCCCGCGCGAACCAGGCGGTCGACGCCGGGCTCGGTCATGCCGAGCCCTTCCATGAACGACGCCCGCTCGGCAGCGTCGAGCTGGACCAGTTCGGACTCGATCTTGCCGGAAATGAGGATCGCGCGCGCGCCCACCTTCTGAGCGTGCGCGAAGACAGCGGCGCTGTGCGCGTTGCCGCCCTTGGCGATGTCGTCCTCGCCGATGTTGCACACGAACAGCATCGGCTTCGCGGTGATGAGCTGGCAGTCGGCGATATGGACGGCTTCCTCGACCGTCAGCCCCTGCGCGCGCACCGGGACCAGGTTCTTGAAGCCCGCCAGCACCTTCTCGACGGCGGGGATCGCGGCTTGGGCCTCTTTATCGTGCATGCGTTTCTTGACGCGATCGAGCTTGGCCTTGGCCGTCTCCTCGTCCTTGAGCAGCAGTTCCAGGTCGATGATCTCGATATCGCGGACGGGATCGACGCTGCCGTCGACGTGATGGACATCCGGGTCGATGAAGCAGCGTACCACGTGCAGCACGGCGTCGACGTTCTTGATCGCGGACAGGAACGCGTTGCCCTTGCCCTCGCCCTGCGAGGCCCCCTTCACCAGTCCGGCGATGTCCACCAGCTCCATCTGGGTAGGGATGACCTTATCGGTCTTGGCGATGTCCTTGAGCACCCAGAGGCGTGCATCAGGAACTGTGACCATGCCCGTGTTGGGATCGATGGTGCAGAACGGATAATTGGCCGCCTGCGCGGCCTGCGTCATGGTCAGGGCGTTGAAGATGGTGCTCTTGCCGACGTTCGGCAGACCGACGATGCCGCAGTTGAAACCCATGCTCGCTCCAGAGGAGGTGCGGAGTATGGATGCTCGCGTCTACGCACAACTACGCACAACTACGCACAACGATGCACAACGATGCACACCGCACCGTCCCGCGCAGCTCACGGTTCGTAGACCGCCACCGTGCCGTTCTGGTTCACCACGGCCAGCTTGCCACCGATCACCACCGCAGGCAGGAAGTCTGCCGTCTGGGTGATGCCGAATCCGCGCGCACCCAGGACCCTCATCGAGGTGCCGATGGGAACGGCGACATGGTCCTGCCACGCCACGGGCGAGCCGGTGATCGTGCCTTCGACGCGGCCCATGTCCTTCCATTCGCTGCCCGATCGCAGCCACACCCGTCCATTGATCCCGATGAGCACCGATTCGGCTCCCGCCATGGCGGTTTGGGGCAGGGGCTCGGTGGTGACCTCGGCGCCGTCCCACGACCAGGCCGTATTGGCAGTCAAACCGGCCAGACTCTTGCCGCCGACGGACCAGGCTGCGACGACGGGAGACCCGAGCGCTGTCCCACCCAGCGGCTTTCCGTCGTACGCCTGCAAGACCCGGAGCTCGCCATCGACACGTACGCAGAGGACTCGATCGCCGATCACCAACGGGGCGGCCGCGAATGCGGCTCCGCTCTCGGATGACCAGCGCGACGATGCATGCCGCTCGGCGACGCCCTGGATCGCCTGGTCGTTGCCGGCGATGATGAGGAACCTCCGATCGATGAGCAGCGGACTCTCGAAGATCGCCAGTGGCATGTCGGTGCTTCCAGAGAGCGGTACGCGCTCGACCTTCTTGCCGATGCGGATCGCGACATTTTCCCGGGTGGGGATGTACACCGCATCTTCGAACATCGTGACCGGGGCATACACGGGTTCATTCAGAGACGAGGTGCCGTCGCCGGCTTCGAACTCGTAGCTCTGCACGTCACCCGTCGCGGTGATCGCGAAGGCCTGGGCGCGGTTGGAGACCCAAATCCGATCCTTCGCCACCGCCGGGAGCGAGGTCACGGTCTTGCCCAGTTCGGCCTTGGCAGCGGGCGCCCGCTCGAGCGCGGTGAGCAGGCGCCATCCGCCTTCCGCATTGGCACCTGTCACAGCTTTGGGGTGATATCCGGGCATACGCATCTCGAAGGCCAGATCGACGCGGTCCGCAGCCGGGAGATTGAGCACCAGCGGGGTCGTCCCGATCTTCTTCCCGCTCTGCCAGACGTCTGCGCCGCTGGGCAGGCTCTCGATCGACATCGGCAGGTACTTCAATCCCATTTCACGGGCGATCGCCGTTGCTCGCGAGGTGTCGCCTTTGGCGATGGCCTGTTCGAGCTCCTTCTGCGCGACCTCGCGTCGCGAGCTGTTGGTGCGCTCGTCGGCGAGTTCCTTCTCGGCAGCACGATGCGCGACCGTCGACTGCCATTCGGGCTTGCGGATCAACTCTTCGAGCTTGCGCTCGGCAGCTCCCCAATTCCCATCTCGCAGGAGCCTCCGGGAATTCTCGAGCTCGATGTTCGCTTCGGCCTCGATCGAGCTCAAGCCTTTCATCCGCGCTTCGATGGCGGTCTTCAGGTCCGGGTCGATGTCGCCGCGATCGATCAGCAGCTGCAGTGCCGCCTGTTGGCTCTCGGTGGGCTGCTCGACCGCGTCGAGGCAATCCTTCAGGGTCTTGACCAGCGATTCGGTTGCCGCGCGATTCGTCGCTTGCGGGAATCGCGACAGCAGGGCGTCCCCGGAGGCCTGGAGTTCCTTCAGCGCGGCCGAGCCCTCGCCATCGCGCACCGACGACATCACCTGCTCGCGGAAGGACTGCACGTTGCGGCGCACCTGGTTTGCGCTCGCCTCGAGCTTCTGGAGATCGGCCTGCAGCGGCGTGCCTTTCACGTACTCCGACAGCCGCAGACGCTCGATGTCGCCGAAGACCTTCTCGTAATCGCCCTTGTCGGCGAGATCCTGCAACCGTTGGACCTGCTCCTTCAGGTGGCCTTGCTGGCGGCGCAGATCGTCTTCGATCGACGAGATAGTCACCTTCTGTCCGGCAGATGGCTGGGCGACCTTGACGAGATTGAGCGCCTCGAGGCGCTTGTTCATCGGGGCTCCGGAGTTCGACGCCTCTTCGAGCTTCTTGATTCGCCAACGTTCGAGCACGATGGTGGCCTGCGCAGCTTCCTGCTTGGTCTTCGATGCTATGATCCGCAGAGCGGAGGGGACGTCGTTCGCATCGAGCCGCTCGGTCACTTTCGCGGCAAGCGCGACGGCGATCTGGGTGACCGTCTCCTCTGCCGTGACGAGCTTGCGGCGCACGTCATCGACCGCCTGCCCTGGGGGAAGACGAGACAGTCGCTTCCGGGCCTGATCGAACTCGTACACATCGACCAGCTTCTGGATGCCGGTCAATTCGGCTGCCATCGCGACCTGGAGACGTGCCGCGAGATCGTCCACCAACTGCTGGGCCGAGACATCTCCAGCAGCCTGGCCGCGCAGATCATCGACTTTGCGGAGAGCCTCATTCCATTCGCGCTTGGATGCCAGGTCGCTGATTTCCCCCTGCATCTCCCGGATCCGAGCCTGCTTCTGCTCGTAGTTGTGCACGAGCAGGAGGACACCGACGGCGAGCATCAGGAGCGCGACGAGGACCACGAGCATCGTGCGGTTCGGACCGGTCGGCTCGGGCTCTGGCTCGTACGCCGGCAATGGTGCGGGGTCGGCGCTCGCCGCCCCTTGCGGAATGCCCGAGACGTCGACGGTCTTCTCCATCGGGCGGGCGGGCGGAGAGGCGGATCCGGATGCGGATGCTGCGGCTCCGGGCCCAGCCGGATTGGTCGCGCTGCTGCTCTGACCGACGGGCTTCGCGCGCGTCGTGAGCTTGCGCACCACCCCCTTCTTCGTGAGCTGGAAGAAGATGCGTGACAGGTTGTGGTTGCCGTCACGACATGCGGCGGCGATGTCCTCGACGGTGCGGTGACCGTCGACGAAATTGAGGACGTGTTTCTCGTAATCGCTGAGTTCACCGGCGTTCTCGGAGCCTTCCGCGAACGCGAACACCGAGTCCGGCCCGCCGACCGCCTGCTCGACCTGCTGGATCTCGGTGACTCGCGTCTCGACCGTCTTCAGCAGGGTATCGACCGCGATCCGCAGTCGCACGGCGCTACGGTCGAAATTGAACGATTCGATCCCCTGGGCGGGATTGAACTGGAGATGACGGATCTTGCCGCCGAAGGCATGGCAGAGCAGGTCCTCGACCATGGCGCGGGTGATCTGGGTCACCTCGTCATCGGACGCGAGGTGGAGGTTCCGGACGATGTCCGATACGCTGCCCTGGACGCGTTCGCGGGTGGCGAACACCAGGGCGTGCTGAGCCTGATCGAGGCGGTGGTACTCTCGGAGCTTGTCGGCGAGGAGGTGCTCCTTGTCCTCTCCGAGGTCCATGGCCATGACCTCGCCGTTCTGGAACAGGAAGCGGATGTTGAAGTCGTCTCCGGACACATTCAACGACCCCGTCTGCTTCTGGCGGTAGATGGCATGGAAGTTTTCGACAAGATCGGAATTCAACATATAGACCTGTGCCCCGGGCTCTTCGGACCTTAGAGATAGTTGCCCCGACCACAAGCCGTGGCAAGGCCGCCGCGGCTTGTGGGCCGGCAGCGTAACTCACAATCTGCATGCGGTTTAAAAACCGTAGCAAGGCGCTCGCAACCTGATCGTGCACCCTTTGGATCAGGGCGGCAGGGCGAGGACGGTGCCGTCCGCCAAACCGACGAAGACGATGTCCAGCGAGCATGCGATCGCCTGGATGGGCGCGGTGAACGGGCTCGACCAAGCCGGCGCGCCGGAGCGGTAGACCCGCACCGTCCGATCCTGGCAACCGACCGCGAGGAGCTCGCCGGAGGCCGCGAGGCCTGCCGTCGGTGCGGAGCGCAGCGGCCACGGTTCACGCCCCACGCCATCGACGCCATAGCGATGGATGGCGTCTCCTGCGGCGATGCAGAGATCGGCTCCGACCATGGTGAGATCTCCGGTCACCGGCGTTGGCAGGCGCTTGGTCCAGGCGATCTGCGCCTGGCCGCCAACGATGCGACAGACGACGAGCCGACTGCCGTCGAGGACGACCGCGAGGAGGTCCTGGAGGTGGACCAGCTGACCGGCTTCGGACGCTTGCAGGTCGAGGTCCCAGACCACTGCCTTGGTGGACTCCTCGATGCCGATCAGGTGGCCACGCAGATCGATGACCGCCAGGATGCGGTCGAGGTCCTTGACGATCGCGGCTGGGCCAGCCAGAGCCGGGCTGGACAACGGGATCCGCGTCACGACATCGCCGATGGCTCCGCTGAAGAGCGCTTCGGCCGCGAACGCCAAGCGTGGACCCGCGCCGAAGATGTCGTTCGCGTAGACCAGAGGCCTGCCGCGAACGGGTGCTGCGGTATCGAAGGTTCCACCCGCGCCGGAGGCCGGGTCGAGCGACGCGAATCCCCGGGCCGGCAGGCCGACGGCGTAGGTCCCGTCGGGAAGGATGATCGGCGGATGGTGGAAACGCGGACGTCCCTCCCCGAGGTCGTCGCTCGGAAATGGACGGGACCACTGCGGGCGTCCGTCGCGACCGAGCGCGGTGATCGTCGATCCCGCGCCCACGATGCAGCCTCCGCCGGGAATGACCTGGATCTCGTCGACACCGCCCACGACCTGGGCCCGCCACAGCGGCGTGCGAACGAGCGGCATCTGCAATTGCCACCGCTTCTCCGCTTCGCGCGTGCGGAAGACCACGCGATCCCAGCCTGGCAGCGTCACCGCCACCTCCCCATCGCTCTGCGGCAGGCAGGTGAGGATGAATGGGGTCTTGCCGATCTCGCGACCATCGAGCGACACGGCCGCACCGGCCGGCGCGGTTTCGATGACCAATGGATACGCGACCTCGTCGGCGCGCAGCGTCCGACCATGCATGGCGATCAGATCGCGCGCCGCTCTCCATGCCTCTTCATAGTTCTTCGTGTCCATCAGGCCGCGATACCGCGCGATGTCCTGCTGGATCAAGTTCTGGTCCTTGCGCATGGTCGCGATACGCAGCTTCACCGGGGATATTTCCGGCGCACCCGGATGCTCGGCGATGAACGCCTCGAGATCCGCGATCGGAGAACGCTCGGAGAGCGTGCGGTAATCGGTGGTCGCGGCATGCAGCTTGCCCGCGATTGCGCGCCGATGTTCGACGATCCGCTCCGCCAGGGACCAACGCGCCGCTGATGCCTCCAGTGCCTTGAACGCCGCATCTCCCGCGACGAGATCGAATGCAGCGGTCTCTTGAGCGCGAGCGACATCGACCAGGAAACTCGATCGCATCGGCTCCAGCCTCTGCACCCCCTTCACGGCTTCTTCCCTAAGCGACGCGTCCGTCGCGGCGCTGAGGGCGCGATAATCTGCGAGCGCTGAACCAAGATTCCCGGCCTGATCCGCACTCATGGCGCGGGCGAGCAAGGTCGGCCCTTCCTTGAGCAGGCGTTCACGGTCTGATATCTCGGCGCGTAGGCGGTCGAGCCGATCTGCCTGCTGCTGCAGGCGCACAGGCAGGTGCTCGGTTCCGAACACGCGCAGGAAGCCCTGGTGAAAGGCCTGCGCTGCGGGAAGATCCTGCGCGTCCAATGCCTGGCCAAGTCGGCGGATCTGCTCCTCGGCGGCCGCGTTCTTCGCCAGCCGCAAGGATCCGGCGCTTTCCGCGAGGATCAGCCGAGCCTTCGCGGATTGTGTCCGAGGCAGAGCCGAGGCGAACTTTTCGAGCTCGGCGATCTCCTGATCCACCGCGAGGACTCCGTCGGCGGCCGTGCTCGGCAATGCCGCGATGGCTGCGTCGACGGCGTGCACGCGCGTACGGAACCGCCCGAGATCGTAGAATGGCTTGGCGACCAGCAGGCCCACCACGCCGAGGATGAGGAATGCGCAAGCGAAGATCGCGGCATTGCGTCGCTTGTTACCCTCGGTCTTGGTCAGGATCTCGGACAGCGGTCCGACGCGCGGATCGTCCTTGGGCATCGCGCGCAAGGCGCGTCGGTAGGCGTTCGCCGCGCGCCAAAATCGGCGGCCATGTCGCAAGCGGTGGCCTTGTTCGATCTGCCGCTCGATGTGCGCTTCGCCCTCGCGTCGCTCGAGTTCGCGGATGTGGATTTGCAGTTCGGCGTTGTCGTTCTGCGATTGCGCCAGCTCACGCCACTCCCGCAGCGCTTCGTTGAAACGTCCCGCTTGTTCGTGGACATGGGCGGATTCCGCCAGCGCGCCGAGCTTCGTCCGCCAGAACTCGCTGCCCTTCTGCTTCAATTCCGTGTGGATGCGGTCCGTCTTGATATAGGTGCTGGTTGACGGGCGTCCGGGAGGCTGCCGGTTGGCGACACCACGATGCGGATCGGCGCCGCAGAAGATGCAGATGCGGTCCGACACGCCGACCACGCGATTGCACGTCAGGCACGACAGCTGCAGAGGCGAGCGGCATTTGGGGCAAAAGACCGCCTCGCGGTCGTTGACGTGGTTGCATTGGATGCAGACCACCACGTCCTCGGCAGCGGGATCCTTCTCCACTTGCGAGAAGATCCGCGCCAATTGACGGCGCGCGTCCTCATCCTGAGGTTGGATGGCCAGGATCTTCAAGCACGTGGCGCGCGCTTCCTCGAGTTGACCGGAACCCAGGTACAGTTGGACGGCCACGCCCAATTCCGCCACCGCGGCGTCGGACTCCTTGGCCGTCAACAGGCAGCGCACCAGCGTCATGCGCAAAGCCGGATCGTTCGGCGACAACTCGACCGAGCGTCGGGAATCGGCGAAGGCGCGCTCGACGTCGCCTGACGATAGGCGCTGCAAGGCGAGTTGCGCGTAGCTGGCGGCGGCATCGACCGAATCACCCAGGTGCTCGAGGCTGGCCGCGAGCTTCTCGCCCAGACCGCTGTCATCCGGATGGTCTTTGAGCAGCCGGCGATACAGACGAGCTGCCCGCGTGTGATCGGTCGCCAAAGCAAGGCTGTCGGCCGTCGCCAGCAGCTGGTCGTCGCCGAGGCCGACCACCAGGCGACGGTCGAGCATCTCGCCGATCACCTGGTACACGTCCAAACGGGTGGCGACGCTCTCGGCGACCACGTCGTCGACCGAGCGGACGCCGTCGATCAGCGGAGCCACCGCGGAAGCCGGGTATTCCGCCGACATGTCCCGAATCCCGTACTCACCCCCGGGCATCGGGGAGTATACCACGGCGGCATTGGGAATGAGTGCCCGCAGACGATTCCAGTCATCCAGCCGGCGAGCGGCTTCCATCAGGATGTGGTTCATGCCGATATCGAGCGGTTGCTTGCGGTATCGCTCCAGGAGTCCATTGGCCAGCGGCTGGTCTGGACCGGCGTCCTCGAACACGAAGTCGGCGTATTCCCAGGTGCACAGGCTGGCGAGTTCGTCTTCGGCCTGGTGATGGTAGGCTTGGGTGATGTCGTCCGAACTCATCAATCCCTTGCCCACCAGCGCCTTCACCACCTGGCTTTCAGCGCCGGTCGAACTGAGGCTCGCGGCTGCGTTCGCATCGAGCTTACCGCGCAGAACGAGTTGACGCAGCAAGGCCTGCTTCTGCTCTCCAGAGCGGAAGGCCACACCGATCATCGCGCCTTGGTCGAAGACCAGATCCCTGCCCCCGGTAGGCGACGCGAGTCGCAGGATACCGGTCGCCTGGATGCGGTTGAGGGTCTGGAACACCTCGACCAGGGACAATGTGCGTAGATTGCCCGCGAATCCCATCTCGCGACGACAGTAGTCCCCGGGTGGGAGGGGTCAACGCGGCGCGCGCGAGTTTTCCCGGCATGCATATCGGCGTTGATCTCCCCTCTTGGCGCCGTGGAGTGCGTGCATGCCGACGGCGTACCTGTTCTGCCCGGCATACCCCCTCCACGACGAGGCCCAGATGCGCTTGGCGGTGGCGATCGCGACGCGATTCGCTGACCTGATCGCTCACGAGCTGGTCGTGTCACCGGACATCGGGCGATGGGGAGCCGTCGGCGCGTGGCACGAAGCCCGACACCGACGCGCTGATTTCACGCGCGCGCTCGCGCACGATGTCCTGATACCGGTGCGCGGCGGATACGGATGCAGCGACCTGGTGGACATCGCTCTCGCTCACGCGCATCGCTTGCCGCTCCTGCTCGGGTATTCCGACCTGACGGTGCTGCATGCGTGTTGGCGCAGACGCGCCTGCGCATCGCATTACGGCTTCATGCCTGCCGCCACCCCGGGGCCGCGGTCGTTGGAGTCGACGACCGCATCGGTCCGCGGCGACGCGATGCGTTGGGATGGTCACACCGCGGTCGGTGCGGTCCCCCTGCACCCCGGCTCGGCTCGGGGGCCGTTGTTCGGCGCGTGCCTGCGCGTGCTCGCCTCGTTGTGTGGGACCACGGCGATGCCCGACCTCACCGGGTGCATCCTTGCGCTCGAGGACATCGATGAGCGTCCCTACCAGATCGATCGCGACTTGACCCAGCTGGAACGCTCCGGGGCCCTGTCCGGGGTCGCGGGCCTGATCTTCGGTTCGTTCCCCGCGCCGAAGCGTCCCGGGTACGCCGGTCCCGACGCGCAGGCCGTGTGCCGGAGCTGGTCGGAACGCCTGCGCATCCCCTGCGTCCAGGCCTTCCCATTCGGCCACGATGACGATCCCATCACGCTCCCGTGCGGCCGGGCAGCGATCCTCGCAGTCGCCAGCGACACCTGGTCTCTGGACCTGCCGGCGGCCTCACCATGACCCCGAGGGACGTGCACCGGAACCATTCAACGGAACCGGATCGGGAGCGTATCAGGTGATTGTGAGAAAAGCCTTCACCCTCATGGAGCTGATGATCGTCGTCGGCATCATCGCCGTGCTCGCGAGCATGGCCTTCCCGGCGTTCTCGATGATCCGGCGCCAGGTCAACCAGCTGAAGTGCTCGAACAACCTCAAGCAGATCGCCTTGGCGCTCGAGGTGTATCGGCAGGAACACAACGATTCGTTCCCCTACTACCTCCGTGTCGGCCAATCGGCGACCTTCGACCCGTTGAACACCGCCAACATCGAAAGCATGGAGCTGCCCGCGAAGATGTTCGTCTGTCCACTCGACAAGAACCGCGGCATGCAGGTGCTGATGGGTCGACGCATACCGTCGGGTGGCGGATGGGGCGACTACAGCTTCCTGCACGAGAAGGGCTCCAGCTATCTATTCGAGGCGAGCAGCATCCGCGATACGGCACATTTCCCCAGCGACCTGATCGACTACTTCTACCGCGACATGGAATCGACGACCCGACCGTCGCCTGGAACGACGTCGTGGGCTGAAGCCAAGCTGCACCAGCAGAAGTTCGGCAACCTGAAGGATGCGAGCAAGAGCAACTACGAGCGCTATGGCAACCCTTTCGTCGCCGAGACCATGCCGATCGTGCGCTGCTACCACCATGTCGATTGGAATGTGGTCTCGGACGCTCAGCGCAAGGTGAGCAACGTCTCGCTCGGCTTCAATATCTTCCTCAGCTCTCCGTATTGGGAGAAAGACGTGACGCCGAATATCGATCCGTGATCCAGAAGACCCGCCGCCGGTCGTCATGACCGGGTCCGCGCAGGCTGCTCCAGATATCCACCACGCGCATCTCCGCCGCTTCGACCATCGCCGAGATCTCGGCGGGCGCGTACAGGCGCACGCTCTCGTGATACTCGGCCTGATCGCAGCCGACATCCTTGACCATGCGATCGCCATCGATGCGTCGGCGCTCGACGATCTCGACGCCGGCCGCGGTCATGCGCCGACTCTCGGGCACGAGCGATCGCCGGACGTGATCGGAATCGGGCAGGTCCACGAGCAGCCAGCCTCCTGGCGCCAGCAGCCTTCCGAGGGCGGCGAGGCAGGCGGCATTCTCGGCGTCGTCGAAGTATCCGAAGGCGGTGAACAACAGGACGATCGCACCCCATCCCGGTGCGAATGCGGGATGCCGCATGTCCGAGCGCGCGAGTCGTCCTCGGCATGCGGCGCGCTCTCTTGCGATCTCGAGGAGGTGCTCGCTGTAATCGAACCCCCACGACGGGAGTCCCGCCGCCGCCAACTGCTCGAGATGCCGACCATTTCCGCAACCGACGTCGAGGATCGGGCCGGGCGCGCTGCGCAGCCGCGGCAGCAGGCCTTCGACCTCGTCGCGCGCGAGTCGATCGTCACGGTGGGCGTAGACCTGGAGGTATTCCGGTCCGAAGGCGCGCTCCCACCAGGGCCGCCCGCATCCGGGCGTGCCGGTCATCCGTTCGCGGCGCGCAGGCGCGCGGTCGTCGATGGCAGGCTCAGGACGGAGGCGAGCGAGGCGACGCAGTGGTCGGCGCCGGCGGCGATCAGCTCCTTTTCCGGCACCAGGCCCGGGAATCCTACCACCGTGCAGCCGGCGGCCTTGCCGGCGGTCACGCCGCTGATGCTGTCCTCGACCACCAGGCAGCGCGATGCCGGCACGCTGAGACGGCGCATTGCGAGCAGGTAGGGCGCCGGATCGGGCTTGTGCCCGACCGTGTCCTCATGGCAGACGCGGATGGGAAGCCGGTGGGCCAGACCCGCCGCCTCGAGGCTCAGCGCGCACAGCCGACGTTCGGATGACGTGACGATCGCGGTGCAGATGCCCTGCGCGTACGCGTTATCCAACAGCTCGAGCGCACCGGGGCGCAGCGCCAGGCCGTCGATGCGGTAGAGGTCCTTCAGGAGCTCGGTCTTCTTCGCCATCCAGTGCTCGGGCTCGGCTTGGATGCCGTGGTGTTGGATGAGCGTGGAATAGAAGTGGCGATCGCTCTTGCCGATGTTGCCGAAGATCAGCTCGTCGCTCGGAGTGATGCCCTGGGTCGCGAGGAATCTACGATGCGCCTGGATGTGCTTGGGCTCGGAATCGACCACGGTGCCGTCGAGATCCAGGAGCAGCGCCGCATAGGGCTGGAACATGCCGGCATGCTAACGCCCGAGTGCCGGCAGGATAGCCGATGCAGAATCATGGGTCTGGAAACGGAAAGACCCCGGGGATGACC
Organism: Planctomycetota bacterium; assembly: GCA_013696105.1. Classification (GTDB taxonomy): domain Bacteria; phylum Planctomycetota; class UBA11346; order UBA11346; family UBA11346; genus JACCZE01. The sequence goes on along the minus strand of JACCZE010000088.1, from coordinate 8,343 downwards.
CCGGGGTCTTCTTCAATTTCAATCCATCCCGGCGGTTGGGTCAGCGGATGACGGCAGCGTGCCGGTGGGAATCGATTTCGCGTTCATGGATCTTGCGCAGCTGCGCGGCGCATTTGTCCGAAACCATGTCGATGGCTGAATAGACAGTCTCCTCATTGTCATGGGCGACCACGTGCTTGCCGTGGGGAAGGTGCATGTCGACATCGACGCGATAACCGAACTTCTCGGCCTCGTGGATGGTGACGTGCAGGGTCTTCAATCCGGTATGGAACCTGCTCAGGGAACCAAGCTTCTCATGGATGTGCGTCTTGATCTTCTCGGAGACCTGGAAGTGGACTCCGGAAATGTGGATATCGACCATGATGGGTGCTTCCTCGCCGACGACTGCCAGCCCCCGATCCAGCAGCGGTGTGAAGGTCACGATCATGTACTCAGTGGCCCAGAACCGGACCAGCGACACAATCGTTTCGGGGGACCTTGTGGATCATTGTAACGTCCCCGGGTGCTAGGCGTCAACTGCCTTCCCTGTCGAAAAGTGGGCCGATGGAGGTCGCTCTGCGATTTCTGTGCTCAAGATCTGCTATTACAATAGTACTTACGCCTCCTTGGTTCGCTTGCGACAGATGTAGCATCCCACCCCGTGGACTTCCGCAGCCGCCATGTGCTCTCGATCGCCGACTTCACCCGCGCCGAGATCCTGCACATCCTGTCCAAGACCCGCGAGATCGAAACCTCACCCCGCATCGACATGCTCGCGGGCAAGGTCATGGCCACGCTGTTCTTCGAGCCCAGCACCCGCACCCGCCTGAGTTTCGAGGCGGCGATGCAGAAGCTCGGCGGGCGCGTGATCGGGTTTTCAGACGCCGGCTCGACCAGCACGAAGAAGGGTGAGAGCCTGGCGGACACCCTGCGCATGGTCGAACAGTACGCCGACGTGATCGTGATGCGCCACCCGCGTGACGGCGCGGCCCGGTTGGCCAGCGAGGTGTCGCGCGTGCCTATCGTCAACGGCGGCGACGGCGCCAACCAGCATCCGAGCCAGACCTTCTTGGATCTCTACACCATCGCCAAACTGTTCCCCGAACTGACCGATGGCTCGCGGACGCTGACCATCGCCTTCGCTGGCGACCTGCGTTACGGGCGTACCGTCCACAGCCTGCTCAGCGCGTTATGCCACTTCCGCGTCCGCCTCTTGACCGTCGCGCCGCGTGGTCTGGAAATGCCGCAGCAATACCTCGACGAAGCCGCCGCCGCCAAAGTCGAGGTCGAGGTCGTTCCATCGCTGCAGGACGCCATCGACGGCTGCGACGTCCTGTACATGACGCGGCTCCAGGAGGAGCGCTTCCCCGATCCCCTCGAGTTCGACCACATCAAGGCGTCGTACCGAATCTCGGCCTCGATGCTGCAGGCGGCCAGACCGCAGATGCGCATCCTGCACCCCCTGCCACGGGTGAACGAGATCGCACGCGATGTCGATGCGACGACGCACGCCCACTATTTCGCCCAGGCCGGCAACGGCATCCCGGTCCGACAAGCGTTGATCGGCCTGATCCTCGGAGCCCTGTGATGGCAGAAACCCCCTCGGGCGCGCAGAAGATCCGCCAGGTCGAGGCCATCGCCAACGGCACGGTCATCGACCACATCCCGAGTCCGATGACCCTGAAGGTCGCGACGCTGCTCGCTGGCCCAGACGACCAGGTGTTCATGGGCATGAATCTGCGTTCCTCGCTCCTGGGGCGCAAAGGCGTGGTCAAGATCTCCGGTCGCGAACTGACCGAGCGCAGCGTCTCGAGCCTCGCCCTCATCGCACCCACCGCATCCATCAGCATCATCCGCGACTACACCGTGGTGTCGAAGAATCCCGTGCCCGTTCCCAGCCGGTTCGAGGACATCGCGCGCTGCGCCAACCCGAACTGCGTCACCAACCACGAGCGCTGGTCGACGCGCTTCGATGTCGTCGCCGGCAAGAACCCGCTGCGCGTGCGCTGCTTCTACTGTGAACGCAGCTTCGACGCCGCGGACCTGACCTTGATCTGAGACTGTGGTCGAAGGTCGAGGGTCGGAGGTCGCAGCTCGGTACTCGCGGTTAGTGGTTGACCACCGCACTCCAAACGCAGACCTGTCACCATGACCACCCACACCACCCACACGTACAGCACCCACATCGCCTGGACGGGCGCAGCGAACGGCCCAGCCTCCGACTACAAGACCTACTCGCGAGAATTCCTGCTCACCATCGCCGGCAAGCCGCCGCTGCGCGGCACCGCGGATACCGCGTTCCTCGGCGACCCCGCCCTGCACAACCCCGAGGACCTGCTGGTCGCGGCGCTGTCCTCGTGCCACCTGCTGAGCTACCTCGCGCTGTGCGCAAACTCGGGCGTCGTCGTCACCGCCTATGAGGACGACGCCACCGGGACCCTCGGCCAGGTCGACCGCAACTTCAAGATGACCGAGGTCGTGCTGCGGCCGCGCGTCACCATCGCCGCCTCATCCGATCAGGCCAAGGCCGAGCGCCTGCACGAGCGCGCGCACGACATCTGCTTCATCGCCCGTTCGGTGAACTTCCCGGTGCGGCACGAGGCGATCGTCACCCGCGCCTGAATACCACCGCCCCGCCACCAACGGCGTGCGCCGTGTCAGCCCCGGTCTGGTCAGCGCTTGTTGGTCGATCCGGCGGGTTATCCTCGCGCCCGCCCTCGAAGGAATCGCCATGCCCGTGAACGTCCGTATCCCCTCGGTCCTGCGCAACTTGACCAACGGCAAGGAGACCATCTCGGTGGCGGCCAAGACCGTCGATGAGGCGCTCGCCGCCCTCGAGGTCGCGCACCCGGGCATCCGCGCCCGCCTGTGCGACGACTCGGGCAAGCTGCGCCGCTTCGTCAACGTCTTCGTCGGCGAAGAGGACATCCGCTTCCTCGATGGGCAGGTCACCGCGCTCAAGGACGGAGACCTGATCGACATCGTCCCCGCCATCGCTGGCGGCTGATCCGCAGCACCACTATCAGGGAGCGCGGGGAAAAGCGGCCAGTGCCTGGGCAAGCGTCGCATAGCGCTCTCCGCACCACGTCATCGCCACCTGCGGCCCATGCGCACCCGATCGGAAATCGGTCGGCGACACGATGACCGTCGCGTTGCCGATCCCGATCCTCGCGACCAGCACGAAAAGGTCCTCGATGGCCCGATCACCGATGGCGAGGCAGCCGATCGATACGTCCTGGCCATGGATCATGATGTCGCCGCCAAGCTCGGTGCGACCGTCCTCGCGCGCGCGGGCGCGGTCGAAGGCGTTAGGATAATCGAGGCGCAGGGCCAGGTGGTAGCGGCTGTTCGGATTCAGGTTTTCGATCGCATAGATGCCTTCGGGCACCTGGCGATCCCCCTCGCGCAGCTTCGGCCCCGGCGCGCCGCTGGCCGCCAGGATGGGATACGCGTTCACGAGCCGCCAGGGTGACATCGCATCGCCGCGCGCATGCACCTCCAGGATCATGGCGTCTTTGAACGCCAACAGCGCGAGCTCACGGGGCGGATACGCGATCGAAGCGCCTGCGAACAGGGGCGTGAGCCGGGCAGCCACGATGGTTCCGTGCTCGTCGATGCGCTGGGCGACGGTCTTCTTCCCAGTCATCAGCTGCATCAGGGGTACGGTGACGTGCCGAGAACCGGGAATCCACGGCACGAACGCGGCGATGACCACCGCGGCGATGACCACCACGGCGGAGCCCACCCGTTTCCAGCGGATCGCCAATCGCGACTCACAATGGTCCGGCCGGAGGAGCCACCACGAGCCGGTCGATGCTGGCAGTCGGCGCGGCGACGAGCATGAAGCGGATCGCCGCGGCCACGTCCTGCGGACGGCACATGCGCGACACATCGACCGCGGCACCGTCCGGCCATGCCGCCGTCGCAGTTGCTCCGGGGGCGATCACACCCACGCGGACGCGCGCGGTTCGCAGCTCCTCGCGCAGGACCCGGCTCCAGGCCTCCAAAGCGGCCTTGGTAGCGCTGTAGATTCCGCAGCCGGTGAATGACACCTCAGCGGCGACGCTCGAGACGTTGACGATGGTGGCGCTCGGACGCTTCGAGAGCTGCGGCAGCGCCGCTTGGGTCAGCTGGATCGGGGCCTGCACGTTCAGGCGCCACAGCCGGTCGAGGTGATCGGGCGTGATCGCTGCGGTCACGGCCGTCTCGAACAGGCCGGCGTTGTTCACCAGCGCATCGATGCCGCCGAAGCGGAGGACCGCCTGGTCGACGATGCGCTGCGCCGCGTCGGGTGCGGTCACGTCCTCGACCACCGCGAGCGCGTCGCCGCCCTGTGCGCGCAGGCGCTCGACCAGCGCGCTGAGACGATCCCCGCGACGCGCGACCAGCACCAGGCGGTGATCCGGGGCCAGCGCCGATGCCGTCGCCTCGCCGATCCCTGAGGATGCTCCGGTGATGATCACCACGGGATGACCGCTGTGCGCGCCAGAGTCTCGTGCACCAGCAGCGGACGGATCTGCCATGCCGGCAGCCTGCCGGCCGCTCCCGAGCGACAATGACAAACAGGCGCATAGCCGACCAGGCCCGGGGAAATGCTGCGGCACCTTCCAATCCCCGCTGCATGCGCATGATTCCGTGGTCATGGCCAAGATCCCCGTCGCCATCCTCGGTGCCACCGGTTACGCCGGCGAAGTCGCGGTGCGCATCCTGCTCGGCCACCCCGATTTCCGCATCGTCCACGCCGGATCCGACCGCTCCCACGGCAAGATGCTCGCCGACGAGGTCCCGTCGTTCCGAGGCGAGACCGACCTGGTGCTGTCCCCCGATACGGTCGACGCCATCCGCGCCAGCGGCGCGCGCGCGGTCGTGCTCGCGAAGAAGAGCCCGGACGTCACGCGAGTGGTGCCGCAGCTGCTCGACGCCGGCCTGAAGCTGGTGGACATCGGCGCCGAATTCCGTCTGCGCGACCACTCCGCTTATCGCCGCTGGCACGGTGACGAGCACGCCTGCCCTCAGCTGCTGCCCGAAGCGGTCTATGGCCTGACCGAAATCCACGGCGACGCGGTGCGCGCGGCGCGCGTGGTCGGCAATCCCGGTTGCTACGCGACCAGCGTGCTGCTGCCCCTGATCCCGCTCGTGCGCGCGGGCCTGATCGACACCAGCGCAGCGGTGGTATCGGTGAGCTATTCCGGCGTATCCGGTGCCGGCAAGCGCTTCATCGAGTCGAACAACAACCTCTTCCACGCGCTGAACGAGAACCTCCGTTCCTACAAGGCGGTCGGGCATCAGCACACCGGCGAGATCGATCAGGAGCTGGCGACGGCCGCCGGCTCGGCGCTCCATTGCACCTTCGTGCCCCACCTGGCGCCGATCACGCGCGGAATCCATTCGACGATCACCGCCACCCTCTCCCGCGGCGCGAGCCTCGACGGGGTGTTGGCGGCATGGAACGCGACTTATACGGGGCGGCCATTCATCCGTATCCGCCCGACGCCAAAAGAGGTCGAGGTCGCGAATACCACCGGCAGCAACTTCGCCGACTTCGCGGCTGCCATCGACGGCACGACGCTGATCATCGCCTCCGCGCTCGACAATCTGGTGAAGGGTGCGAGCGGCCAGGCGGTGCAGAACCTGAACCTGATGTTCGGACTGCCCGAAGCTGCCGGACTGCTCGGACGCGGGCTGTAACCGCGCCGTCGGACGCATCGTTATCCCCATCTGGAGGCCGCATGAACGCCCGCTTTGCGCTCGTCGCGATCCTGGTCGCATCCGCCTCGACCGCTGTCTGGGCTGCCGATCCCCAGCCCACGCGTCCGGCGATCCAAGTCACGATGCGCGACATGGCCAAGATCTCCGCCCATTGGCAGGAGAGCATCTACGCGACGGTCTGGAAGGACCCGGCGCTGGCATCGATCCGCTCCAAGCTCGTGCCCGACGGGATCCAGGCTCCCGACGTTTTCAGTGTCGTCGAGATGCTGTCCGACATGACCGCGATCGACTGGCGCTGGCTGGGCATGCGCCTGGACAGCTTCGGCAATCCATCCAACGCCACGTCGTTCTGCGGCGACTTCGGTGCATACGCTGAAGCGGTGGAGCGCCAAGCGCGATCGAGCTGGTACACCGACCTGATCGAGCCCCGGTCGATCGCCGGCGCCGACAGCGCGGTCGCGAATCGCGACGAGGTCCTCGCCCGCTTCGGATCGACCGTCGTCGCGATGCCCAGCCGCAGCACCTCCATCGCTCCCTGGAAGATACCCGCCCACGAGGGCGACCTCTCGGTGCGCATCGACCTGCGCGCGATGCTCGAATCAGCGCGCAGCATCTCCAATGGAGACGCGCTGGCGCAGCTCGATGCCGGCGTGAGGAGCCTCGGCCCGCTGCTGACGACGATCGATCAGCGCTTCGAGATCGTCCCAGAAGGGATCCTCCAGCGTTGGCGGATCGACGCTGCGGTTCCCGGCCTTGCCCCGGTCGAGCGCGAGGTGCTCGCGCGCCTGCCCGGCAACACGCTCACCGTACTCGCCGTCGGCATCGACGGGAGGTCGCTATGGGCCAAGGGCCGCAAGCCGGTGATGGAATGGATCAATGGCGGGGATCCCACCGGCGCGAAGCGCGCGGCGCAGGAATCCGAGCAGGCCATCGATCAGCGGCTCACCGCACTGCACTTCGACTTCTCGCTCTCGGATCTGGTGACGTCGTTCAGGGGCACGGTGTTCGTCGCGTTCACGCCGGCAGCACCGGTGCCTGCGATCACGCTGGCGTTTCCACGGTCGCGTCCGTGCGACGCGCTGGTGGACTGGTTCCTCACCGCTATGAAGCAGAAGGTCCCAGCCGAAGGCGGGCAGCATCCCCTGGTGCTGCCGAACGTGCCCGTCCAGCTGATCGCGGCTCGGGATCGCGGCCATTGGCTCATCACCTCCGATGGAGCCCTGGCGACGTCCTGGCTCGGCGGCAAGGTCGGTGGGTGGCAGCAATCGGCCGCAGGAGCCCTCACCCTGTCCAAGGCCGCTCCGGGTTCCTGCATGCTCGGCTCGAGCGATACGCCCGCGGTGTTGCGCCTGGCATCCGCATTCCTGAAGCCGGTGATCAACGCGAGCCCTGGACTCGATCCCGCCGACAAGGTCGGCATCTCCCAGGCGCTCGCCAGACTCGCCGAGCTCGCCTCCCCGGGATACCTCGTCGCCGGATTCGATCAGGGTCGGCTCGCGGGCGAGGCGCGCGGCGTGATCGGCAACCTGGTGATCCCGGCACTCTGGACCGGCGTGGCGCTCGGCGACGCGGACAAGAAGCGCGCCTCCGAGGTCGATGCCCACGACCCCTTGAACGATGATCCATTGAAGTGAGCTAATGGAGTGAGCCGATGAAGTGAGCGTCTGTAGCGGATCGCCCCGCTACCCCTGTACGCTCCCTGCGGAGTGTCGACACTGGTCCCATGGCCAGATGGATGCTGATCGCAACGGTGGTGCTCCTCGCAGGCTGCGGCCCGACCCGGCGCTACGGCGACGACCAGGGCATCCCGGTGGCGTTCGCGGTGCAGCTCGACCGCGCGTTCGTACGCGCGATGGAGAACCGGCAGTGGCGACCGAGCGTCGGCGCCGGCGCGAGCTATGGCAGCGACGGTCATTCGAGTCACGGCGTGGGAGTGGGACTGAGCTTCTCGTCGACCCAGGTCTACCTGCTCGGCGGCGAGGGCCCCGCGGAATCCCAGGTGTTCCGCCAAGAGCTCGGTTGGGGCGACAACGCCTTCACCGTCCCGTTGGCGCCTGGACGGGTCCTCCACCTCACGGTCATGGCTCGCGGAGGCCGCGAGGGGTGGGAGGCGATCGGCTCGATCACCGTGCCGAAGGCCATCGATCCGCGCGTGCGCATCACCCTCGATAGCCACGGTGGATCCATCGCGCTCATGCCTTCGCCGGAGCCGCCGACTGAGGCATCCGCGGCCCAGGAGCCGCCTACCGGATCCGACCGAGCGCCCGCCCAGGATCACGACGTCCGTGCGCGGCCGGTCGACGAGCCGCCTCCGCCGGTCGAGATCCGACCGGCCCCGCCGCCGCGTGCGGTCACGCCTGCGGCGCCTTATCCGGATCCGGCGCTCGATCGGTGAGGTGAGTGGTCCCCGGTGACGAGCAGGTGACGAGCAGTCACCGACGATCCCGCATTGCCAGCACGGCTGACTCGCCATCCTGGCCCGCATGGTGACCGCCGGCATGCGCCGCTATCGGGTGCGCACGGATCTGCAGGCGACGCTGGTCGGACCTCGCGGTCGCGAACGCTTGAATCTGAACGAGCTCTTTCCCGGCGCTGGGCCGGACGCGCTCCTGCGCCTCGAGGTCGGCTTCGGCCACGGTGAATTCATCAGCGCCC
>JACCZE010000087.1 GCA_013696105.1 Planctomycetota bacterium | reverse complement strand
GCCATTCGATGTGCAGGAAGGGAATCGCGATCATATCAGGGCCGGCCGGGCGGGCCGCCGAGCTCGAACGGCGGGGTCAGTGAGGCATCGATGATGTCCCCGGTGATCCGGTCCAGGATCTCCTCGGCGATGCCGCTGGCGATCTCCGCGAAGACCTCGTCGCTGATGACCGGCGAGATGACGCCGCCATCCTCGCCGCCGGACGCAGCGATCGCGTCGGCGATGGCCGCGGCGGCGGCGTCGACGTCCCAGCCGCCCTCGCCGCTCGCTGCCTTTTCCTCGATCGAGGCGGTCCCGCCCGCGACGACCGCCAGCTGGGGACGGCTGCGCAGGGTGTCGGTCGCGCCGACGCCTGAGATGCCGCCTTCGACGCCCTCGCGAGCCGAGAGCTCGGCATGATCGGTGGCGCCCGCGGCGATCACCTCGGCGATCTCCTGCCGGAGCGTGACCGACAGCTTGCCATGCACGAGCGCGACGTAGTCGGTGTCGCGCTTCACCCGCTCGACGACGAACAGGGTGCCGGTGACGCGCACGTCCAGCGCGCCACCGACGACATGGATGTCGGCGTAGGCGCCCTTGTCGACGATCGAGACCTGGATCGCACCCGCGTCGAGGGCGATGATCAGCGAGGTGCCGGCCTGCGTGACGACGCGCTGCAGGTGCACCTCGGCGCGCGGGGCGAGGATGATCGTGCTGCGCGGCGCGTCGGCGAGGGTCAACAGCGCCGGACGATCGCCTGCGGCGACCGGCATGCCGGCACCGACCGCGGTGGGATCGCCCGAGCCGCCGGCGGCGAAGCGGCTGACCGCGAGCACGTCCTGGGATTCGAGCGCGGCAGCGCCCAGCACGGTCGCGATGGACAGCAGCAGCACCAGCAGGCAGCGGTGCATCCGCATCCGCATCGGCATCGGCATCGGCATGGGCGGCGATCGGAACATGGTCATCCTCACCAGGTAACGCCGAGGCGGGCCCCGGCTTGATAGCGGCTGTACTGCTCCGACGTTTGTTCGGAGATGCGACGCGTCCACGCGGCATAGATGCCGATGGTCGCGTTCGCGCATATCCAGGCGTCCCAGCCGGCGGTCGCGCCGACGATGCTCTGCTGCGGTCCGCCGCCGGCGTAGCGGCGGAATTCGTAATCCAGCTTGGCCGACAGGTCGGTGGTGCCGAGCCGCTCGCCCGAGCCGAAGCGCCAGAGCCCGGCGATCGACGGCGAGACGCCGGTGTAGCTGGCATAGTCGGCATTCGCGCGCATCAGCGAGGCCGAGAGGCCGAGCTCCAGGCGCCGGCGGATATTCTTGCGCTCGGGCAGGTACCAGTAGCGGTACGACAAGCTGCCGAGCACGCCGCTCTTGTCTTCGTCCTGGGGGTACGACAGGAACTCGGCGCCGGCGACGAGGATGTCGATGTGCTGGAACGAATCGCGGATGCGCGAGGCGAAGGCCTCGAGATTGATGACGTCGGCCGCGTTCTCGCGATCGAGCCAGTAGTGGTGGTAGCCGAGCACGAATCCCGGATCCACGGCACCGACGTGCTGATGCCCCATCATGGTCGCGGATACGCGGCCCATCTCGGCCTCGGGGTGGCCAGGATATTCCTGGATCCCGACCCCGAGTCCCGCCGCCAACCGCCGGCCGCGTCCCTGGTCGCTCGCCAGCCCCCGGCCATCGCGGTCGATCAGGCGCAGCGTGGCGCTGCCGTTGGCGACGATCGCCGCGCCCTGGGTGTCCGTGGTGTCGGGATTGACATCGGGCTGGAAGATGGCGTTGGAATCGTATCCCACCGCCAGGTCCGCAGCGATGGTCAGCGGACGCGAACCCGGGCGGATGAGCGCGGGCGTGGCGGGATTCGCCGTGGCCGCAGCGGGCTCCTCGGCCAGGGCGTGGGACGCGAGCGCAGCCAGGGCGCAGACGAGGGACGGCAGACGCATCAGGGCAGCTCCACGAGCACGCGGAAGCCGATCGCCGGATGGCGGACGCCGGGCTCGACGCTTTCGATATAGGTGGTCTTGAACCATTGCTCGGTGTCGTCCGACCACGATCCGCCGGCGATCAGGCTGCCGTGGCTGCCCGCGGCGCCGCGCTCCTTGGGCGAATTGCGGTCGCCGAGCCATTCGCGCAGATTCCCACCGAGGTCGTAATGGCCGAATGGTCCGCAGTCGATCGGCACGCTCTTCACCTTGGCCGCCTCCGTGCGCTGCTCGCGCGCGGAACTGACGGCGAAATTGCCGTCGAAGTGGTCGCCCCACGGGAAGACGCGCGCGCTGTCCCCGCCGTTGGCGGCGAACTGCCATTCGGCCTTGAGCGGCAGGCGCACCTTGAAGCCCTGCTTCTTCGACAGCCAGGCGCAGAAATCCTCGGCGTCCGCGCGCGTGATCAGGCACGCTGGCTCGTCGGCCGACCCGAGCGGACGGATGTCGACCAGTTCGCTCTCGTCACCGGCCTTCTTCACCAGCTGCACCGCCGGCGCGCCGGACCCGGTCGTGGGCACGTGCGGATACTGGATCGCCTCGGCGCGCTCGCGCGAGCCGACGACCTCCTTGTACATCTTCTTGATCGCCGAGAAGTTCTCGGGCTCCTTCAAGAAGGCGACATACTGGCCGACCGTGATCTCGGTGACGCCGAGCATGAACGGCTTCGAGCCGGCGACCTTGGGATTCGCGGGCACGTAGCGCAGCGCCAATCCGGGAATCGAGCGCAAGGTCTGCGGCCACGCCAGCGCGGTTGGTTTCTCGGAACTCAGGACCACCGAGATGATGGTATCCGCCGCGGTGATCTGCCAGGTGCCGGCGGCCAGCTCCATCTCGGTCCCGGGGACGATCGGCAGCGGCTCGCCGGTCGGCACCAGATGCGTGTCCGCGTCGCTCTCGACCAGGCGCCGGGCCATGATCGTGGCCCCGGCGATCCCCGTCACGGTGAGCTTGGCCTTGTCCGCGAGTTCGGACGCGTACGTGCCGTCGTCGACGCGCCGCAGCAGGTTGCGGTAGGCTTCGATGTCCGGCGGACTGCGCTGCCGCTTGGCTTCGAGCAGGCGATGATGATAGAGTTCGGCCAGGATCGCGCGACCCGCGAGGTAGCTCGGCGGCAGCTTCGCCAGATCGGTCGCGTACGGCGCGAGCGTGGCGAGCACGTTCTGCGCCGCGCCCTCGCACGCCGCCCACGCCCGCACCAGGGCCTCACGCGCGCGCCGGGCTTCGCGCATCTTCGCGAACAGCTCCTTCTTGTCGTCGAGCTGCCGATCCGACAACGACCGCGTCAGCGCCTCGGCCTCGGTCTTGGCCTTGGTGTACACCTCGAGCTGGCGGTTCATCTCGGCCTGGGCCGCCTGCGCCTCGGCCAGCAGCTTCGCGGCCGAGGTCTCGGCGTCCTGACGACGGCCCTGCTCGCGCGCGAGCGCATCGGCGGTGGCCTTCGCACCCGCGGCCTTGGCGTAGAGCGCCTTGCTGTCCGCGTCGTTCGGCGCGAAGCCGATGGCGCGTTCCGCTGCGGCCATCGCGGCGGCTGCATCGTTCTTTGCGAGCGCGGCCGATGCGGTGGCGATCTGCGCGCGGGCGCGTTCGAGGTTGTCGGCATCGCGCGCCGCTTCATCGATGCGTCGCTTCTGTGCGGCGATCGCCTGGGCGAA
>JACCZE010000084.1 GCA_013696105.1 Planctomycetota bacterium | reverse complement strand
GTATCCGGCATCGCAGCGGAATCCGTCCACGCCGCGTCGGCACCAGGTGAGGAACGATTCCGCGAACTCCTCCCACAGCGCAGGGAATCGGTTGTCGAGCTCGACGAGGTCCTCCCACGTCGTGCCCCACGCCCCGGGGCTGTGGAACGCGCCGTCGGCCTTGCGCTTGAACCACTCGGGCCGGGCGTTCTGCAGACGCGAGCCCCAGCCGGTGTGGTTGACCACCACATCGAGGAAGACGCGCGCGCCGCGCAGATGCGCGGCATAGGTGACTTCGCGGAACTGGTCGACCACCGTCGTGCGCTGATCGAACACCGCCAGCGCGGGGTCGATCTCGGTGAGGTCCAGCGCGGCGTAGGGGCTGCCGAAGCGGCCGAAACGCGCATAGGTGGTCGGCGTCGCACAGACTGGTAGCAGATGGATGATCCGGCAGCCGAGGGTCGAGACGATGTGCGGGATCTCGCGGGCGAGGTCGCGCAGCTTGCCCGACGGCGGGATGATGGTGTAGCCGTGCTTGTCGAGCGCTGCAAACTGGTCGTCGAGCTGGCCGACGCGGGTGCCGCGCGCATCCTTGCCCTGGCCGAACATGCGCACGAACGCGCAGTACACGGTGTTGGCGGTGCGGTAGTGGTCGGGGTGGACGCTGATGCCGATGTCGTCGCCGTCGGGCCAATGCTGCACGCCTGCCGCATCGACGGCATAGGGCTTCGCGCGGAAGTAGCCGACCTCGGTGAGCGGCAGGTCGAGCAGCCATCCGTCGCGGTCGCGGATCAGCGGGATGTCGCGCCACGACAGGCCGGCGAACGAGCGCGCCCCGCCCAGGGTGGCGATCATCTCGTTGCGCGCGGACTCCGCCCGGCCGAGGTTGGTGCGCAGGAGCCCGCGCCATCCGTCGGGCATGCCATCGACCAGCAGCGAGAAGCGCACGCGATCGCCGACGAAGCGCAGCAGGCGCTCGCCGGCATAGGGCGTCATGGACGGTCTGGGCATCTGCGCTCCGCGGGGGCATGGTAGTGGTCGCCCGCGGGTGCGCCAATGCGACGTCGGGACATCCATACGGCGTCGCATCGGCCACCGAGCCGAGCCGTACGGTTGTCTTGGCGCCGCCATCATCGACAACCGTCCATGCTCCACGATATGCGCGTTCCCGCGGACGCGGCCGGCAAACGGCTCGACGTGTGGCTCGAAACCGTGCTCGAAGGCTGCACGCGCAGCCAGATCACGCGTCTGATCAAGGGCGGAAGCTGCGCGGTCGAACCAGGAGCGGCGAAAGCGGGCTACTTCCTCAAGGGCGGCGAGACGGTCACCCTGGACATCCCCGACGTCGAGCCGATGGAGGCGAAGCCCGAGGACATCCCGCTATCCATCCTGCACGAGGACGCGCACCTGATCGTCGTCGACAAACCGCCTGGAATGGTCGTGCATCCGGCCATCGGCCACTTGCGCGGGACCCTGGTCAACGCGCTGCTCGGTCGCTACGGGACGCACGTGGCCGGGGAAGCGTGGCGGCCCGGCATCATCCACCGCCTCGACGCCGACACCTCGGGCGTCATCTGCGTCGCGCGCACGGTGGCGGCGTTGGCCTTCGTGCAGGATGCGTTCAAGGCCCGCACGGTCGGCAAGCGCTACCTGGCGCTGGTCGCCGGCAAACCGCGCGCCGATTTCCTCGAGAACCCCAAATGGATCGGCCGCCATCCGCGCGATTTCCGCAAGCGCGCCGCCTTCGCGGCCGAGACCACGAGCGCCAAGGAGGCGTACACCAGCTTCATCGTTCTGCACCGCGGCGACGGCTTCGCCGCGCTCGAGGCCCGTCCTCGCACCGGCCGCACCCATCAGATCCGCATCCATCTCGCCGATCTCGGGCATCCGGTGCTGGCCGACGCGACCTATGGCCGCGCTCCACAGTGGCCGTTGAACGCCAAGCCCGACGACGCCTCGGCATTGCGCCGGCACGGTCTGCATGCGTGGACGTTGGATATCCCCCATCCCGCCGGGGGGCGGCTGGCGATCCAGGCGCCGATCCCAGCGGATCTCGCGCGGTGGCTGCCGCCTGGCCTAACGCCCCGGCCCGTCCGCTGAGGCGCGCGCGGCCGGCAGGACGCCGGTTTTCGTGATCTGGTCGCGCAGCACTCGCATGGCTCGGTAGCTGTCGAGCTTCCCGCGATACACCGTCGCATCAACTTGGGGCGCCAGCGCCAGGGCGCGCTCTTCGCACGCGATCGCCTCGTCGATCAGGCCGATGGTGGCGAGCACGCGGGCGTAGGTGTCCAGGTACGATGGGTTGGTCGCATCCAGTTCGACCGCGCGGCAGGCGAGCGGATAGATCAGGTCGATATTCCGGTACGACGGGTCCGGGTCGTTGATGCGGTTCCACGCGATGTTCGAGGCCAGTTCTGCATCCACCAGATCCAGAGGCACCGCCGCGATCGCCGCGCGCACCACATCTGGACGTTGGAGCTTCAGCGCGCTGATCATGCGCAGCAGCACCGCGCGTTCGTTGAGGGGATCGATGGCCACCATCCGTTCGGTAATGTCCATGACCTGTGCGTCGATGCCCGCAGGATCGGCGCGCGGATCATTGACCGTCAGGGTCAGCTCGTCCATCAACGGCGAGAGCTTCGCTTCCTTGGCGACGTCGAGCTTGCCGGCGAGCAGCAGCTTCAAGGGCCGATCGACATCCATCGCCAGGCCGCGCCATGCGACCAGGCCGTCTTTGTCGATGAGGAACAGGTAGGGGGGGCCGGGCACGCCTTGGAAGTAGGCACGGAAGGATTTCTCCTCGGCGACCGCAACGCGGTATCCCATCGCCGCGCCCTGCTTCTGGACGTAGGGGCGCACCTCGCCTTCGCTCTCAGGCGATACGCCGATGATGCGCAATCCGGCTCCGTGCTTGGCCTGCAGCGCGGTCAGGTGCGGGATGGTCTCTCGGCACGGGCCGCACCAGGTCGCCCAGAATTCGACGATGGTCGGTACTCCGCCGATGGCGACGGGATCGCCCTTGATCCAGGTGAAGCCGTTCAGCGGCGGCGCCTTGTCCCCGACCTGCAAGGCGGTCAGCGGTGCGAGCGAGCCGACGATCAGGATCATGCAGAAGAGGAAGCGCATGCCCGATCGTAATGAGTGCAGGCGGTCCGGCAGCGGAAAAATCCGCGTCGCCACGGTTGCGCGCATGCGGTGCCACGGACACTCGGGCATGCGGCTGATCATCGGCATCGGCAATCCCGGCCGGGAATACGAGGGGACGCGCCACAACCTCGGCTTCGCCGTGGTCGAGGAGCTCGCGCGCCGCCACCGCACCTCGGTGTGGTCGAAGGACCGGAACGCCTTGGTGAGCGAATGGCTCCTCCCCGATGCCCTCGGCGGCGGCAAGGCGCTGCTGGTGAAGCCGCAGACCTACGTCAACAAGAGCGGCGAGACCGCGCAGGCGTTGCTGGCGTTCTATAAAGCGTCGGTCAGCGACCTGCTGGTGGTGGTGGATGATCTCAATCTCCAGCTCGGGCACCTGCGTCTGCGCGCCGATGGCAGCGCGGGCGGGCACAACGGACTGCGCAACATCGAGGCGCTGATCGGCAATCATTATCCGCGTCTGCGCCTGGGCATGGGCCCCTTGCCGCCCGGCGCCGATCAGATCGGTTTCGTGCTCACCGGCTTCGCCCCCGAGCAGCGCGCCGAGGCGCAGGCGATGATCGCCAAGGCCGCCGACTGCGCGGAGTCGTGGCTGCGCGAGGGAGTGCAGGTCGCGTGCCGGTTCAACGGCCCGCTGGTGCGTCCGGAGCCGCCGCCCAAGCCTGCGCCCAAGCCACCGGTGCCTCTGATGACCACCAATCGCATCCCGGAGAGACCCCCTGGGGGTCCGGGGGGCGCACCGCCACCCGGTGAAAAAAGCAAAGATGAGGAAAGCCCGGCACAATAGCGACGCGAGTCGCGCCGGGCTTTCCTGTTCTGCCGTATCCTGGAAGAGCGACCCCCAGGGGGATTGGGGGGCGTCCCGCCCCCCAATGAAAAAAGCAAAGATCCGGAAAGCCCGGCACAATAGCGACGCGAGTCGCGCCGGGCTTTCCTCATCACCTGCGCTGCTGGCGCATGAATTCCGAAGGCGTCATGCCGGTGACGTCGGTGAAGACCTTGGACAGGTGGAACGGCGAACTGAAGCCGAGTTGACGTGCGACGGACTTGGCCGTGGCGTCCGGCTGCGACAGCAGACGCCGCGCTTCGCGGATGCGCACCCAGCGCACGCGCTCCATCACCGTGTTGCCGGTCTCGGACTTGAAGTTGTGCGCGAGGGACGACGGCGACATGTGCAGGCGTTCGGCGAGCTCGGCGATCGATGGAGGTTGCGACAGCCGCCGCATGACCTCCTGGTCGACGGTGACCAGCAGCTGGTCTGAGTGTGCGCGTGCGGCCCCAGGGGCCCGCACCGGCCAGGGATCCGCGGGCGTGCCCTGGTGCCCGCGCAGCGACGCTGCGAGGATCTCGCCGAACACGGCCAGGGCGTGGCCGCGGATGACGAGTTCGCACCCGGGCTCTTGGTGCTGCGCCAGCTCGAACATCGCGTGCACATGCTGGACGATCCGCTCCTCGGGGTCCAGGAGCACGGTCAGCGGTCGTTCAGCCAGGGTCGGCCACGGCTGGGAGAAATCCCAGAAGAACCACAGTGAGTCGCAACTGAGTCCCTCGTCGGCCTGGTTCATGTGCCGGTAGCCCACGCCCGGGGCATAGATGTACCAGGTATGGGACAGACGCTCAGCGGGCGGCTGCTGGCGGCCATCCACACTGATATCGCTCAGCCCGCCCGGATAGCCGATCCAGTCCATGACCCACGACTTCCACACGAAGGGGCCATACCATCGGTCGCGCTGCGAGGCCGGGACGTTCCGGCGCGCATTGCTCAGCCCGACGGTGAAGAGGGGATCCTGCACGATTCTGTATGTCTACAGCATGATTCCGAGGGGTGCACGCTATAATCGTGCTCATGACCACCGCCACCTTGCAGGAATCCATCACTTCCGCCCCCTCGACGGTCAGCGCCGTGCGCTCCGAGATGACTCCAGAGGAGCGCTACCTGTTCGACCTCCAGGGCTACCTGGTGGTGCCGAATGCCCTGAGCGCCGACCAGCTGCGCGTGCTCAATGCGATCATGGACGAGCGCATCGCTGCCGAGGTCGATCCGGAATCGACCCAGCACCGCTTCTTTGGCACCGGTAGCCTGCTGGGGTGGGGCAAGCCCTACCGCGACCTCCTCGACAATCCCCGCATCCTTCCCCACGTGATGGAACTGGTCGGACCGAATCCGCGCTTCGACCACGATTACGCCGACATCATCCGCACCGGCCACAGCCCGATCGGCGCCACGCTGCACGGCGGCGGCGCGCCATACGACGAGAGCTGCTACTACACGCACCGCGACGGGCGCATCCGCTGCGGCCTGATGGTGGTCGCCTACAACCTGCACGACGTGCATCCCGGCGACGGCGGCTTCGGCGCGGTGCCGGGCAGCCACAAGGCCAACTACCCGTTCCCGCAGCAGTGGAAGGGCCTCGACCATCGCAATCCCTGCGTGACCCCGGTGACCGGACCTGCGGGCACCGCGATCCTCTTCAGCGAGGCGATGACCCACGGCGCGCTGCCCTGGCACGGCAAACAGGAACGACGCACGTTGTTCTACAAATACAGCCCGGCGGCGATCTCGTGGTCGGCGAACTATTACGACGCCTCGAAGTATCCCGACCTCACCGAGCGCCAGCGCGCCATGCTCGAAGCGCCGAATGCGCGCTACGGACACCGGCCGAAGCCGGGCGAGGCGACGCTGCTCTAGCGCGCTGCGCGCGCGTTGGTGGATGGTGGATGGTGGATGTTGGATGGTGGTTGGAAGGCGCCGCGCGTGGTGACTGCAGGCGACCGGCGACCGCTCACACCTCGTCGTATTTCCGGCGCGAGCCCTTGAACTGATCGACCGGATACTTCAACCGCGCCTTGGCGATCTTGCGCGCGAACGCGGTGGTCAGGTCGACGCCGCTACGGTCGGCGAGGCGCACCAGCAGGGTGAACACATCCGCCAGCTCGTCCGCCCAGTCCTCGGCCTTGTCGGCGGGCACCGCCGGATCCGCGTCGCCCTGCCAGCGCAGGATCTCCGCTGCTTCGCCGACCTCGCCGACCAGGGCGAGCAGCAGGTTGCGCGGAGAATGGAACTGCTCCCAGTCGCGTTCATCGGCGAATGCCTGCACGTCGCTGCGGATGTCCTCGAGGCTGCGGTGCGTGAACGGCATGGGTCATCCTTCCGGTGCATGGGCGATGCTCGCGCCATGCATGCCCATGCACGCGTGAAATGCCCAGGTGGCGTGGATCGGATGGTCGCCCGATCGTCCGCCCGCTACGCTGCGGGGAAGGAGTCCATCATGGCCATCGCGCGCGTCTGGATCGAAGAAGGGTGCATCTGCTGCAATGCCTGCGTCAACACCGAGGCTGCGGTGTTCTCGATCCCCGACGGCATGGATAGCGCGGCCATTCGTGGTGAGGTGCGCAAGGACGGAGTCACCGACCGCAACACGGCGGCCGGCAGCGACCTGAACACGGCGGGCATCGCGTGGTCGGATGCGATCGAGGAGGCCGCCGCGGGCTGCCCGATCGAGATCATCCGCTTCACCACCGCGGCCTGAAACGGTACGAGCCACGAGGAGACCTCGTGGCTCGTACGATCCCATCGACGGCGACGGTCTACTTCTTCGCGGCCTTCTCGCCGCCGATGCCGAGGACCCGGTGCAGCTGCGCCTTGTCGACGGTGCCGCCGGCGAAGTCGTCGAAGGCCTTCTTCGCGGGGGTGATCATGTGTTTCTGGATGAACGGTGCGCCTTCGCGCGCGCCCTGCTCGGGGTCCTTGAAGCAGCACTCCCACTCGATCGTCGCCCAGCCCTGGTAGCCGTGCTTGGTGAGCAGGGTGAAGATGCGCGAGAAGTCGACCTGGCCGTCGCCAGTCGAGCGGAAGCGGCCGGCGCGATCCTTCCAGCCCTGGTAGCCGCCGTAGACGCCGGTGCGGCCGTTGGGGCGGAATTCGGCATCCTTGACGTGGAAGCACTTGATGCGCTCGTGATAGAGCTCGATGTATTCGCAGTAATCCAGCTGCTGCAGCACGAAGTGGCTGGGGTCGAACAGGATGTTCGCGCGCTTGTGGTTCTTCACGTGCTCGAGCATCAACTCCCAGGTCGCGCCGTCATGCACGTCCTCGCCGGGATGGACTTCCCACGCGACGTCGACGCCGCAGCGGTCGGCTTCGTCCAGGATCGGCAGCCAGCGACGCGCGAGCTCGGAGAAGCCTTCCTGGACCAGGCCCGCGGGGCGCTGCGGCCAGGGGTACATGGTGTGCCACATCAGGGCGCCGGTGAACGAGGGCATCGCGTTGCAGCCGAGGTTCTGCGAGGCCTTGAGCGCGAGCTTCACCTGCTCGACCGCCCACGCCTGGCGCGCAGCCGGCTTGCCGTGGACTTCCTTGGGCGCGAATCCGTCGAACTGCTCATCGAATGCCGGGTGCACCGCGACCAGCTGCCCCTGCAGGTGGGTCGAGAGTTCGCTGACCACCAGGCCGTGCTTCTTCGCGGTGCCGGTGAACTCGTCGCAGTAGGCCTTGCTCTCGGCGGCCTTCTTCAGATCGATGCAGCGCCCGTCCCAGCTCGGGATCTGCACGCCCTTGTAACCCAGGCCGCCGGCCCACTTGCACAGCGAGTCGAACGAATTGAAGGGGGCCTGGTCGCCCATGAACTGCGCGAGGAAGATGCCGGGACCTTTCATGGTCTGTACCTTTTCTTGAATGAGGGTGCGGGTCGGACGGAGAACGGAGAACGGAGAACGCCTCTATTCAGTGGCTGATGCCGGCGCTCTTCTTCAAGAGGCGCGGGCCGGAGTCCTTGCCGAACTTCTGCGAATGCTCGACCTTCACCCAGCGGCCGTTCTTCGCCGATGCCAGCGAGGCGTCGAGCACTTCCTGGTTCGCGACGCCGTCGGCGAAATCGGGACGGAACGGCTTGCTGGACTTCAGCGCGATCAGGAAGTCGTAGAGGTGGTTGGTGAAGGTGTGCTCGTAGCCGATGATGTGTCCGTCGGGCCAGTAGTTGCCGGCGTAGGGATGCGCGCCGCCGTTCATGCACATGATGGTGCGGAAGCCCTGCGCGCGCGGCTCGTCATCGAAGCTGAAGAACTCGAGCTCGTTCATGCGCTCGAAATTCCACACCAGCGAGCCCTTGGTGCCGTTGATCTCGATGCGGTTGTAGTTCTTGCGGCCGGCGGCGACGCGCGTGGCCTCGAAGCTCGCGGTCGCGCCGTTGGACATGCGCGCGAGGAAGAGCAGCGCGTCGTCGACGTCGACGGTGATCGTGCCCTTGCCGTTCGCGGCGGGGCGCTTCTTGGTGAAGGTCTGCTGCAG
>JACCZE010000022.1 GCA_013696105.1 Planctomycetota bacterium | reverse complement strand
CCCGAATCAACGCCTCATCGTTCGTACCTGAGGGAAGAGCCGTATGCGGGAAATCCGCCAGTACGGATCTGTGCCGGGTGATCGCAGAGCTTTTGGCGATGCGGTCGTCTACGGCGACACTTCATTCACACACCTCCCCGCCTTTGTCAATCCAAGCCTTGCACAGGGTCAATACTGACCGTATCTCAATTGGCGTGACCACGGCCCGCTCCCACCTCATCGACCAGTCCCGAACCGGCTGCTATCACGTCGTCAGCCGCTGCGTGCGTCGCGGATACCTCTGTGGTGACCAATGGGAACACCGCCGCGAATGGATCGAGCGCGCGATATGCGACCAGGCGGCGATTTTCGCCGTCGAAATCCTAGCCTACGCGGTGATGTCCAATCACTTCCATCTGGTGATGAAGGTGAAGCCCGAGATCGTCCAGGGCTGGTCGGCGCGGGAGGTGGCCGAGCGGTGGTGTCTGCTGTTTCCGCTCAAGGACCGCGATGGCGTGCCGCTGCCGCCGGATCCTCGATTCCTAGACGCGAAGACCGCGGATGACGCGTGGATCGCCGAACGGCGGTCCCGCCTGGGCAGCCTGTCGTGGTTCATGAAGCTGATGAAGGAACGCATCGCTCGGCGCGCGAACGTGGACGATGGCTGCACCGGTCATTTCTGGGAGGGGCGATTCACTTCGGTGGCGCTGCTCGATCAGGCGGCGGTGATCGCGTGCATGGCGTATGTGGATCTGAATCCGGTGCGTGCGGCGATGGCCGACCGCCCTGAAACCAGCGAGCGGACCAGCGTCCGCGAACGGATCGAGCACCGGCAGGCGATGCGCGCGCGGGACCAGTTGGCGAAAGCGGAAGGGGATGGATCGTCCGCGATCGTATCCACGTTGCCGCCGACTCCCTGGCTGGCTCCATTGCGCGCGTGCGTGTCGTGGTCCGATGAGACCGCACGGCTCTGCCCGTGCCCGATCTCGAGCGACGACTATCTGGAACTGGTCGACCAGACCGGCCGCATCGTGCGCAAGGGCAAACGCGGCGCGATCCCGTCGCACCTGGCGCCGATCCTGGAGCGGCTGGATGTGGATCTCGAGCGCTGGCTCGCGGCGATGGCGAATGGTGGCCGCTTTGGCGGCTCAGCGATCGGCTGCGCCTGGGCGCGCGCGAAGGAGGCGGTGCGGCGCGGGGTGAAATGGATCGTGGATCGGACGCTGCTGCATCGTGATGACGGCGAAGGCATGCCCGCGACTTGAGAAGGAGAGCGGATGAGGCTCCTGCGTCGTGGCGAGGGGACTTTCGTCGAGATGCCGCAATAGAAAGGATCCAAAAAAATGGGGACCACCCGAAGGTGGTCCCCAAGCTGCGCCGCGTATGCGGCCTGGAACGATGACCGGCGACGAAGTCGACCGGCCATCAGATGGTGTCGGCGGAGAGCGGTGCTCTCCGCTAACTCCCCCAGTATACCACGTCGCCAGCGCATCGGCTCGCGATCCTGGTCGATGTTCGACAGCCGCTCGACGTCGCTGTGCGCGCTACTCGCTACTTCCCTACTGCTACTGCAGGGCGGAACGCATGATCTCGAACTTGAGTTCGGTCTCCGCGAATTCCGCAGCCGGGTCGCTGGTCTCGACGATACCGGCCCCCGCGAACAGGCGCGCGATGCCCGCACGCTTGTCGGCGGTCATGGAGGCGTCGCGCAGGATGGCGCCGCGCAGCGGGACGATGAAGCGGCACGACTGTGGCGTGGTCCAGCCGAGGGCGCCCGTGTACAGGCCGCGATGGAGGTGCTCATGGCGTGCGATGTAGTTGGCGGCGGTCGGCGTCGGCAGTCCGCATACGGCGGGCGTCGGGTGCAGCGCTTGGAGGAGTTCGAGGTAGTCGGGCTGGCGCAGGTCGGCCTCGAGCAGGGTCTCGAGGTGGAGCAGGCGGTTGAGCAGGCGCGGGTGCGGCGCGGGCGGGATGGCGAAGCCATGGCAGCGCGGACGCAGGATGCTCACTAGGTGCTCGACCACGACGCCGTGCTCCTTGCGTTCCTTGGTCGAGGCCATCAGCGCATCGATCAGGCGCTGGTCCTCCGCCGGATCGGTCGCGCGCGGGCTCGACCCCGCCAATGCCATCGCCACGACGCGATTGCCCTCGGCGGAGAACAGCAGCTCGGGGCTCGCTCCGACGAAGAGCGATCCATCGTCGACATCGTGGGCATACACCGTGGTTTCGGCCCCGCCCTGGGCATGCAGACGCGTGAGCACGGACGCTTCGTCGACCGAACTCGAGAGGGTCTCGTCCACCGCGCGCGCGAGCACGACCTTGCGCATGGCACCGTCGCGGATCAGCGACACCACATCCTCGACGCGCTCCTGATAGTCGGTCTTCAGGGATGGCCAGGTCGCCGGCATCCCCGCCATGACCGGAGTGGGATCGGCGATCAGGCGTTCAGCGAGTCGGCCCGGGCTCTGATCGCCGCCGGTGAGACCGAGCGCGGCGACGATCCAGCCGGAGCCATCCGCGCGCCGCCAGAGCAGGCGGCGCGGCAGCCACATGCGCGCGCCGGACAGGCCATTGCCCCAGTGGCTGGGCCCCGGCGCATGGTCTTCGAAGCTCAAGGCGGTGAACAGGCAGGGGAGCTGCGCCGCGATCGTGGCGTCGCCCCCATGCACGGCGATCGCGCAGCGGCAATCCAGCCGAGCCGCGGCAGCGGTCAGGTGCGCCGTGCGCCCGGGGCCGTCGCTCGCGACCGCCGCGGCGTCGCCCACCCCCAGCATCCACTCGCCCTCGTTCCACAGCAGGGTCCGGCGTCGTCCACGCGCCGCGGTGAAGGCGGCGATCGGATTCGCCTCGAGCGCGCTCGGCCACGCCAGCACCGCCCACGCGCGGCCATCCCGCTGCAGCCGTGCCAGCGCGAGAGCATCCTCGCACACCGACCGCGCCGCTGGGAGCATGTCCATGATCGCGAGTGTCCACCCGGGCGGGCGTTCGCCAAGGGGATGGCGTGGACCGCGACGCTCGCCGGCATCAGCCCATTTCCAGACCCCCGTGACGGCGTTGGCATCCGACCGAGGCCCCGAGCCGAGACGTCGCCCGTTTCCGGACGAGGCCCCCGTCCCGGACCCTAGCGAGCGACCGCGATCATGCGCGTCTCACGGATCAGAGTGACCTTGACCTCGCCCGGGAACTGGACCTCGTCCTCGATGCGACGGGCGATGTCGCGCGCGACCTTGGGCAATTCATGGTCGCCCAGGGTGTGCCCGCTGATGATCACCCGCAGCTCGCGCCCGGCCTGGATGGCGTAGGCCTTCTGCACGCCGCGGAACGAGCACGCGATGTCCTCGAGCTGCTGGAGGCGTTTGACGTAGCGTTCGCTGTTCTCGCTGCGCGCACCGGGGCGGGCGGCCGAGATCGCATCCGCGGCCGCGGCCAGGACGGTGTAGACCGAGATCACCTCGTGGCCTTCGTGGTGGGCCAGCGCGGCGTTGGCGACGACCTCCGATTCGCCGTAGCGTTTGAGCGCTTCGTAGCCGAGCTCGGGATGGCTGCCCTCCTGTTCGTGGTCGATGGCCTTGCCGATGTCGTGGAGCAGACCGCACCGGCGGCCGAGCTTCGGATCCAGCCCCATGTCCGCGGCCATCGCGCCGCACAGGTACGAGACCTCCTGGGTATGCTTCAAGACGTTCTGCCCGTAGCTGGTGCGGAAGTGCAGCTTGCCGAGCAACTTCACCAATTGCGGATGCAGACCGGAGACCTCGACCGTGAAGGCCGCATCCTCGCCGAGCTTGAACAGCTCGCGGTCCATCTCCTGCTGGACCTTGATCAGCACCTCCTCGATGCGCGCCGGGTGGATGCGGCCGTCCTCGAGCAGCTCCTCGAGCGTGCGCTTGGCGATCTCGCGCCGCACCGGATCGAAGCAGCTGACGGTGATGACGGGCACGCCGTCCTCGATGATGATGTCGACGCCCGTGGCCTGTTCGAAGGCCTTGATGTTGCGTCCTTCCTTGCCGATGATGCGGCCTTTGAACTCCTCGTCCGGCAGCTTGATCTTCGCGGTCGTGGTCTCGGCGGTGTGCTCGGCGGCGTAGCGCTGGATGGCGCGGCCGACGATCTCGATGCCGAGCTCCTTGGCACGGGCCGAGACCTCCTTCTCGTGGCGGGCGATGCGCTCGGACTGCTCGGCCACCAGGCTCGCATCCAGGGTCGCCATCACCTCGGCGCGCGCCTGGTCGCGGGTCAGGCCGGCTATCTCCTGCAGGCGTGCATCGAGTTCGCCGTGCCGACCGTCCAACGCCTGTGATCGGCTGGCCAGTTCCCGATCGCGGCGTTCCGCCGTCTCTTCCCGGGCGCGCAGCCGCGAATCGCGTTGGTCCAGAGACTCCAACTTGCGGTCGATGCTCGCTTCGCGGGCCGCGAGCGCCTCTTCTCGAACTGCGATCGCCTGCTCGCGCGCGGTCGCTTTGGCCTCGCGGCGTTCGACGCGCTGCTCGTTCTCGCCGAGTTCGGTGCGGTCGCGCGCCAGGCTCTCACGGTCAGACGACACCGCTGCCTCGAGCGCGGCGCGCTGACGCTTCAGGGCTTCGAGGTTGTCCGTCGCCAGGCGGGCCCGTTCCTGGGCCACGGCGGCGGTGAATCGCGCAGCGGCCGAATGGCGGAGCGCGAGGATGGCGACGCCCGCGCCGAGGACGGCGGCGGACACCGCCACGATGATGTACGGCAGCATGGGCACCTCGTGCGAGGGGCCTCTCCAGACGGTGGCACCTAGGCGGGCATGGACTCCGAGGGGTTCA
>JACCZE010000451.1 GCA_013696105.1 Planctomycetota bacterium | reverse complement strand
CGCTGCAGGATGTGCCCGCGCTGGTCGCTACTGTGCGCGCGGCGAATCCCGCGGCGCTCGTGCTGATGGACGCGTGCCAGGGCACCGGCAAGCGCGCCTACGACCTGCATGGGCTCGGCGTCGACGCGGCCTCGATCGCCGGACACAAGTTCGGCGCCCCGAAGGGCGTCGGCGTGCTCTATGTGCGCAATGGCCAGCGCGTGGATCCGCTCGTGCGCGGCGGACGCCAGCAGCAGGACCGTCGTTCGGGGACCGAGGACGTCGCCGCAGCCTGCGCGCTGGCCGCGGCCCTGGACGATGCGCTCGCCCACGCCGACAGTGAGGCCGAACGGCAACGCGGCCTGCTCGCACGCGCCTGGTCGCATCTCGCGCGCGAACTGCCCGCCTGCCGCTGGCTCGCCCACGACGCCGAGCGCCTGGCCAACACCATGAGTCTCGCCCACCCCGGCGTGGCCAACGAGGTGCTGGTGCAACGCCTCGATCTCGCGGGCGTCGCGGTCTCCACCGGCGCCGCCTGCATGGCCGGCCGTGGGGAACCCAGCCATGTCATCGCCGCGCTCGGCATCGACGACTCCCTGGCCCGCAGCGTCATCCGCGTGTCGATCGGACCTGCGACCAGGACAGAAGCCGTGGACACCTTCGTGGCGTCGTATGTGCGCGAGGTGCGCGCGCTGGTGGCGGGATCGGTCAGCCGATGAGCGAGGCACCGCGCTCGGCGGCACGTCCGCGAGCGCGCTCGCGCGTCCTGGCTCAGGGGGTCGTCGGCGCGGGCGCTGACTGCTCGGGCCAGAGGCGGACGACCAGGTCGCGCGCCTCATCGCCATCGTCGACGCCGTCGCTTCCGACGCTGGATGCCCAGATCCAGCCGTCGCGGGCGAAGGTGCGCAGGGCGCGGCCGTCGCGTGCCAGGGGGTCAAGGGGGAGCGGATCCTGGCGCAGCCGGGCAGCGAGGCAGCGGGCGAGCAGCATGGTGGTCCAGGCGCTCCGTGGTTCTTCGCGGTAGAACTTGTCGAGATCATAGATCATACGGTCCATCGACAGACCCCAGGAGCCGGGTCGGGTCGGGGCCGTGGTCACCATCTTCGCCGTGTCCCAGAGCAGCGAGTCATCGCGGACGCGTCTGAAGGCGTCGAGCTCGCAGGCCAGAAATTTCGAGCGCGAGTGGCGCACCACCCAGGCTGCCCCCAGAGCATTTCTCTCGATCCCGGTTAGTGAGCAGCCCATGTCCTTGAAGAACTGAAACCCACCCCGGCGACACGACGCGTCCAGGGTGGCAAAAGTTCCTGCGTGCGCAGCGCGCAGGCATTCCGGGAGCTCATCGGCCAGTCGATCCAGGAGCGCGGCGAGGTCGGGTCGAGGCAGCGGGACCTCGTGGATGCGACGCGCCAGGGAATGCAAAACCACCATCGGCAGGCGACGAAAGCCGTGAACCCTGGGGAAGGTGGAGTGGAACGTCATCAAGCGCGCCATCGCTTCCGGCAGCCGCTCGGCGCTGGCCACCACCAGCCGGATGCGCAGGAAGTTCACCACGTAGACGCGATTGATGGAGTCGTACATGTAGTGGTGCTGGCGCGAAGGGATTGCTGCTTCGTCAGCGCCGATGCGGTCGAGGTCCGCTTCGATCGATGCGCACTCGGCCTGGTCCCATGCAGCGACCGTTTCGCGTGCCTTCTGCGCAGTCGTGATGGACGCAGGCGTGGCGGGCAATGCGGTCACCCTCACGGAAGGTTCCAGCACCGTAGTCAGATAGGAGTTGAACCCAGGCAACGCCTTGCAGCGCTGGATCAGGTGATCCAGCTCCCGTCCCCGCAGCGCCACGGCGGCAGAGGGCAGGGGCGATGGCCCACGCGGCAGGCCCACGTGGTCGGCCGCGACCTGCACGCGCGCGAGATCCGAGTCGTCGTGCAGGTAGCTCATCAGCGCCAGTGCCCCGAGCAGCAGGAGCCCGGCCAGGGTTGCGCCCGAGATCGCCCAGCCGGTGCGCCACCACGGACGCCGTGTCGGGGGTGAAGGATCCATACTGGTCGTACCGGGAAGCGGATCTTGCGCTGACCAGAGCGTTTCCGTCGTTGCGTTCCCCCGCAGGAGGGAGAGGAAACGGCTGCCGGGTCCACCGCTATCGGGGCCTCCGAGCCACTGCCGGGGACCATGGACGTCGCCGCAGGCCGCCGTACCGTCCCGCCATGGAACTGCGCACCCACATCCGTGACGTCCCCGACTTCCCCAAGAAGGGCATCGTCTTCAAGGACATCACGCCGATGCTCGGCAATCCCGCCGCGCTGGCGCACGTGGTGCAGGCGATGGCGGCCAAGTTCCAAGGCCAGGGCATCACCAAGGTGGTGGGGATCGAGAGCCGTGGCTTCATCTTCGCCCCGCCGATCGCCATCGCGCTCGGCGCCGGCTTCGTGCCGATCCGCAAGCCCGGCAAGCTGCCCTGGAAATCACGCCGTCAGGAGTACGGCCTCGAGTACGGCACCGACACCATCGAGATCCACGATGATGCGGTCACCGCCCGGGATCGCGTGCTCATGGTCGACGACGTGCTGGCGACCGGCGGCACCATGGAGGCCGCGTGCAAGCTGGTGAGGCTGCTCGGGGCCGAGGTCGTGGCATGCGCCTTCGTGATCGACCTGGCTTTCCTGGGCGGGGCGAAGCGGCTCGACGTTCCGATCTTTTCTGTGCTCGAATACACCTGATACTGCTGCCCGCGGCCGAGCCGCACGATGATCCCGTAGCGTAGTGGATAGCGCACTGGTTTCCTAAACCGGAGGTCGTTGGTTCGAATCCAACCGGGATCGCATACTGGGAACGTCCGACGTCCGACGTCCGACGTCGATACCCCACTCGTCCCTATGATGCCATCCTCTTGTCTGCTGACGTCGGACGTCGGACGATCCTACGTCCGCGTACTGATCCACAGCACCAACGCGATCACCGCCAGGAGCACGATCAGGACCAGTCCGAGGGGGCGGCGCGGAGAGACGGCGCGGCGGCCCCGGAAGAGGTGGTGCGCCTTGGCATCCGTGAGCGTGATGCGATCGCTGCGCCTGGGCGCTGATGCCGGTGCGGCCGGGTCGTCGTCCACGACGGCACCATGCCCGGCCGGGGCCACGACGGCCAGTGTTTCCTGGCGTTGCACCGCCCAGAGCGGCTCACGACGTGACCCTTCCACCCACAGCCTCACCCACACCGGCGCCTGCGAACCGATCTGCGCGTGCCGATCGGCCACGTGCGCGGTACGCTGCCGGCATCCCGATCCAGGAGTCCACCATGGCCGACAGCAAGCAGGTGAATGCGATTCATTTCTCGGATGGCGCGCCGCCGTTGCTGGTCTGGATGACGACCAAGGAGAAGAGCTTCCTGCGCATCAAGATCGAAGCGTGCCTGGAACTGATGGGAAAGATCCCGATGGACAGCACCACCTTCGCCTCGCATGGATTCACGCTCTGCGGGGTCTGGATCAATCCGAAGCACATCACGCGGATCACCGTCATCGATCCCAAGCGCGCGCTCGAACCCATGGAGCCGGTGGAGTTCTCGGTCGAGTGACCAGTCGGCCTCACGCGTCGAAGCCTGGCCAGAGCGATGGTCGCTCGATGAGCGATGGCACTATAATCAGCGCGTGGGCCAGCACCGGGCCTTCACCGCAGGCTCTCAATGAGATGCCCAGCGGGAGGAGAGCCCCTAAGCATAGTGCCCATGCAGGACCCGCGGAGCGCGGGCGAGGCAGCAACGCCGGAGACGCGTTGCTGCCTCTTTTTTTTCTAAAAAGCCACTGCATCAGGGGCGTTTGTCGCGGATTCGCACCAGCGTTGCGAGCGCCTGTTCGAGCATGGTGATCGCCGAGGCCAGCGCCTGGTCTGGCTCCGCCGGCGTCCGGATCGTCGCCTGGATGTTATGGGTCACCGTCTCGAGCAGCAGACGCGCATCGCCGAGGTCTTCCAATGCGGCTTTCGAAAGCGGGCGAGGTCGATTGACGCGCATGGTTCCTCCATCGGATATCGTGGGCGTCGCATGCGGGAAGCCATCGGAGCAATGCTGACTGTTGCATGTCCATGCAGTGTGCAGGGTCGGGTCGGTGCTGCGACCGGGCTTCTGCACGGGAAATGGGGATTTCCCAGGCGTTCCAGCGGGATTGCCGCGGAAGTCCTTGCATGGCATGACGCTTGCTCCGTGACGGTTCCAGTTGATCGGCACTGCCGCGAATGGTCTCGGCATCCGGTCGCCCTCAGGAGTTCTGGACATGACGACCTTCCCCAATCCCGACGATCTCATCCAGCCGCAGAAGCCGAATCGTCGCGACAGCGGTCGACGCGCATCGCAGCCCGCTCCCCGACGGGCGGAATTCAAAGGTCTGCCGGACGCCTACGACGTCGAAATCCCTGGCGGTTACGATGTCGTCTGCCTGTCGCACCTTCGCTGGGATTTCGTCTTCCAGCGCCCCCAGCACCTGCTCACCCGCTTCGCGCGCGGGCACCGGGTATTCTTTATCGAGGAGCCGATCTTCGACGAGCACGAGCAGGACAACATGCACTGCGCGGTCAAAGAAGGCGGGGTCATCGTCGTGACCCCGCATCTGCCCGTGGGGCTCGACCATCGGGAGGTGATCGATCGCCAGCGACTGCTCGTGAACGACCTGTTCCGGAAACGCGAGATCGCCCAGTATGCGCTGTGGTACTACACGCCGATGGCGATGGCCTTTACCAAGCATCTCTTTCCCGCACTGGTGGTGTACGACTGCATGGATGAACTGTCCGCCTTCCGCGGTGCGCCGCCCGAGATGCAGGAGCGCGAGCAGCAGCTGCTCGCCTGGGCGGACCTGGTCTTCACCGGCGGTCAGTCCCTGTACGAAGCCAAGCGGGACCGCCACGATCACGTCCACGCCTTCCCCAGCAGCATCGATCATGCGCATTTCACCAAGGCCAAGAAACCGCAGGGAGTGCCAAACGATCAGGCGGTCATCCCGCACCCGCGCATCGGTTTCTACGGGGTGCTCGACGAGCGGCTCGATCTCGCGCTGGTCGACGCTATCGCCGCCGCACGTCCGGACTGGCACCTGGTCATGATCGGTCCGGTGGTGAAGATCGATCCGCAATGCCTGCCCAAGCGGCCGAACATCCACTATCTCGGGAAGAAGGATTACAGTCAGCTGCCGAATTACCTGTCGGGATGGGACGCGGCGATCCTGCCCTTCGCGCGCAACGAATCGACCCGCTTCATCAGTCCGACCAAGACCCCCGAGTATCTGGCTGCTGACCGTCCGGTGGTGTCCACCTCCATCCGCGACGTGGTCAAGCCGTACGGGGAGGAAAGGCTGGTGGAGATCGCCGACGAGCCGGCCGAGTTCGTCGCCGCGCTCGAGCGGGCGATGGCCGATGGTGACCGCCCGCGCAAACGCGAGCGGATCGAGCAATTCCTCTCGGGCAATTCCTGGGACAAGACTCATGCGGACATGCTGGCTCTGATGAGCGCGGCGATCGCGGGCAAGGAGGACGTGGAAGCGCAGGGGGAGACGGCCTTGCTCCGGAGCCGGTCACGCCAACCCTCTGCCAAGCGCACCTGACTCGGTGAGCCGCTGAACACCTACCGCAAGGAATGATGCCGCATGTTCGATTATCTCGTGGTCGGAGCCGGGTACGCCGGCTCCGTGCTTGCTGAACGTCTCGCAGCAGGAGCAGGGAAGAAGGTCTTGGTCGTGGACCGGCGACCGCACATCGCCGGAAACGCCTATGACCGCTACGACGATGCGGGGGTTCTCATCCACACCTACGGACCGCACATCTTCCACACGAATTCGAAGGATGTGTTCGAATACCTGTCGCGCTTCACCAGCTGGCGTCCCTACGAGCACCGCGTGCTGGCTTCGGTCGACGGCCAGCTGGTGCCGATTCCGATCAACCTGGATACGGTCAACAAGCTCTACAACCTCGATCTGAAATCGTCGGAACTCGAGGATTTCTTCGCGTCGGTCGCCGAGAAGAAGGAGCACATCCGCACCTCGGAGGATGTCGTGGTCGCCAAGGTCGGGCGCGAGCTCTACGAGAAGTTCTTCCGCGGATACACCCGCAAGCAGTGGGGCCTGGATCCCTCCGAGCTCGACGCATCGGTGACGGCACGTGTGCCGACGCGCACCAACCGGGACGATCGGTATTTCACCGATACCTATCAAGCCATGCCGCTGCACGGCTACACGCGCATGTTCGAGAAGATGCTCGGCCACGAGAACATCAGCGTGATGCTCAACACCGATCACCGGAACATCGTGGGATTCGTGCCTTTCAAGCAGATGATCTACACCGGCCCGGTAGACGCCTTCTTCGACTACCGGTTCGGCAAGCTGCCGTACCGGTCGCTCGAATTCCGCTTCGAGACCCATGATCGCGAGGTGTTCCAGAGCACCGGCACGGTGAATTACCCCAACGACAACCTGTACACGCGCATCTCCGAGTTCAAATACATGACTGGGCAGCGCCACTCCCAGACGACCGTCGTCTACGAGTATCCGCGCGCCGAGGGAGATCCGTATTATCCGGTGCCACGCCACGAGAATTACGAGATCTACAAGCAGTATCAGCAGCTCGCGAACGAGACACCGAACGTGCATTTCTGCGGACGTCTGGCGACCTACAAATACTACAACATGGACCAGGTCGTCGCCCAGGCGTTGGCGCTCTACAACAAGATCATGGGCAACAAGCCTTCGGACCTCGCTGGCGCCTGAGGCCTTCCTGGGAAGATGGGAGCCGGCAGGCGGGATCCGACCGAACGGTCGAAGATCGTTGGCGCACCCTGCGCCCGACATGGTGCCATCATCGGCAGCTGGATATCCTGCACTGTGCATGGTGATCGCGTGAGCCGTGCCCGCTCGGCGTGAGTCGGTCGGGTTCCACCTCCCCTGGAACCGCTCCCTGTGCGCGCGCAGAGGGCCTTGCGGAAGGAGGGCGCCCTTCTGGGCGCCAGTGGCACGACCGGTGCGTTCTGATCACCGCCGCCGTGAGCGGTGTACCCGACCGTCACGACGGTCATCGAAAGGGAATCCCATGCTGTACTGGACGGCGACGTTCTTCGTCATCTCGCTCGTCGCGGCCTTGTTCGGCTTCACCGGCCTCGCTGCCGGAGCCGCATCGATCGCGAAGGTCCTGTTCTTCATCTTCATCGTGCTGTTCGTCATCTCGCTGATCGCGCACGCGCTACGCCGCGGACCCTGAGACCCGACTACAGCCGACCGCGGTCCATCGGCCCGATGCGGGGTGCCTGCGGTCGGCGCTTAGAGTAACCCGGCACGTCTATCGTGCGTGCCAGCCGGATTCCGGCGGAGCTTTGGATGGCTGCCGATCCAGATCATCGATGGCATCGGCTGCACCTGTGGCAGGTGCAGATCGTCCGCGATCTGCTGGTCCTCGGCTTTGCCGCCGGGATCCTGTGGCTGGCGTACGAATTGCGTGGGATCGTCATCCCGCTGCTCTTGGGACTGCTCGCTGCCGACCTGTTCGAACCGATGGTGCGGCGAGCCATGCGCCTGCACCCGATCATCACGCGCACGCGCATGGTGGTTGCCAGCGCGGCTTTGACCTTGTGCGCTGCGGCGTGCGTGATTGCAGTCGCGATGCCGCCGCTGGTCGAGCAGACGCGTCAGCTGGTGCGGGACTTCCCGGGTTATGTCGACAAGGCGGTGCGGTTGAGCGAACGCCCGGTGATTCCCGCGGTGATCCGTGAGCAGATCGCCGCCCTCCACGAGGCCCTGGCACCGAAGGCTCCTGCCAGCGCTGTCTCGCCGATTTCTGGAGAAACGCCGGCGTCGGTGCAGCCAGCACCCCCGCCGCCCGCGATCATCGTGCAGCAAGTCGGCAAGGAGCATCAGCGTGAAGACACCATCCGCGTCTTTGCGCGCAACGGTATGACCGTGGTCAACGTGGTGGTGGGATCCATCTTCCAGATCTTCGACATCGTCGTCTTCCTGTTCCTGGTGCCATTTTTCGCGGTGCTGTTCAGCCTGAATTTTCCCCGCGTGCACCATTACCTGCGCACTCTTCCGCCGGAGCCTCACCGCAACCGCGTCGCGCTGGTGGTCAGACGCATGGAGCGGACGATCGGCGGATTCTTCCGCGGCCGCGCACTGGTCTGCCTGGTCCTGGCCGCGGTCTACGCCATCGGCCTGACCCTGTGCTCGGTCCCGTATGGGCTGCTGCTCGGTTTGGTGACGGGACTCTGCTGCCTCATTCCGTATCTGCACTTCGCGGGACTGCCACTGGCCTGGCTGCTGCTCGCGATCCATCTCAACGATGCGAGCGCGGCCGATGGCATCTATTCGCACATGACCAGCGGCGGACTGGATATCGTCTGGTGGCGCGTGCTGCTCCTCCCTCTGGGCGTATGGATCCTCGCCCAGGTACTGGACGACTACGTGCTGTCCCCGCTGATCCAGAAGCAGACGACCGATCTGCATCCGGCCACGGTCATCCTCTCGATCCTGGGTGGCGGCATGCTCGGCGGATTTTATGGCATCGTCCTCGCCGTCCCGCTGGTGGCCTGCGCCAAGATCCTGTTCGCGGAGGTCTTCCTTCCGGCGGTCCACACCTGGCTCAAAGGCCAACGCGCGGACCCACTGCCGCTCAGGCCCTGAGTCGCCACGTCCGACGAGGACTCTGCGATGCACGGCCCGTTTCACACACTCGTGCAATACGCATGGTCCTGCGCCCTTCGTGCGAACGCGTCTGTTGATGGCCGACTGCGGACTGCGTCCGTACATCCCATCTGAGGCCTCAAAGGCTCGGACCGCGACCGTCGTGGAAAGCGCGCGGTGCTACGATCGGGGTTGGCACAGCGAGCGCTCACCGTGTGTGGCAATCGAGTTGATCACCCATTTTTCGAAAGGCACACCATGAGAGGCATTCGCACCCTTCTGCTGGTTCTCGTCCTCGCCGCCGCCGCCGTCGTCATCTTTGCGTATGTGCGCGGTGACCACGACAGCTTCGGCAGCATCAACAACAACAACGACTCCAAGTCACTGTGGCACGACGGCAAGAGCGAAGCCAAGGACATCGGCAAGGACACCGAGGACAAGGCCAAGGACGTCCGCGACAACGCTGACGGCGACAAGAGCTTCGGTGAGAAGATCAAGGATTCGGGCCGCGAGATCGGCGACAAGTTCCGCGACGCGACCGACCGCTGATCCATCCATAAACAGCCACTCACCAGGAAGAACACCATGAAATCGACCCATAGCGCGAACGACGATCGCACCGGTGCCAGCGCGCCGAACGCCGATTCGATCAAGAATCTCGTCCTCCAGGAGGCGGCGGCGGCGATCATGGCTGCTGGTCGGGAACTATCCGACACCGATAGCCTGAACGTCCGCGACTTCCTGCGCGGACCGGCGCTGAAGGTCAGCCTCGCGCTGTCGGTCATGGGCGTGACCATGTGGATCGCGCACATGAACCAGCAGGCCAAGGAGCGGCGGCACAACGGGCCGTCGCCGGCGCGCCGTCGCGGCCGCCGCGCGCACGACGCCTCGCGCAGCCAGAAACCGGTCGCCTGAGGACCTGCCCCGACAGCGCTCACTTTTTCATCTGAACAACACCCTTTACCACTCTCGGAGTTCACCATGTACAAGTCCCTCGTCCTCGTTGCGACCATCGCTGCCCTTGCCGGCTGCAATGGCGCCAAAGACCAACAGGAATCGGCCAAAGCGCCGTCCCAGCAGCCCCCGGTCGCGAGCGCGCCGAGCGCCCCCGCCAGCGAGGACGCCCATGGCGGCTTCGTCCATTCCCCCTCGTATAGCAGCAGCACGGGTTCGTCCGTCAGCGGCGACTCGGGCGCCCAATCCGGCTCCAGTGCCAGCGCGTCTGATGCAGAGACCCTGTCCCCCGTGTTCGATCACAGCGATAGCGCGACACTCGAGGGTCCTTCCCACACCGGCCCGATGGGTGGCTTCGATCAGCAGCGTCCGCAACAGTCGGGCGAAGCTCTCGGCAGCGGTGACCAGTCAGCTGGCCTGGGCGCCGGAACCACGGACTCGGCGTCGACCACCTCGACCGAGAAGCAGCGCGGCACCGTGCTCACCGACACGGGTGCGCGCTCGATTCCCGAATCGGATGCCGGCATCGGCGCCGGATCGACCAGCCTGAACCGCTCGGCGCAGATGGATGCGTCCCGCAGCACGCAGCTGGGCAGCGAGGAGGATCTGAGCCAGATCCCGGCGCAGGATGACAGCTCCGCTTCGACCTCGACCAACTCGACCAAGCTGAGCGAGGAGCAGGGGCTGCAGACGAACATCGGAGACGAGGCGACCCTCGGAGAGACCGATACCGATCGGGCCTTGGTGCAGCGCATCCGCCAGGCGGTGGTGAACGACGAGACGCTGTCGTCGACCGCTCGTTCGGTCGAGATCAAGAGCAGCAACAACCAGGTGATCCTCAAGGGATCCGTCGACAGCGAACGTGAGAAAGCCCAGATCGGTTCGACGGCCTTCCGCGCATCCGGCGGCAAGCAGGTCCTGAATCAGCTCGACGTCACGAACAAGTAAAGGAGCCAGCCATGGCCAAGGCAGTATTTTGCATAGCGACGAGCCAGGCCCAGGCTGAAATCATCGTCGACCAGTTGCGTGCCGCGGGATTCTCGAGCAACGACATCTCGGTGCTCTTCCCCGACAAGCGCGGCACGCAGGACTTCGCCCACGAGCAGCACACCAAGGCACCGGAGGGCGCCGCCACCGGCGCCAGCACCGGAGGTCTGCTCGCGGGCGCGCTGGGGTGGCTGGCGGGCATCGGCGCGCTGGCGATTCCCGGCGCTGGCCCACTGATCGCTGCTGGACCGATCATGGCTGCGCTCAGCGCGGCGGCGGTCGGCGCGGCGGTCGGCGGTGTCGCCGGTGCGCTGGTCGGGATGGGCATTCCCGAGTACGAGGCGAAGCGGTACGAAGGCAAGATTCGAGAGGGGAACATCCTGATCTCGGTGCACACGGAAAATGCGGAAGAGATCAGCCGGTCGAAGAAGATCTGCGACGAAGCCGGTGCTCGTGACATCTCCTATTCCCGCGAAGCAGGGGTCGACCGTCACGGACCAGGTGCGGCCAAGAAGAACCGTGACTCGTCCTCGGCCTCTTCCCGTCGTCCGCCGGTGTGGAAACCCTGAAGACCGAGTCTCGCTGACTCCATACGAGATAGGAGAAGCCATATCGCAGAGATGGAAGATCTCCCGGTCGACGATGACGCGTGGAAAGCCAAGCTGACGGTGTTGCGCGAGAATCTCGAGCATCACATCCACGAGGAGGAGCACGATCTGTTCAAGAGCGCGAAACGCCTCCTGGGCAAGGAAGCGCTCCTGGAGATCGGACAGGCGATGGAACGCATGCGCAAGTCCGCGGAACGCGCCGGTGTGCTCACCGGCTCGACCAGCGGGTGCAAATGAACGAACGACCCAAAATGCAGAATGGAGCATGACATGGAAACGATGATCACGAATGCACCTCGTGCCGGCGCTGTCGGCTGGGGACTCCTCTGGCTGCTCGGTGTGCCTATTCCGGTGCTGCTGGTGCTGTTCCTGCTCCGCGGCTGTACCTGAGATCAGGTGCGAGCGGATGAGTGTGCGGAGGGGGGTGGGCGACCACCCGCCTCCGTCGTTGGTGCTGGCTCCGCTCGAGCGCGCGCGACAGTGCGGTCATGTGGATGTGGATGACAACGTCATGGGGCATCATCGGCATGTGTGCTGTCGCTCTGCTCGGATGCGGCGGCTCCGACCGTGCCACCCCGTCAGGTGCGACCGAGGTGCAGCCGACGGCACAGGATCGATCAGAAAGGTCTGAGGATGTCACGATCACCAAGCGCATCCGGGATTCGCTGACCGCGGATGAGCGACTGTCGCACGCGGCCGTGACCATCACGATCATCACCGCGGGAGGACGGGTGCTCCTGAGAGGCACCGTACGCAATCAACGCGAAAAGGCCGAGGTGGGCATCAAAGCCCGCGAAATCGCCGGGGTCGACGCCGTGGACAATGACCTCGATGTCGAACGCTGAGTCCGGCGGAATCGATTCGATGGCTGATGTTCAGCAGGGGTTCGGCAGATGCTCAGCAGGGTCGGGGCGCGCACCGGGGATGAGGGTCGATGGTCCCCTCCAGCCGTCAGGTGCCTACCAGCCCGCAGCCTCGCCTAGGAGCCAGCAGCCCCCTTGGCATCTTTGGCATCTTTGGCATCCTTCGCATTTTTCGCGTCCTCGCCCGCGATGGCGTTGCCCGCTGCAGGCGTCTGCGACGAGGAATTCGACGAGGACATGCGCTTCCGCTTACGCCACAGGGTCGAGGACTCGATGCCGAGCACGCGCGCAGCATCCTCGAGCGTACGGCAGCGCGCGAGCACGCGCTGGGTGTGCTCGTGCTCGATCTCGGCGAGCGTGAAGTCTTCGCCCAGCGTGGGTTGCGGCGACGGATTGGCAGCGCCGAGGATCCGGCGCGAGAATGACTCCGGCTCCAGCAGCTGGCCGGGATAGATGACCATGGCGCGCTCGATCTCGTTCGAGAGCTCTCGCAGGTTGCCCGGCCAGGTGTAGTTGCGCAGCACCTCCTGCGCGGACGGCGCCAGCGACGGCACCGCGCGCTTCGAGGACTGTGCGAAATACACCATGAAATGGCGGGCGAGACGCAGGATGTCTTCGCGGCGTTCGCGCAGCGGCGGCAGCGCCACTTCGAGCACGTTGAGGCGGAAGAGCAAGTCCTCGCGGAATTTCCCCTCGCGCACGGCGGTCTCGAGATCGCGGTTGGTCGCCGCGACGACCCGCACATCGGCGGTGCGGGTGACGGTTTCGCCAACGCGCTCGAACTGCTTCTCTTGCAGGAATCGCAGCAGGCGCGCCTGGATGCCCGGGCTCATCTCGCCGAGTTCATCGAGGAACAGCGTCCCGCCCGCAGCGGCCTCGACCTTCCCTGGGCGATCGCAGACCGCACCGGTGAAGGATCCCTTGGCGTGGCCGAACAGCTCGCTCGACAGCAGCTCCTCGGTGAGGGTCGGGCAATTCACCGTCACGAACGGGCCTTCGCGGCGCGCGCTCTGGGTATGCAGCGCACGCGCGAGCATGCCCTTGCCCGTCCCGCTTTCGCCGCGCAACAGCACCGGCGCGTTGGAGGTCGCGGCGCGCGAGATGAAATCCAGGACGGTCTTCATCGCAGGAGACGCGGTGCTGAAATCGACCTCCGGCACGCTCGGGGCGAGCATCTGGCCGAGATGGCTGACCTGGTAGGCGAGCTGTTGGCGATTGGTCAGTCGCTCGAGCACGGTGCGGATATGGGCGGGAGTGAAAGGCTTCGACAGGTAATCCACCGCGCCGCGCTGGATCGCCTCGACCGCCGTATCGATGGTCGCGTACGCGGTGATGACCACCACCGGAAGCGCCGGAGTGCGTGAGAAGATCTGGGGAAGCAGCTCCAAACCGTTCTCGTTACCCAATCGCAGGTCGAGGAAGGCGATATCGAACTGCTGCATGCGCAAGGCGGCCATCGCGCCTTCGGCGTTCTCCACGGCGATGACATCGCAGGAAAGTGCGCGTAGGGCCATGCTCAGAGTGGTGCGGATGTTCTTCTCGTCGTCGATGACGAGTACGCGCGTCGGCTGCCCGATCGGGGACTCCACGGACGCTGGGGCATCGGACACGCGCGGACCTCCTGGCGGCTTTGCCGATTCCTGAGGGGCAGGAGGGCGAACCGGTGATTGTGGGTGCACGCGCCCTGGACTCAACCAGCGAGTATCCATTTTATTCCCCGATTCCCAGGCCGGGGTGCCTGGGAACTCACCGGAATGGTGCGGAGGGGGCTTCCGGGTTCAATCGAGCTGAGAACGACTCTGGACACGGCTCGTCCACCGTCGGAGCCTGTGGAATCCCAGTACGTGGCCCAGTACAGAGTTATCGCCGAAATCATGGCGTATGGAGTGGAGAATGCGGTAAACTCTGTACGGAACTCGTGGACCGCTGGTTCTCCCGTCGCACAAACAGTCGGAAACCAGCGGTGAGCCACGATCGGGGGTCCCTATGGCACGTTCCGTCTCGTGCATCGCCAGGTCCTATGCCCAGGCAGAGGCCATCGTCAACGAGCTGCGCAGCGCAGGCTTCGCCAACAGTGCGATCTCGGCGCTCTTCCCTGACAAGCGCGGGGATCGCGATTTCGTCCACGAGCGCCATACCAAAGCGCCAGAGGGGATCGCATTCGGCCTGTTGCTCGGCTGGATCCTCCTCGGGGCTCTGGGCGCCCTCATCGGTTCCGGCACGATCGAGCTCGATGTCGCGGATGCTGTGGCGGACGCGGGGCCTCTGATCGCGGGATTGAGTTTTGCCGCCGTGGGCGCAGCCATCGGCGGCATGGTCGGAGCTGCAGCGGGATCCCGGATTCCCGAATTCGAAGCCCGTCGCCACGCGGGCAAGGTCGATGAAGGCAACATCTTGCTGTCGATCCATGCGGGCACGGCGTCCGATGCCATGCGCGCTGCGGACATCTGCACGAGTTCAGGCGCCAGCGACATCGGGCGGTCCCGAGAATCACCGGTCCGTGAACCCCACATCCCACTGTAACCAAGAGGTAGCCATGGCATCCACATCACCGCGTGCGAAGCGGCCCGCCATGCGCAGGGCCCCGGAATCATCCACTACCACTACCACTACTAGCCAGCCCGCGCCGCGATCGCCCGAGCTCGATCCCGAGCGCGTGCTCGACGACGCCCGGGACCGCTCCATCGGTGACGATCCGTTCGTGTCGGTGTCGGAGTCCGATGCCGAGGAGATGGCCTCGGGATCGGTGCGTGAGCAGCTCCTGTACCAGAAGGGGCTCGCGGAGAATCGCATCGACGACGATGCGCCTACGGTCGCGCGCGCCAAGGGCCCACGCTCGAAGGCCAAGCCCGCGAAATCGCCATCAAAGGCAGGGACCCGCGGTGGTCATGCTGCACCTCGCGGTCGCCAATCCCCGGGCCCGCAGTCCAACTCGCGTCCGGTCAAATCCGGGCGCGCCAAGGCCAGGAAGCATCGATGAGGCGGGTGCATCTTCGCTGAAGCCATTGGGCCAGTTGCGTTTGTGAGGAACCCCATGGATCGATAGTTGTGTAAGCCGAGGGGGTTAGCCCATCAATGGCCCTGGCGGGCGGATAGACCTCGTACGCATGTCCCGGCCTTCCCGTCGCGCACTGGTGACTGCACCGTTGAAACGTGCCCGGACCATCGTGGGCGGGCTCGTCCTTCCGCCGCGACCATTCGGAGAACAGGCCGGTGCACGGGTACCGTCAGAGGAAGACCATCCCCTGCGCGCCGAGCTCTATAGCCGCGAGCAGCTGGAGCGGCACTTCCGCGAGCTGTCGGGATGGCACCGGCTGATCGAAGGCCGTCAGCGGCGCGACGACCTGCTGGATCGGCTCGCAGACAACGAAGCCACCCTGCTCGAGGCCTATGACCTGATCTCAGCCGCCGTCGCGAAGCGCCGACGCATCGCTCCAGCGGCCGAATGGCTCCTGGACAATTTTTACCTCATCGAAGAGCAGATCCGCCTCGCCCGCCGGCATTTCCCGCGCTCCTACAGCCGGGAGCTGCCCAAGCTGGCGAACGGGCCCTTGGCCGGGCTCGCGCGCGTCTACGCCCTGGCGTATGAATTGATCATCCATGTCGACGGCCGTGTCGATGTCGTCAGCCTGAGTGGAGCGATCGCCGCCTACCAGTCGGCTGTACCGCTGAAGCTGGGAGAGCTGTGGGCGATTCCCATCATGCTCCGACTCGCGCTGATCGAGAATCTCAGGCGCGTCGGTGCGATCATCGCCGCCGGTCGGCGCGAACGCGATCGCGCCGATGCGTGGGCGGATCGACTGCTCGAACTCGCAGAGCACAAGCCGGCACAGCTGATCGTCGCCCTGGCGGACCTCTCGCAGTCGCGCGATGCGCTGACCCCAGCCTTCGTCGCTGAGCTTGCGCGGCGCATCCAGGGGCGCCATCAGGCGCTGACCCTGGTGGTGAACTGGATCGAGCAACGGCTGGGCGAAAGCGGCCAGGCGATCGAAGGATTGATCCAAGCCGAAAACCAGAGCCAGGCGGCCGACCAGGTCTCGGTCGGCAACTCCATCGGAAGCCTGCGATTCCTCGCCTCGACCGACTGGAGCGAATTCGTCGAGAGCCACAGCGTTGTGGACCATGCCCTGCGCGGCGATCCGGCCGACGTCTACAGCGACATGGATTTCGCCACGCGCGACCATTATCGGCATGTCGTCGAGCGCCTGGCCAAGCGCAGCGCACGATCCGAGCAGGAGGTCGCCGCGCTGTCGGTCGGGCTGGCACACAAGGGCGTCGTCCACCACGGAGACGTGCGCGAACGGCACGTCGGTCATTATCTGGTGGATGAAGGACTCGCCCAGCTGGAGCGGAGCGTTGGTGCCCGCACGACACTCAGACGACGCCTGGGCGGGTTCATGCGCCGTCATACCCTGGCGGTCTACCTCGGTCCGATCGTGCTGGGGACGCTCGCGATCGCCGAACTCGTCGCCTGGCAGGTCGCGGAACACGGCCTGGGTCCGGTGTGGACCGCGGTCGCCTGCGTGCTCGCGGCAATCATCGGCTCGCAGGCGGTCATCGCCGTGGTCAATATCGCGGTGGGGATGCTCGTCACTCCGCGACAGCTGCCGCGCCTGGATTTCACCGCGGGGGTCCCCTCCGACCATCAGACCATGGTGGTGGTGCCGTGCATGCTCTCGAGCGCATACGCGATCGACGCTCTGACCGATAGCCTTGAGGTGCGCTACGTCGCCAATCGCGAGCCCAACATCTATTTCGCACTGATCACCGACTTTACCGACGCCTCTTCCGAGCACATGCCCGGGGATGCGGCATTGGTCGCGCACGCGCGCGCCGCGATCGAAGCCCTCAACCAGAAGCATGCCCCCGGCGACCGAGCATGCATCTTCTTCCTGTTCCACCGGCCTCGGCGCTGGAATGCGCGCGAACGCATGTGGATGGGCCACGAGCGCAAGCGCGGAAAGCTCGCGGATTTCAATCGCGCCCTGCGCTGCGAGCACGAACCCGGCGATGCGGTCGAGGGCTTCAGCGAGGTCGTCGGAGATCTCGGCGTGCTGCCGCGCATCAAGCATGTGATCACGCTGGACGCCGACACCCAGCTGCCCATGGACAGCGCCAACAAGCTGGTCGGAACCCTGGCGCATCCGCTGAATCGACCTGCCCACCATGCGTCGGGCGTCGTCGGGCGCGGGCACGGCCTGCTGCAACCGCGAGTGGGCATTTCCCTGCCCAGTGCCAACCGATCGTGGTATGCGCGCCTGTTTTCGGGTGAGCCGGGTATCGATCCGTACACCCGGGCGGTCTCGGACGTGTACGAGGACCTCTTCGGCGAGGGCTCATTCATCGGCAAGGGGATCTACGATGTCGACGCCTTCACCAAGGCGGTCGAGGGCAGGCTTCCGGAC
The DNA here is from genome assembly GCA_013696105.1 of Planctomycetota bacterium. GTDB lineage: Bacteria > Planctomycetota > UBA11346 > UBA11346 > UBA11346 > JACCZE01. Next base: position 5,771 of record JACCZE010000451.1, on the reverse strand, counting down.
GACGCGGTGCTCAGCCATGATCTCCTGGAAGGCTGTCACGTCCGCTCCGGGCTGGTCAGCGACGTGCTGCTGTACGAGGACAATCCCTCGCGCTATCTCGCGGACGCGGCCCGTCGCCACCGCTGGATCCGCGGAGACTGGCAGATCGCCGGCTGGCTGAGGGGACGGCCGCCCGGATCCCCGGGCGGCAACGCACTGAGCTGGCTGTCCCAGTGGAAAATCCTCGACAACCTCCGCCGCACGTGCCTCCCCATCGCCTTGGTCGCGTGGGCCGCGGTGCTCTGGAGCGTCGCGGCTCCGTGGACCTGGTGGCTGCTGCCGGCGGCTGCTCTGTTGACGCCGCTGATGCTGTCGGTGGTGACGGAGGGGATGTCGATCACCAAGGAAACGCCGGTATCCGCCCACCTGGAACGCGTGGTCCGCTCTGCCGCCATGCAGCTGTCGCAGGCCGTGGTCGGCATCGTCTTCCTCGCTCACGAGGCGTGCTACACCCTCGACGCGACCATGCGCGCATGGTGGCGTCTGCTGGTGACCCGGCGTCGGCTGCTCGAGTGGAAGACCTCGACGGATGCCGAGCGCGAGGCCGGCACCGGTCTGATCGCTGTCACCGCTGCGATGGCAGCGTCGCCGCTGGTGGCGATCGTCGGGGCGATGTGGCTCGCGTGGGCGCAGCCGGACCAGCTCCCCATCGCGGCTACCGTCCTCGGAGCGTGGCTGGTGGCGCCGGCGGTGGCATGGTGGCTGAGCAGGCCGATCGGAACCAGCGAGCACCGCTTCGCTGCAGCCGATGTCCGCTACCTGCGTGTGCACGCACGCAAGACGTGGCGCTTCTACGAGACCTTCGTCACCGCCGAACACCACTTCCTGGCGCCCGACAATTTCCAGGAGCATCCGGCCCCGGTGGTGGCGCCGCGCACGTCGCCCACCAACATCGGCTGCTCGCTGCTCGCGAACCTCGCAGCGTGCGACTTCGGCTACCTGCCGCCACGCGGTGTCCTGGATCGCACCGCGGCCACGTTCGACACGCTGGACCAGCTCGAGCGCTACCGCGGCCACCTCTTCAACTGGTACGACACCCGCACCTGCAAGCCGCTGCTGCCGCAATACGTGTCGACGGTCGATAGCGGGAACCTCTCCGGACACCTGTATACGCTCCAGCACGGCTTGATCGAACTGCCCGATCGGCCGTTGGTCTCGCAGGCGGATATCGACGGCGTCCACGATGCGCTGATCGCGCTCGGTGATCATGCACGTTCGCTGGCGAGAACGGATCACGCCACTGGGCGCATCAAGCCTGAGGCGCTCGAGCAGCTCAAACGTCTCGAGCGGTCGATCGGGGGCCACCGACCATCGCTGCCGGGGTCGCATGTCTTCCTGTCGACGCTCCGTCTGTCCATGCGCGAAGTGGTGTCCGCTTTCATCGCCGCCGAAGATGACGAAGGCGCGTGGTGGGCGCGCGCGATCGAATCCACGTGCCAACAGCACGAGGATGAGATCGCGCATTTCGCGCCCTGGTGCCTGCTGCCGGAGTCTCCCGGGACTGCCGGCGGCGGAGCGTGGGGCGAAGCGTTCGAGCCCATCCGCTCGCGGCTCTGGGGTGATCCGAGCGGCGCTCCCACGCCACGGCAGATCGCGCGGTTGGGAGTCGAAGCCGGTCCCGCATTGGCGCGGCTCGCGCACGAGGCGACGGACGCGGTCGCACGGCAATGGATCGGATCGTTGGCCCAGCAGGTCAATGTCGGCGCCGAGCGATCCACCGAACATATCGCCCGTGCGCAGCGGCAGGCGCAGCGCGCCCAGGAATTCGCCGAGATCGACTACACCTTCCTCTATGACCGCGCGCGCGACCTGTTCTCGATCGGATACAACGTTTCGGATCATCGTCTGGATGGCGGCTGCTACGACCTGCTCGCCTCCGAAGCTCGTCTGGTCAGCTTCATCGCCGTGGCCCTCGGCCAGGTCACGCAGGATCACTGGTTCACGCTGGGTCGGATGCTCACGGCCTCGGGTGGACATCCGGCGCTGCTGTCGTGGAGCGGCTCGATGTTCGAGTACCTGATGCCGCTCCTGGTGATGCCGGATCATCCGCACACCATCCTGCATCGCACGTATCAGGCCGTGGTTGCGCGACAGATCGAGTTCGGTCGACAGCACGGGGTGCCGTGGGGTGTCTCGGAATCCGGATACAACGCCACCGATTCGAGCTTGAACTACCAGTATCGCGCATTCGGAGTCCCCGGACTCGGGCTCAAACGCGGACTCGGCGACGACCTGGTGATCGCGCCGTACGCATCAGCGATGGCGCTGATGGTCGCACCCGAGGAGGCATGCCGCAACCTGCAGCGATTGACCGCCGAAGGCCGCGAAGGCAGGTACGGCTGGTACGAGGCGATCGACTACACGCCGTCGCGCGTGCCGCCGGGCAGCCGATGCGTCACCGTACGCTCGTATATGGCGCACCATCAAGGCATGGCGTTCCTGGCGCTGGCATACGTGCTCCTCGGCCGACCGATGCAGCGGCGCTTCCTCGCGGACCCGCTCTTCCGCGCCGCCGACCTGCTGCTGCATGAGAAGGTGCCCAAGGCCAGCGCGCCGTTCTTCCCCCACGCGGCGGAATCCGACGCGCCACGCCGGGGATCGCTCACCGCCGAAGGCACGATGCGGGTGTTCACCAGCGCGTCGACTCCCGTACCCGAGGTTCACCTGCTCTCGAACGGCCGCTATCATGTCATGGTCAGCGCCGCCGGTGGCGGTTCGAGCCGGTGGCGGGACCTCGCGGTGACGCGTTGGCGCGAGGATGCGACCCGGGACGCGTACGGGTTGTTCTGCTACCTGCGCGACCGGGACAGCGACGAGGTCTGGTCGACGTCCCATCAGCCGACGATGCGCGCGACCAAGCGTTACGAGGCGGTCTTCACCCAGGCTCGCGCAGAGTTCAAGCGCACCGATCACGACATCGACGCGCATACCGAGATCGCGGTCTCGCCGGAAGACGACGTCGAAGTGCGCCGCGTCACCCTCACCAACGGGAGCGGCCAGACCCGGCTGCTCGAAGCGACCACCTACGGCGAGACGGTGCTGGCCACGCTCGCTTCCGACGTCGCCCATCCTGCCTTCAGCAATCTGTTCGTCCGCACCGAACTGGTTCCGGAACGATCGGCGATCCTAAGCACCCGGCGCGCCCGCTCTGCGACCGAGAAACCGCCGTGGATGTTCCACTTGGTGGCGGTCGACGGAGCCGAGATCGGCCACGCCTCGTTCGAGACCAGCCGGGTCCGCTTCATCGGTCGTGGCCGCACGATCAATGATCCGGCAGCGATGGATCCGGGTGCGGAACTCAGCGGTACCGCCGGTTCGGTCCTCGACCCGGTGGTCGCCGTCCGCCGCACGGTACGGCTGGCGCCGGAGGGCACGGCGCGTATCGACATCGTCACCGGAATGGCCGAGACCCGCGATGCGGCCCTCGCGTTGATCGAGAAATACCACGAGCGGCGCTTGACCGATCGTGTTTTCGAATTGGCCTGGACCCACAGTCAGGTGGTGCTGCGCCAGCTGGGTGCCAGCGAGACGCTCGCCCAGGTGTACGGACGCCTCGCCGGGTCGGTGGTCTATCCCGTCACCGCGCGACGCGCTCCAGGAAGCATCATCGCGCGCAATCGCCGCGGCCAATCCGGCCTGTGGGCATATGGCATCTCTGGCGACCTGCCGATCGTGCTGCTGCGCATGAGCGATCATGCGAAGATGGAGCTGGTGGTCCAGGTCGTGCAGGCGCACGCCTACTGGCGCATGAAGGGTCTGACCTGCGATCTGGTGATCATCAACGAGGACCATTCGCTTTACCGCCAATCGCTGCACGAGCAGATCCTCGCGCAGGTGCGCTCCGGACCCGAGGCCTCGCTGATCGACAAGCCGGGAGGCATCTTCGTCAGGCGCAACGAGCAGTTGTCGGAGGAAGACCGCGTGCTGCTGGCCGCCGTCGCGCGCGTGGTGATCTCGGATGCAGGTGGATCCCTGACCGACCACGTGGAGCGGCGAGGCCGGCCGGACGCCAATGCTCCGCGATTGCCGGCGCGGGCACGGCGTGCACCGGCGTCGCAGCGCATGGTCCTGGCGAAGCGCGACCTGGTGTTCGACAACGGATACGGCGGCTTCACGCGCGATGGACGCGAGTACGTCATCAGCCTGCCCGCGGGACGGAATACGCCGACGCCCTGGGTGAACGTGCTCGCCAATCCCCGCTTCGGGAGCGTGGTCAGCGAGAGCGGATCCGCCTACAGCTGGGCGGAGAACTGCCACGAGATGCGGGTCAGCACGTGGAACAACGACCCGGTCGGAGATACCTGCGGCGAAGCGTTCTACCTGCGCGACGACGAGACCGGCGAGTTCTGGTCGCCGACGCCGGCGCCAGCGCGGGGCCAGACGCCGTATGTGACCCGACACGGATTCGGTTATTCCGTGTTCGAACACAGCGAGTCCGGGATCGAGTCCGAGCTGTGGACGTACGTCGCGTCCGCATCGCCGGTGAAATACGTCGTCGTGCGCGTGCGCAACCGCTCCGGACGGCAACGGCGGATCAGCGTCACCGGTTACTGCGAACTGGTGCTGGGCGATCTCCGCCACAAGCATGCGCCGCACATCATCACCGAAGTCGATGCGCAGAGCGGCGCCCTGTTCGCGCGCAACCCGTTCAACACCGAATTCCCCGACCGGGTCGCCTTCCTCGATGTCAGCGAGGCAGGCCGGTCGGTGACCGGCGATCGTCTCGAATTCCTCGGCCGCAACGGCCGGCTGACCTCGCCCCTGGCGCTCGGCGCGGTACGGCTGTCGGGCCGCACCGGCGCCGGCTACGATCCGTGCGCGGCGATGATGACCGCGGTCGATCTCGCCGACGGACAGGAACGCGAGGTGGTGTTCCTGATCGGGGCGGCTCGCGACACGCCCGAGGCGCGCGATCTGGTCGGACGGTTGCGCGGATCGGTGCCGGCGCGCCACGAGCTCGAGCAGGTCTGGGCGCATTGGAACCATACCCTCGGAGCGGTGCACCTCGAGACCCCCGACGCGGCGATCAACATGCTCGCCAACGGCTGGCTGCTGTACCAGACGCTGTCGAGCCGCTACTGGGGACGCAGCGGATTCTACCAGTCAGGCGGAGCCTACGGCTTCCGCGACCAGCTGCAGGACAGCCTGGCCTTCCTCCACACCGAACCCGCGCTGGTGCGTTCGCACCTGCTGCTCGCCGCCGCCCATCAGTTCAAGGAGGGGGACGTGCAGCACTGGTGGCATCCGCCCCAGGGCCGCGGCGTGCGCACGCACTTCTCGGACGACTTCCTGTGGCTGCCGTACGCGACCGCGCGCTATGTCGCGGCGCTCGCAGATACCGGCGTGCTCGATGAACCGGTGCCGTTCCTCGAGGGCAGGCAGGTCGGCGAGGGGGAGGAATCCTACTACGACTTGCCGGCGCGCTCGGGAGAATCGGCGACGCTGTACGAGCATTGCGTACGCGCGATCACGCGCTCGCTCGAGCGGCTCGGCGCGCACGGCATCCCGCTGATGGGATGCGGTGACTGGAACGATGGCATGAACCTGGTCGGCATCCACGGCAAGGGCGAGAGCGTGTGGCTGGCATTCTTCCTGGCGGACATCCTCGCTGCGTTCCGCCCGCTCGCCGAGCATCGCGGCGATCACGCGTTCGCAGAGCGCATGGCGGCCGCGGCCGCAGTGCTGTCCGCCAGCATCGAGGAGCATGCGTGGGACGGCGAATGGTACCGCCG
>JACCZE010000392.1 GCA_013696105.1 Planctomycetota bacterium | reverse complement strand
GGCCGTCCTCGGGCTGTCGACGTCGGACGTCGGACGTTCTGTCAACGTCGGACGTTCCTACCTCACCGACGCCAGCTTCGCGAACGAGTGCGCGAGATCGATGTAGCGATCGATGTGATCGGGTTTGACCACGTAGAGCGACGCACCCGTGCGGTAGCACGCGTCGATCACCTCCTTGCGGTGGCTGTAGCTGAGCATGATCACCGGAATGCGTTTCCACACCGCGTCGCGCTGCAGCTCTTCGAGGATCTTCAGGCCGCTGGTGATCGGCAGGTTCAGATCGAGCAGGATGAGGTCGGGAGAGGGGGCGTTCCAGAACTCGCCGCGTTTCGTCAGGAATTCGAAGGCCTTCTCGGTTACGCGAATGGATCATTCTTCGACCGAGCCAGCCGGAAGCCCGAGGGTGGTGATGTAGACCACCGCCTGTTCACGCGGGATGCCGAGCAGATCCGTGACCTGATCGTCGAAGAAGCCGCCGATGCCGCTCGCGCCGCAGCCTTCGGACAGGGCGGCCAGATCCAGGCGCTCGCCCAGCAGCCCCGCGTCCAGGTGCAGGTAGCGGTAGGCGCGATCCCCGAATGCGCGCACCGCGTCGGCCAGGTCCGCGGTGTGGAACACGACCGCGGTCGCGTCTCCGCCGAGCTCCTGACCCAGGCACAGGTACTGCACCGCTTCGGGGGCGCAGCCGGGCCGGACCAGACGCATCTCCAGACCGTGCGGAGCGAGGTAATAGACGCCCGGCTCGAAGCCCTCGACCGACAGCACGGCGATGAAAGTCATCAGGTGGCTGCGATCGAGCGAGGGTTGTTCGCTCAGGCCGATGTTCTCGGGCGCATAGGCGGCGGCGAGGATGCGCGCGAGCTGAGCGCGTCGCATCTGGCCGCGTTGGAATCGCCGCGTGCTGCGCCGGCGCAGGATCGCCTCGAAGGGATCGTGCGCCAGCGGCCAGCGCGATGATCCGCGTGCGGGCACATCTTCGATCAGCGATACGCCGCCGGTCCATCCGTACCGAGCCTCGAGTCCCTCGGCCAGGTCGCCAGCGGCGGCGAGGCGCGGACGCTCGGGCGGCAGACGGCTCGCGCGGTGCAGCGCCAACAGCATCGGTGCCCGTCCGACCGCATCGTCGGCGTCATCCGATGGATGTGCATCCGTATCCGCAGCGGCATCGCTGCCGCTGTCGCTGACGGCTTCGGCCGACGGTGGCGCGCTGGGCAGCGCGCTCCAATGCGGCCGCTCGGGCTTGCCGCGCGTGTTGAGCGCGAGCACGGCGAGGGCGCCCTCCTCTCCGGATTCGAGGCGGAGCACGTCTTCGAGCCGTTCATCGCAGAAGGCGGCGGTCAGATGCACGCGCAGGCCGAGGGCCGGCGCCATCAGGCACGCGTTGCCGATGAGGTGCCCGCTGTCGAGCAGGATCCGGCGATAGGCGCGCTCGCCGTAACGCCAGCTGCTGCGTGCGAACACGCCGGTCACCACCAGCGACACCGGGGCGGCCGCGACGGCGGCGTCCTCGTAGCACGCGGCCGCGAGGTGATCGGCGACGGCGGCGTCGTTCCACAAGGGCACCAGCTGGTGCCGGCGGGGATCGTACCCGTAGAGACCGGGCTCGCAGCCATCGAGGTGGCGCACCACCAGGTAGATCTCGGCGGGATAGAGTCCGCCGGCCGACGGCGCTGCGCGCAGGTAGGTCGGCCGTGATTCGTTGGGGATCACCCCGGTGATGCCGTAGGTCGCGAACAGCCAGCGGCTGAGCGTCGGCAGGTTCAGGCCCCCCGCCGGGTCTGCGGCCGCCTCCGGGCCACGCGGCTTGCCGGTGAACGGATTCGGATCGAAGGGCAGGAACGACGCGAGTTCGACCGGAGCGATGCTGTCGTACGCCTTGTACGGCACCGGCTGCTGGGACCAGTCCAGTCCCGGATGGTTGCCGATGGTCTCGGGCGCGTACTTGGTCGCGTTGTGATAGGTGACGGCGATCGGGTCCGTCACGGTCCCGCCGCCCGCCGCGCGGCTGTCATGCGGTCACTTACTTTTGCTGCTGCTGTTGCTGCTGCTTGTTCATCACCATCTGCCCCGGCTGGAAGGGGATCAGCGGCAGATTGGCGTGCATGCAGAGGTTGTTCAGCTGCGCCATGATCTTGCCCGCGCCCAGGGCCAGGAGGTTGCCGAAGAAGGGATTCTCGGTGTCCTTGGTGGGGTCGAAGGCGGCATCCGTGGTGAAGAGGAAGCGCCAGCCGCCGCGCGCGAAAGGCTGGGCGTCGTTGTCGCCGATGATCAGAGCGAAGCCGACCACGGCGGTGTGCATGGTGCCATCGGGGCTGGATGGGAGGAAGTGCAGCTGTCCCGCGGCGCGGATCTCGTTCTTGCCTTCGCGATTCACCGGCTGCTGGAGCATGATGCCGTCGAGGTAGTCGCGGCTGATGTCGAACTGCATGCGGGATCCGATCGGTGCACAGGGCGGCTCGGAGCCGGCCGTGGGGAGGGACCATGACCTACCTGCTCGCGACACCGGAGCAACCGGGGGCAACCGGGTTGCGCATGCCGGTGGTACGACACAATCGCGCGCTCGACGCCCGTGCTCGGTGCTCCGTCCTCCATCCTCCGTCCTCCGTTTCGGACGGAGGACCCAGGACCGAGGACGGAGCACGTTTCGTCCGGTAAGGTTCTGCGCGGCCTGTCGTCCTGCCGCTTACATCCCATTCTGCGAGGATTCCATGTCCGAGCCTTCGACCCAGCCGCCCGCCGCCTCCTCCGCATCCGCACCGAACCAGGACCTGATCCGAGCGGAAGGCCTGAGCAAGTATTACGGCGATTTCACCGCCATTAAGGACATCAGCTTCAGCGTGCCGCAGGGCTCGGTGACCGCGTTCCTCGGGCCCAATGGCGCCGGCAAATCGACGACGATGAAGATCCTGACGGGATTCCTCGCCCCCTCGGCCGGCCGCGCGCTGATCGCCGGCTTCGACATGGACACCCATCGCATCGAGGCCAGCCAGCTGATGGGCTACCTGCCCGAGAACGGCCCGCTCTACCCCGACATGACCCCGGCCTCGTATCTGCGCTTCACCGGCGAGGTCCGCGGACTCGGCGGCGGCAAGCTCCAGGACGCCCTCGACCAGGTTGCGGCCTCGTGCCGCATCGAAGAGGTCTGGCACAAGCCGATCCGCAAGCTCTCGAAGGGCTTCCGCCAGCGTGTCGGGCTCGCGCAGGCGATCCTCCACCAGCCCAAGGTGCTGATCCTCGATGAGCCGACCTCGGGCCTGGATCCCAACCAGATCCAGCTGGTGCGTGAGCTCGTGCGCACGCTCGCCAAGGACAAGACCATCCTGCTGTCGACGCACATCCTGCAGGAGGTCGAGGCGATGGCCGACCGCGTCATCCTGGTCAGCGAGGGCCGCCTGGTGTTCCAGGGCACGCCCAAGGAGCTCGCGGGCACCCGCACCATCGAAGAGCGTTTCCGTGAACTGACCAAAGGAGTGGCGGCATGAGCCAGGCACCTGCAATCCAGCCGGCCGCGCACCAGGGCGGGCAGCCCAGCGGAAAGGTCATCCACATCGGTGGCATCATCGCCGTCTGGCGGCGCCAGCTCTACAGCCTGCTCGGCAATCCGCTGGGCTACGTGTTCATCCTCGCTTTCGTCCTCGCGAGCGCCGCGACCGTGTTCATCTTCCAGGGGAAGGATTTCTTCGCGCGCAACATCTCCGACCTCGGGCCCTTGTACCAGACCATGCCCTGGTTCCTGGCGGTGCTGCTGCCGGCGCTGGCCATGGGCGCGTGGGCTTCGGAGCGGGAACAAGGCACCGAGGAGCTGCTGCTCACCTTGCCGCTGTCGATCTTCGATGCGGTGGCGGGGAAATTCTTCGCCGTCGCCACCTATTACACCCTCACGCTCGGACTGTGCGCGCTGTCGATCGTGACCGCGCTGGCGTGGCTGGGCAACCCGGACCTCGGCCTGATGATCGCCAACTTCACCGGGTGGTGGCTGGCGGGCCTGGCCTTCGTGTCGCTCGGCGTGCTCGCGAGCGTGCTGGTCGGGGTTCCCGCCATCGCCTTCGTCGTCGGCATGGTGTTCTGCGCGATAGCGATGTGGGGCGCCTACAACGGTGAGTGGTTCGACTCCTTCAACCGCGGCGTGGTGCCGTTCGCGAACGTGGCGGTCGCCCTGGCGGTGGTCGCCGGTGCGCTCGGCGCGGCGGTGCTGGTGCTGGCGAGCCGCCGCTGGCGGCCGCAGAGCTCGGCTCTGGTGTGGGCGCAGCTGCTGAGCCTGGTCTTCGGCTTGGTGCTGGCCGCGAACGTCTCGCGCCTGGCCGCGCTGCACGGCGTCGACGCCGATGTCAGCGTCGAAGGATTGTCGTCGCTGAGCCCGGTCAGCCGCCAGCTGCTCAAGGACATCGAGGAGCCGGTGACCATCACCGCCTTCATCAGCAGGGAGCTGCCGGCGGACATGCAGCTCAAGAAGAAGGAGGTCGAGGACAAGCTGAAGGCGGTGGAGCGAGCCAGCCGACGCGTGAAGCTCGACATCCGCCACCCTGCGGACGCATTCGACGACGATGGCGCCATCGCGAGCAAGGAGTTCGGTCTCAAGACCCGCCGCGTGATCAGCGACGAGATCACGGGTCGCGAATTCAAGGACGTGTATCTGGGCGCCGCGGTGTCGTGCGCGGGAAATACCCAGGTCATCGAGTACTTCGACCCCGGCCTGTCGGTCGAATACGAGTTGGTGCGCGCGGTACGCTCGGTCGCCGGCACCAAGAAGCGCGTGCTCGGCGTGGCAAAGACCGACCTCGATCTGATGGGCGGCTTCGATTACCAGGGCGGCGGCATGACCCCCGAATGGGAGATCGTCAAGGAGTGGAAGAAGCAGTACGACGTGCGTCCGGTGAGTCTCGACAATGCGGTCGCCGATGACATCGAGGTGCTGGTGGTGCCTCAGCCATCGACCCTGACCCAGCCGCAGCTCGATCGGCTGCACGATTACGTCTGGGAGGGCAGGCCCGCCCTGGTACTCGAGGATCCGATGCCGGCGTTCTCGCCCAGACCAGAACTGATCCCCGGCAAGCCCAAGAAGAGCGCAAACCCATATGGCGGCCCCGATGAGAACGCCGAGAAGAAGGGCGATATAAAGCCGCTGTGGAAGGCGCTCGGCCTGGAATTCGACGAGAACAAGATCCTGTGGTCGGACTACAACCCCAGCCACATCTACCGCAATCTGACACCTCCCGCCTTCATCTGGGTCAGGCACGACAAGTCGAAGTCCTCGAGCGGCGCTGCTGCTGGCATCACCTCGCTGCTGATGCCGTTCTCGGGCATGATCAACGAGGCCAAGGACAAGCATCCGCAGCTCACGGTCACGCCGCTGGTGTGGGCGACCGCGGGATATCCCTGGGGCGCGGTCACGCTCAACGACATCGTGCAGTTCGACTACATGGGGCGGATGAGCGCGAAGGAGCCGTTCGTCCCACGCGGTCCGGGTGATCCGCAGAATCCTCCGGTTATCGCCGTCGAGATCAGTGGCGTCATGCCGAGCGCGATCGCCAAGGTCGATCCGTCGGCAAAGCCGGCGCCGAAAGAAGGGGAAGCTGCTCCCGCTCTCGAGATGAAGACGGGCGTGCCCAGCGCCAAGCCCGTCCACGTGATCCTCATCGCTGACACCGATTTCGCGAACGATCAGTTCTTCCAGTTCTATCGCAATGCCGGCGGACAGCTGTCCGAGGACCAGTTCCGTGCGCTCGCCGACCTGCGCAACGTGCAGTTCGTCGCGAATGCGGTCGATCAGTTGTTCAGCGATAAAGCCTATCTCGAGCTTCGTACCCGTCGTCCCGCGCCGCGCCCGCTCGAGCGCCTCGAAAACGTGTACCGCAAGACGCAGGAGCGCCTGCGCGTGGTGAGTGACCAAGCCGACAGCGAAGCCGAGACGCAGATCAACCGGGTGCGCGACGATTTCCAGCGCACGCTGGCGTCCATCGACCTGCGCGAGGACATCGACGCGGTCGCCAAGGCCCACGAGAAGGCGCGCGCAACCGAACTCGGCCAGCGCCATCTCGATCTGTCGATCAACGACATCAATGTGCGCAAGGAGGAGCTCAAGCGCGGTGCCAAGTTCGACCAGCGGCGCGAGGTGTCCGCCGCGCAGAATCACGTGAAGTGGCTGGCCACAGGCATTCCTGCGGTGCTGCTCGCGCTGCTGGTGCTCATCGTCTTCATCAAGCGTCTCGCCAGCGAGCGCGCCCACGTGCCCGCCTCGCGCAAGCGCGCCGAGTGACCCCATCGCCGATAGGAATGCCATGAAGAAACTGCCCATCATCCTCGGCGCCCTCGCCGGAATCACCCTGATCCCGGCGTGGATTCTGCCTGCCATGCCGCACCGCGCCCAACAGGTGGCTGCGATCGATCGGCCGGTTTTCGGGGCGAAAACCGTTCCGGAGCAGATCGCCACCCTGCGGGTCGCGGAATGGGACGACACCACCAGCGCGGCGAAGCTGCTCGAGGTCAAGCGCTCCGGAGCCAACAACTGGGTCATCCCAAGCCACTATGATTATCCGGCCGACGCCAACGACCGCGTGACGCGAGCAACCGTCGGCTTCCTCGGTGTCGAGCACGGGCGATTGGTGACCGAAGACCAGAAGCGCTTCGAGGAACTCGGCCTGATCGATCCCCTGGACCCCGACCTGACGAAGAAGAAGGGCCGTGGCAAGCGCCTGACCATGACCGACGTGACCGGGAAGGTCATCGCGGATCTGATCGTCGGCAACCGCGCGACCTCGGGCGACGGCGTCTATTTCATGCGCGAGGCGACCTCGAACCAGGTCTACACGGCCAAGGTCAATCCGTCGAACCTCAGCACCAAGTTCATCGATTACGTCGAGGCCGACCCGCTGAAGATCAAGGCCGAGGACATCCGTGCCCTGACCATCGCCGACTATTCGGTGAATGAGCAGCAGCAGCGCATCGACATGCGCGCCGAGACCAAGGTCAGTCGTTCAGGTGCGATCGCCGAATGGGTGACGCCAACTCCGCCCGCGGACAAGCGCGTAGCTCAGAGTGCGATCGGTGCCATCGTCAGCGGACTGACGTCGATGAAGCTCGCCGGCGTGCGTCCGTTCGACGCGCAGTGGCTGCAGCCGCGCGGATTCTTCCTGCTGCCGACGGGCACGGTCGACCGCTCGTCACCCGAGGTCGGGACCAGCCAGGGACAGCGCGCGGTCATCGGCAACGAAGGCAGGCTCGATATCACGTCCAAGGATGGACTGCGCTATAGCCTGATTTTTGGCGAAGTCGCGCTAGATGACGACACCGATACCGCAGCCGATTCGCGCAAGAAGGACGATAAGCCCACGGATGCCGTCAAGGACGGCGAGCCGAAACAGGGCGAAACCAAGCCCGAGGACAAGCCCGCCGGCCACAGCCGCTACATGGTGCTGTTCGTGTCCTACGACGAAGCTGCGGACGAGGACGCGAAGATGCCTCCCGAGATCAGAAAGAACGAGGAGGCCAAGTCGCCGGAAAAGAAGAAGCTGTCAGGCAAGGAACGCGCCCAAAAGGCACAGGAGCGTTTCCTCAAGTACTTCTACGTCATAAGCGATGACTCCTTCAAATCGCTGCGTCCCTCGCTCGACAAGTTGTTCGAAGCGAAACCCCCCGAGCCGATGGCGGGTTCGACCGGCAAGACCAATGTCCAGTGGCTCGAGGAGAACGGCAAGCGCTCCGAGGTGAAGACCACGGCGAGCGGCCTGCAGTACCAGGTCCTGTCCAGCGGAAAGGAAGATGCACCCAAGCCCGCCTCTAGCAACCGCGTGCTGGTGACGTATGTCGGTACCCTGGTCGATGGCGCCCAGTTCGACGCTTCACAGAACGGTCCCACCGAATTCGGCGTCGGCGAAGTCATCAAGGGTTGGACGGAGGCGCTCACCCTGATGCGCGAAGGCGACCACTGGAAGCTGTATATCAAACCGGAGCTCGGGTACGGCGAGGCAGGTCAGGTGCCGAAGATCCCCCAGAACGCGATCCTGATCTTCGACGTGGAACTGGTGAAGGTGAAACCGGTAGAGAAGTAGGGGAACGTTCTCCGTTCTCCTCCGTTCTCCGTCGTCATTTTGACACGCAAAATTCCATTGCTGTCGACGGAGAACGGAGGACGGAGCACGTTCCTATCCCGTGATCACGCGCCCTTCGGGCCAGATCACCGCACTGAGTTGGCGGCCACGCAGTCCGCCGCTGGTGTCGCACAGGATGCGGTGCTCGCTGACGAAGCACGCGCCCATGGGCGTGTGCCCGCTGACGATGCAGCAGCCCCGCGGGAGATCGCGGGGGACCGTGTAGCGCCGGCTCTTGCTGAAGAGCGATTCGGGCGGGTACTCGGCGGCGCGCCATCCGGCGCGCAACTGATCGAGTTGGGCTTCCAACGGCAGGTCTTCCGACAAGCCCGCGTGCACCGCGATCCAGCGCCGACCCGCCTCGCTGCCCTCCAGCACCCACGGCAGCAGCGCCAGCCAATCGATCAACGGGCCGAGCGCTGTGCGCAGTCCGTCGGCGTCCTCGACCCCGTACGACGCGAGCACGGCGCTGCCGCCGAAACCGTCGCGCCATGCCTCGAAGAAATCGGGATCGGGGGGAAGCGCAACGACCTCGGCGCCGAGCGAGCGCAGCAGAGCGTATTCGTGATTGCCCATCAGGCAGCGTGCGCGGCCTTGTACGCACAGCGTCGATACCCGGGTGAGCACCCCCCGCGCGTCCGGACCGCGGTCGACCAGATCGCCCACGAACACCAGATCGCCCTCGGCCTGCGCGAGCACGCGGTCGAGCCGCTCGCTCCAGCCGTGGACGTCTCCGATGAAGGTTACCGGCACAGGAGCGTATCTTCGGGGGTATTACCCGATCGGCAAAGCATCCCCTTTGCGTCCAGGGCCTCGGGAGGTGGTCGCACGGCCGTCGGAGCGGGGCTCAGCGCGCCCCGAGATAACAGGCCCGCACCTGCTCGTTGTGCATCAGGTCGGCCGTGGGTCCGGACAGGGCGATGGTCCCGGTCTCCATCACGTAGCCGCGGTGCGCCGTCGCCAGGGCGAGGTTCGCGTTCTGCTCGACCAGCAGGATCGACAGGCCCTCGCGATTGAGGGCGGTGATCGCGGCGAAGATGCGCTGCACCAGGAGCGGCGCGACGCCCATCGAGGGTTCATCCATCAGCAGGAGGGTCGGCCGGCACATCAGTGCGCGCGCGATCGCCAGCATCTGCTGTTCGCCGCCAGAGAGCGTTCCGCCAGCCTGGTGCCGACGCTCGGCGAGGATGGGGAACAGCGCGAACGCCTTGTCGAGATCCGCCGCGATCTCGGCCTGGTTCGAACGCGTGAAAGCGCCCAGGCGCAGATTCTCGAGCACGCTCAAGCGCGGGAAGATCCGGCGACCCTCCGGCACCTGGGCGAGTCCGGCGCGGACGATGTCGTGGGCAGGTGTGCGCGCGATGTCGGCTCCGTCGAAACGCAGCGTGCCTCCTGTCGGCCGCACCAGCCCGGAGCAGCACATCAGCAGCGTGGTCTTTCCGGCGCCGTTCGCGCCGATGAGGGTCACGATCTCGCCGCGATCGACCCGCAGGCCGACGCCCTTGAGCACCTCGATCGGTCCGTATCCGGCGCACACGCCGTCCAGCTCGAGCAGCACGTCGCTCATGCGCCCTCCGCGCCCAGATAGGCCTCGATGACCTTCGGATCCGCGCGGATCTGCTCGGGCGTGCCCTCGGCGATCTTGTTGCCGTAATGCAGGACGACGATGCGGTCGCTGATGCCCATGACCACGCGCATGTGGTGCTCGATCAGCAGCACGGTCACGCCGCTATCCCGGATGCCGCGGATCAGCGCCACCAACGCGACGGCCTCGACCGGATTCATGCCCGCGGCCGGCTCGTCCAGGAGCAGCAGCTTCGGCCGCGAGGCCAGCGCGCGCGCGATCTCGAGCCGGCGCTGGTGGCCATACGGCAGGCTGCCCGCTGTGAGGTGCGCATCGGGCCCGAGACCGACGGTGGTGAGGATCTCGAGCGCCAAGGCGCGCGTCGTAGCGGATTCTTTCCGGTGACGCGGCAAGCGCAGCACGGCGTGCCAGCTCCGGCTGGTCAGGTGCGCGTCCATCCCCACCAGCACGTTGTCCAAGGCGCTGAGTTCGCGGAAGAGCCGGATGTTCTGGAAGGTGCGCGCGATACCGGCGCGTGCGACGCGTTCGGGCACGCGGCGGGAGCGGATCCACACGCTCCACGCGCCGAAAGCGCCGACAGCCAGCGACACCAGCGCCGTCAGGGCCACGGTCTTGCGTTCGGCGCGCGAGGTCAGCAGATCCCACGCGGCGGGGACGGCCGAACCCCATGGGAACGGCTTGCGGTATTCGTAGAGCCGTTCGATCGCCACATCCCACAGCGGCAGCAGCTCGATGGCGAGCACCGCGGCGCATGCGGTCGCAACTCCCACTCCCAGCCAGCGCAGCGCAGCGAGGATGGAATATGGAGCCGCGACGTCGCGCCCGTCGATGAGGATGCGCCCTGACGTCGGCGGATGGATGCCGGTAATGGCGTTGAACAGCGAGGTCTTGCCCGCGCCGTTGGGTCCGATGACCGCGACGATCTGGCCAGGCTCGACGCTGAAGCCCACGGCATTGACCGCGGTCAGGCCGCCGAAACGCAGCGTGAGATCGTGCACCGCGAGTACGGCGGTCACGGCGGCACCGTCGGGGCTTGCCGTGGAGGTCGCATCTCGGCGCGCACCTCGCGCGCGGGGAGCAGCCCTTCGGGCTTGAAGCGCATCACCAGGACCAGTGCCAGGCCGTAGACCAGGAATTTCCAGTTGTTGGGCGTGGTCAGCACGTTGCCGTCGGTGTGGGAGCCGGCCAGCGCATCGCTCAGGCGCACCAGCACGATGCCATTGAAGCCGAACATGACCAACGCGCCGAGGATGACCCCCCCGATCGAACCCATGCCGCCGACGATGACCGCGCACAGCACGATGATCGACAGCTGGAAGTCGTAGTAGGCGGGATCGATGCTGGTGCCGACCAAGGCGGCGATCAGCGCACCTCCTGTCGCGCACAGCGCGGCGCCCCAGCTGAAGGCCGAGAGCTTGATGCGCGCAGTGTCCAGGCCCGACGAACGCGCGGCGAGTTCATCCTCGCGCACAGCGACCCAGGAGCGGCCGATGCGCGATCGGCGCAAGTTCCGGCACAGCATGGCGACGCCCAGCATCAGCAGCAGGTAGAGCAGGTAATGCGGGGTGGCATCGCGGTAATACAGGTAGATGCCGGTCGCGTGCTGGATGAACGCGGACGAGCCCTCGGATGCGGCCGCGAGAGCCGGCAGGTTCGGCGGGTGCGGCACCGGGTTGATCCCCGTGGTGCCCTTGGTGATGGGATCGAGGTTCTTGAGCAGGTCCTGCACGATCTCGCAGAATCCCAGGGTGACGATCGCGAGGTAGTCGCCGCGCAGGCGCATGGTCGGGAGGCTGAGCGCGGCGCCCACCAGGGCGCCCATCCCAGCCGCGGCCATCGTGCCCAGGACGAAGGTCAGCCAGGTGGCATGAGCGGACGGCCGCCCTCCCGCGATGACCTCGTCCAAGACCCATCCGAGCCGGAACGGATAGATCTCGCAGGTGAGGATGCTGTAGGTGTACGCGCCGATGGCGACGAAAGCCGCCGCTCCCAGGTTCAACAGGCCGGTGAAGCCGGTGACGATGTTCAGCCCGAGCGACACGATCATGAACGCGAAGATCGCCGGCATCAGGGGAGCGACGTAGGTCCACTTCATGAGCCAGGGCCACAGCGGAAGCCGGTGGATTCCGTATTCGATCGCCGGCAGGAGCAGGGCTGCGGCGACGAGTGCCAGGACCCAGGCGAGCGTGCGGCGTTCGATGGCCACGTCAGACCTTCTCGCGTACGTGCGCGCCGAGGATCCCCGATGGGCGGAACACCAGCACCAGGATCAGCACCAGGAAGACCAGCGCGTTGGTCCACTGCGTGGCCCCGTAGCCATCGCTGAAGGCGCGCACCAGGCCGATGACGATCGACCCCAGGACCGCCCCGGGCAGATTGCCGATGCCACCGAGCACCGCCGCCGTGAAGGCGTCCAGCCCGATGCGGTATCCCATCTGGAACGATATGGTGTTGTAGTAGAGCGATTGGACGACGGCCGCCATGCCGGCGAGCGCGCCGCCGATGATGAACGTGGCGCCGATGACCCGGTCGACGTCGATGCCCATCAGGCGCGCGGCCATGGGATTCTGCGCCGTCGCGCGCATCGCGGTGCCGATGCGCGTGCGCCGCACGAACCAGGTCAGCGCCACCATCAGCGGGATGGTGACCAGGGCGACGAGCGCATCCTTCACCGTGATCTGGACCAGGCTCCCGGAGCCCAGCAGGTTGGTGTGGCCGATCAGGTCCGGTACGTCCTTGGGCGATGCTGCCGCCGCGCCGCCGCCGAACACCGCCATCGGGGCGCCGCCCCAGAATAGGCCGATGTTCATGAAGATGAACGACACGCCGATCGCCGACACCAGTGCGGTGAGCTTGGGCGCATGGCGGATCGGCCGGTACGCGACCCGATCGACGGTCCAATTCACCGCGGCGCAGAATACCGGCACGGCGATCAGCATCAGCCCCAGGCCGAGCCACGGCGAACCCTCGAGGTGGCATGCGCCGATGAGCGTGAGCGCGAGGAAGGCTCCGAGCATCACCAGGTCGCCGTGGGCGAAGTTGATGAGCTCGATGATGCCGTAGACCATGGTGTAGCCGAGGGCCACCAGCGCGATGATCAGGCCGTTGGTCAGGCCGGTGATCAGCTGCTGGAGGACGAACTCGAACCAGGACATCGCCAGCTAGGTTGGCGCCCCTACAAGGATTTCCAGGGCCGTCCCGGCCGGGCAGCCTCTAAACGACTTCGACCGCCGAGTCCTGGTTTGCGTGGACAATGGGCGAAGCCCATCACGCAAACTTTTTGGCCGCACAGCGGACAAAAAGAAGGGCGACAAAGGTCGCGGGGGCCTGGGGGCGGAAGCCCCCACACACCGTCAGTCGCGATCGCGCGGACCGCGGGACCCGATCCACAGCACGACGCCGAAGATCAGGCCGAACAGCACCGCCCCTCCGATGACCAGGAGCAGGATCACGGGAAGTCCTCCGCTGCCCATCACTCGCCCAACAGCTTCACGAATTCGAACGCGCCGCCCTTGACCGTATTGCCGCTGACCACCGTCTGGGTGGTGTCGCCATTGGCGTCGAACGACCATTTCCCGAGGGCGCCGTCGAAGTCCTTGGTCGCGGCCACGGCGGCGACGATCGCCGCGCGGTCCTTCTTGCCGGCGCGGCGGATCGCGTCGATCACCACGTTCGCTGCCTCATAGCCGTATGCAGCGTAAGCCTCGGGTTCGGCGGAGAATTTTTTACGATAGGCTTCGACGAAGGTCTTGCCCTTGCCGGTGAGCTGGGCGGGCGGCGCGCCGCAGAAGGTGACGAAGGCGCGCCCATCCAGGTTCTGGGCTCCAGCCGAGGTGATGAAGGCGTTCTCGTAGCACCCGTCCGGCACCATCAGCTTTGCATCCAGACCGCCCGAGACCATGTCCTTGGCGATCTGCCCGGCATTGTTCTGGGTGGTGCCGCCGAAATAGACCAGTTGCGGCTGGTGCTGGCGGATCTTGGTGATCAGCGAACGGTAGTTCGAGGCCTTGCCGTCGATGCCGTCGATGCCGGCGATAGCGATGCCGATCTTCTCGGCGTTCCTCTTGAAGCTCTCGGCGACACCGCGCCCGTAGACTTCCTTGTCGTGCAGCACGTAGGCTTTGGCGACGCCCATCTCCTTCGCCCATTTCGCGGCAGCTTCGCCCTGGATGTCATCCGCGGGCACGATGCGGAAATAGGTGACCTTGCCGCTCGGGCGGTAGACGTCGGGTTCGTTCTTCTCGCCCTGTCCGGGCTTGGTCAGCCCGGTCGCGGTGTTTGCGGGGCTGACCATCACCAGGCCGGCTTGATTGAGCTTGGGCATTGCGATCTTCGCCGCGCCAGAATTGTAGGTGCCGATATAGGCCATGACGTCCGGGTCACGGATGGCCTTGTCGGCGTTCGCTCCTTCCACGGCGGGATCCCACTGGCCCTTTTCCGGCGAGGCGTCGTCCCAGTCGAGGTAGTTGAGCTGGTAGACGGTGCCGCCAAGGGTGATGGCGCCGCCCGCTTCCTCGATCGCCATGCGGATGCCGTTGACGATGGTGGTCGTCTGCGCATTCGCGCTGCCGGTGCGTGGGAAGCTCGAGACGATGGTGAGCACATTGTCGGCGGCATGGGCCGCGGTCAGCGCGAATGACAGGACGAGTGCGACGAGCGATGGGCGCATGGGGCCTCCGAGTGGCGTCACCCTAGAATCAGCCGACGCGTGGCCAGCGCCGAGTCCGTAACCTCCAAGGTCAGCCAGGACCGGGGTGTTCCGGGCTTGTGCCCTCGGCTGACGCTTGGAGCATGTCCGGTCGTGCGCCCCGACCGCCGTCTTCCGGTGGCATAGCGCCCCTGGAGACCACCATGCGAAGACCCATCACCGCCCTTCTCGCCGCGCTGAGCCTCTCGGCCTCGGTCGTCGCCGAGGACACCAAGCCCGCACCGGTCCCCGATGCTGCGAAGCCGGCCGCTCCGACACAGCCCGCTCCCGCGGAAGGTGTTAAGTCCATCGAACTGCCCAAAACAGGCGATGCGGCACTGACGCCCACGCCCGCGACCACTCCTGACACCGGCGAGCGGACGTTGAAGAAGGATGCGAGCTACCAGGTCGGGCTGCAGATGGCAGATGCGATCAAGCGCTTCGAATTCGATCCCAATGAGGTCATGCGCGGCATCATCGACGCGGTCGACGGCAAGGCGGCCATCGATCCCGCCAAGTTCCAGGCCACGATGGAGCAGTACCAGAAGGAGATGTCCGCCGGCCAGGCCAACAAGAACAAGTCGCTGATGGCCGACAACGCCAAGAATCCGAAGATCACCACCACCAAGAGTGGTCTGCAATACGAGTCGCTGACCCCCGGTGCCGGTAAGACCCCCGGACCTACCGATACGGTGAGCGTCAATTACCGAGGCATGCTGGTCGATGGAACCGTCTTCGACGAGTCGGCCAAGCATGGAGGCCCTGCGACCTTCCCGGTGAACGGCGTCATCAAGGGCTGGACCGAAGCGCTGATGTTGATGAAGGAAGGCGACAAGTGGCGCCTGTTCGTGCCCTCGGATCTGGCCTATGGCGAGAATCCCCCGCCCGGCGCCGGCATCCCACCCAATTCGATGCTCATCTTCGAGGTCGAACTGCTGAAGGTCCTGCCGCCCGGAAGCCAGCCCAAGCCTCCCGGACGATAACGGATAGCGGACGAGCTGCGGCTGGAGTCGAAGGACTCGGCCAGCGATGACCCTGAGCGGACGGCCACTGGCCGTCCGTTGTCCGTTCAATCGACGCGCACCCAGCTGACCGCGTTCTTGAGCCCGAGCGCGCAGGCGAGGGCCAGCAGCGCGAGTCCGGATCCCAGGCCGCATCCGCCGGCCTTCGTTGGCGTGCCGCCTTCCGACACCGCCGATCCCGAGCCCGAGGTAGCGATCGACGAGGTCGTGCCACCCGTGCTCGAGCCGGAGGTGGTGGTGCCGCCGGTGGTCCCCGAGGCCACCTGCTGCTGCTGTTCGTAGGCACCGATGTCGCACGCCGGCCCCGCTGTGCGAGCATTGCCTGCGTGGTCGCTGCTCACGCCTACGCACAGTATCCCGGCATCGATCGCCGGGCTTCCCGCCATGGGGATGAAGCCGCCCGCGGCGAATCGCGGGTCCGCCTGGCGAGAATTGCGTGCGCCGAAAGCCGTCTGCCAGGCGCTGACCGAGGTGTAGCGCGTGCCGCTCCAGCCGCCGCGACCATCGAGCCCCCACCACAGCGACACCGGGCCGCTCGAGCGGTAGAACAGGTTGTGATCGCAGCGCAAGTCGACGATGTCCGTCCCGTTCTCCTTGACCATCATCAGGTCATCCTGGCAGAGATTGCCGGCGACGATGTTGTTCGCGACCTCGATGTTGCGCAGGGATTTACCCGCGCGCGGCATGCCGGAGACATCGATCGCGGTCTGCGTCCTCGTACCCACCACGGCGTTGTGCCAGACATTGACGTTGTCCGACGCGGAGACGTAGATCCCGCGGCGGTCATTGTCGATCACCAGGTTGTTGACCAGGAGCCCATTCGAGCTCGCCTCGAACATGATGCCTGCCGCATTGCTGAAATTGCCTTCGAAGCGGTTTGCGCGCACGATGATCGCATTGCCCGAGGCCGCGTAATCGAACCACGCGCCAACGCCGCGGTTGCGGCTGATCGTACAGCGTTCGATGACGCCCCAGGCGTTGGCGGTGGCCTTGATGCCACCAGCGTGCCACCCGGTGTTGAAGCGGCGATAATTGTTGTCGGTGATGGTGCAGCCGCGGATGGCGAAGTTCCGCGTTCCGGAGGCGCCGATCCCGCTGTTGCCGTGGTTGCTGACCACGCAGTTCACCACTTGGCTGCCGGTGCGCTGATACCCCATCGCCACCCCGGCGAAGTCGCAGAACTGCACATCGCAGCGATCGAGGATGCAATTGTCCGCCAGTTCGATGGCCGCGCCGCCCTGCTGGAACGCGGCGGTGCTGCTGTGGCGGAAGGACAGGCCTCGCACCACGATGAAGGCCGCGCTCGTATCCATGAAGAGGATGCGGCGCAGGGTCGAGACCTCGACCAGCCGCGCATTCGGGTCGCTCGAATCGGCGAGACGGAGGTAGATCGCCTGCTCGGCGCCGACATAGCAGAAGGAACCGGGGACCAGATCCGCGACGCCCGTGCCGACGGGCATGATCATGGTCGTGCCGTCGGAAGCCGGACCACTGTAGTACGCGGACGGCACGCCGATCTGCGCCAGCGGCAGGCCATCGCACAGCACCTGCTGCGAGTTGATGGTCCAGCCGGTCTTCTTCCAGACACCCGCGGTCGGACCTGGCACCCAGCCGGCGACCTCGACCGAGCCCTTCAGGATCGGCGTCTCGGAACCGTATGCGGCGAGGACGATCGGAGCGGCGGCGGTTCCCGCACGGGTGAAGGTGACCGGTTCGCGCCACGTGCCGCCGCGCAGATGGATGGTGTCGCCGGGTCCGGCCGCATTGACCGCGACCTGGATGGTGCGCAGGGGGGACGAGATCGCGCGACCGGTGTTGGTGTCCGCGCCCGCGGTATCGACGAACCAGTCAGCGGCATGGGCCTGAGCGCTGACGAGCACCGCGGCGACCGCGAGCCCGATGTGCAGGAACGGCGCGCTCCGTATCTTCATGGCGCTCGTGTTTTCCATGTAGAAGGTTAGCGGATAGAGGCTTGGACTGGTGAAATGCGACCAGCCTCGCAGCTGCGGGTGTACGGCACACAAAAAAGACCGGCGGGCCGCAGGGCCCGCCGGTCGGTCAGCTAGAACCCTGCTTTTTCAGCGGAATTCGTAGGCGCCCATGTCCGGCACGCCGCCCTGCGGCCGTGCGACGCCGAGCATGTCGTCGGCGACTCCCGGAAGGAATTTGCCGGTATTCAGCGCGGGACTGGTCGAGCGCAGCGAGAAGCTCGTCGAGCTGCTGAACTGCGGGTCGGCCTGTTTGCAGTGATCGCTGAACGGGGTCGCGCTGCGCCAGGCGGACATGCTGGTATAGCGCGTGCCCTTCCACCCGCCGCGGCCATCCAGGCCCCACCACATCGCGATCGTGCCGCTCGAGCGCCAGACCAGGTTGTAGTCGCACGAGATGGCGCGGATGTCGCCGCCGTTTTCCTTGACCAGCATGATGTCGTCCGAGGCGGAGTTGTTCGACAGGATGTTGCCCTGGACCGAGACGTTGGTGAGGGTCTTGCCCGCGCGGGGCATGCCCGCGATGCACATCGTGGCCACACCGTAGTTGCCCGTGAGGGTATTGTCGTAGACCCCGACGTTGTCGGACGACGCGATGTAGATGCCGCGCTTGCCGTTGCCGCTCACGACGTTGTTCTTCACCGTGAACGACTTGCTCGCTTCGATCATGATCCCCGCATCACCGACGTTGTTGATCACTTGGTTGCGCGAGATGACATTGGCGTTGCCCGAATCAGCGTAGTCGAACCAGATGCCGTTGCCCTTGTTGTCGCGCACCGTGTTCTGGTCGAGGGTTCCATAGCCGTCGGTGGTGACCTTCACCCCGCCGGCGTGCCAGAGGAAGTTGAACTTGCGGTAATTGTTGCTGGCGATGGTGCAGCCGCGGATGAGGAAGCCGAAGCTGGACGAGATGCCGATGCCGCTGTCGCCGTTGTTGGAGACGATGCAGTTCAGGATCTTGTCACCGCTCTTCTGATAACCGGCCGTGATGCCGGCGAAATCGCACCACTGCACGTCGCAGTTCTCGAGCGTGGTGTTGGCGCCGAGCTCGACTCCTGCGCCGCCGACCTGGAAGGCCGCGGTGCTGCTGTGGCGGAAGGCCAAGCCCTTCACCTGCACGTAGTTCGTGGCGTACAGCGTCATGATGCGGCGCTGCGTCGAAGCCTCCATCACGCTGTTCGCGGGATGGCTCGAATTCGCCAGCCACACGTACAGCACCTTGTTGGTGCGATCGTACCAGAAGCGTCCGGGCGCCATGCTCGAGAGGTTCGAGCCCACCGCGGTGATGTATGGCGTGCCGTCGACCGAGATGCCGTTGCCGTAGGCGGCGGGAATGCCGATCTGCTGCAGCGGCGCGCCATCGTCGAACACCTGCTGGGAGTTGTAGATCCAGCCGGTCTTCTTGTAGATGCTGCCCGAATGCTGGGTCCAGCCGGTGACGACCTGCGAGCCCTTGATCACCGGCTTCTCGCCGTTGTAGGCGCTGACGATGATCGGCGCCGACGCGGTGCCGCTGCGCGACATCGTGATCTCTTCACGATAGGTGCCGCCGCGGATCCACACCGTGCCACCAGCAGAGACGGCGTTGACCGCCTTGTTGATGGTGCGCAGAGGCGCCGACGCGCTCCCCGGATTGGCATCGCTGCCGGTGGGCGAGACGTAGAGGTCTGCGGCCGAGGCGGAGTGCGACGAGGCGATCAGCAAGGCGGCGAACAGGGCAACAGTCGTTCTGATTTTCATGCAGGATCCTTTTCTGGCGGTGGAGAACAAACAAACATGCCGGTGCGGTCCCGTCGGATGACGAAAACCGGCGCTGGACATCCCCCTTGGACTGGGGGCTTCCGTCAGGTGCCGTTCGCGCACAACCAAGTTGCGCGGACGGCGGATGCTCAGGCGGATGACGCGAACCACCGCGTACCGATCGAGCAGACACCACAGTCTAGATCATGGAGGAGTGGTCATCGTGTTGTGGCCTTCTTAGTAATACCGAGTGTGTGCAGCACGTCGGACATTGAGCTTGCGCTCTGAAGCGACGCGCAGGTGGAAAAGAGCGCGGGAACCATAACGCCCGATCGCCGCTCTCCACAGGAAATCCCGTAATAGACCCCCGCTGGTTTTCCGTAAGTCCGGTAGATTCGCACGCGCGGTCCGACAGGAATCGGATGCATCATGCCGCGGTGCATCTCGAGGAGGAGCGACTGAAGTCGAGGAACATTTTCGCGCGCAGCAACTCGGTCCACCGTTGGCAAAACTCACTGCGGACAAACTGGGTGGCGGCCCGGCTCGGACTGAATGACGCCTCGTCCACATCACTGCAGCACGTCCGGCAATAGCCGAAGCCGGAGCGTTGCCGCGGCTGCACCACCGCGTAGCACCCGCCCCGCGATGTCCGGCGCTCACCGCCATGGAGTTCGAAACGACGGGCATAGCGTGTTGCGGTCTGCAGAACGATCGCTGATAGATGATGGAGGTGCGATGTCGATCCGGGTGGTTGCCGCGGGTTTCGCGGTCGTTGCGCTGGCCGGCATGGTATTCGTACTCGCACCCCGTCGTCCGATCCTCGTAACGCCTGCGGTCCCACCGGGCACGGCCGCGGGCCCTGCGGTGGGCGATCAGGTGCGCCGTTTCGAGGCCGACCGGGAGAACCTCGATCGGACCCTGTGGAAGGACGAACGCGCTGCCCAGGCCCACGAGGAATCCTTCATCCGCCTGTGGGACCAGCTGCGCGCGACGGCCGATCGGCTGCCCCTCTTGCAGCGCTTCGGCATCGGCGAGGTGACGCTCGGTCTGCTCGGCGAGCCGGAAGCCCTGGGCAATGGCGTGATCCGGACGCGCTGTGCCGGCGCGGGGACGCACCTGGACCAGCGCGCGTGGTCATCGTGGCTGGCGGCGCTCGCCGCCGACGGTCTCGAACTCGTCCAGTGCGAATTCCACCACTCCAAATACACCCCAGCGATCTACGCCTCGCGCGGCGCCACGTCGCAGATGGCGGCAGTCTTCCATTGCGAGAACCGGCGCACATCCCAGCGCCTCATCATCAGCGGTTCGCTCGGGATCGAGTGGTCCGCCAAGCTCGACGCCGACAACCTGTACGCGGCGGAGGCGATCGACGCGACCAACCTGACGATCCTGTCCCGGCACGGGGCGCCGGCGTTCACCGAGGTGCCGGCGCTCAGCCAACTCACCGGCACCGACATGAGCTTCCTGCTGGTCTACGATCTCGACGCGGACGGCCGATCCGACCTGGTCTATCCGAGCGCGAACCTCGCGATGATGAACAGCGGCGATTGCCGATTCGTGCCGCGCACGCTGAGTCCGCGCCTGCGCAACCGCGTATCGACGGCGTTGATCGCCGACCTCACCGGCGATGGCCTGCCCGACCTGCTGTGCTGCGAAGGCGACGATCGCAAGAGCGTGTGGAGCCTCGTCGTCTATCCGGGCGGGGCCAAAGGCGTGTTCGAACAGGACGGGCGGCGGATCGACGTGCCCGATCTCGCTTTCAACGCCCCGACGCTGACCGTCGGCGATATCGATGGCGACGGGGACCTCGACCTGTTCCAAGCCAACAACAAGGTCCAATACACGCAGGGGCAGATGCCGACCCCGTATTTCGACGCGAACGACGGATTCCCGTCGCACCTGCTGCTGAACGACGGCACCGGCGGATTCGTGGATGCGACCGATGCATGCGGGCTGGGAGCCAAGCGCCATCGCCGCACTTATACCGCATCCTTCATCGACCTCGACGACGACGCTGACCTCGACCTGGTCGTGGTCAGCGACTTCTCTGGCGTCGACCTCTATCGCAACGACGGCAAAGGGCTTTTCGACGATGTCACGGCCGACGCCGTCGACGAGCGTTCGCTGTTCGGAATGGCCCACTGCTTCGGTGATTTCGACCGCGATGGCGCCCTCGACCTGTACGTCACCGGCATGAGTTCGACGACCGCGCGGCGTCTGCACGGGCTGGGACTCGGCCGCAAGGAGCTCCCCCGGCACGACGAGATGCGCCCGAAGATGAGCTACGGCAATCGCATGTACGCGCACACCGCGCCGATGCGCTTCCGCCAGCCGGAATGGAAGGATCAGGTGGCGCGCACGGGTTGGTCCTGGGGGTGCGCTGCGGTCGATTTCGACAACGACGGCGATACCGACATCTACGTCGCGAACGGGAACAGCAGCAGCCGTTCTGCCAGGGATTACTGCTCCACCTACTGGTGCCACGACGTGTACAGCGGATCATCGCGTCCGGATCCCACACTGGACCTCGGCTTCGCCCGGGCGATGCGTGCGAAGGCCGAAGGCGGCGTATCTTGGAACGGATTCGAGCACAACGTGCTGTTCATGAATGAGCGTGCGGCCGGATTCGTCAACGTGTCGTTCCTGATGGGGGTCGCGCTCGAGGACGATTGCCGCATGGCGGTCGCCGACGACCTCGACGGGGATGGACGCATGGATCTCGTGGTCAAATCGCTGGAACCGGTGACCACGACCAGCGACCTCCGCCGCTCGCGCTTCCGGATCCTGCGCAATCGCATGCCTGCCAACGGCCATTGGATCGGATTCCGTTTCCGTGATGAGCCGGGCCGTCGTTCTCCGATCGGCGCGACCGTCACCGTCAGGACCAGCGGGGGGATATTCATCGCGCCGGTGGTCACGGGGGACGCCTTCTACTCACAGCGCGCCCTCGCCGCCCACATCGGACTGGGCGCGAATGATCGCGTCGAATCCGCCACCATCCGTTGGCCCAACGAGGCCACCACCACCGTCATCGTTGCGCCGGCGATCGATTCCTGGATCACCGTCACGCGTTGATCCATCGTCGGCCGTCGGCCTCGACGTCAGCGCTCGCGCAGCGCCGGCTTGCCGGTCAGGATCGTCTCCGCCAGGCGCAGGCCATCCAAGCCGGCCGACACGATGCCCCCGGCGTATCCGGCGCCCTCGCCGGCCAGGTAGAGTCCCGGCAGCGAACTCGCGAGCGTCTCCGGGTCGCGTTCGAAGCGTACGGGGCTCGACACGCGCGTCTCGACGCCGACCACCGCCCCATGGGCGAGGAAGCCCGGTATGACGCGGTCGAAGTACAGCAACGCCTGGCGGATCGAGGCCGCGGTCTTCGGCGGCAGGATCTGGTCGATGCGCCCGGGGCGCGCGCCCAGGCGGTAGCTCGTCGATGCGACGGCGGGCCCGGCCTCGCCGCGCACGAAGGACGAGGCGGTCTGGGCCGGACAGGTGTAGTCCGAGCCGCCCGCGGCGAAGGCGCGGCGTTCGAGCTCGTTGATCAGCTCGAAGCCCGCCATGCCGTCGCCATCGCGGTCGACCTCCTGGTTCACGATCAGTCCGGCGTTGGCGAACGGGCTGGCGCGCGCGAAGCGGCTCATGCCATTGGTCGACAGCTGTCCCGGGTCCGAGGTCGCGGCGATGATCTCGCCGCCCGGGCACATGCAGAAGGTGGTGACGTGGTCGGCGCCGGTGTGCGGAGGGGGGCGGCTTACCAGGTTGTACTCGGCGGCGCCGAGCACGTGCTTGGGTGGGATGCAGCCGTACTGGCCGAGGTCGATCAGCCGTTGATCGTGCTCGACACGGCATCCGAGCTGGAAACCCTTGGCGCGGTGCTCGATGCCGCGGCCGATCAGGCGCAGGATCAGGTCGCGCGCGCTGTGTCCCGGGGCGATCATCGTCACCGGCGCCTCGATGGTCTCGCCGCTCTCGAGCACCACGCCCGCGCAGCGCGGACGTCCGTCGCTGCCCGGCTTCACCACCACGTCCACGACCTTCGCGTCCCAGCGGAAGGATCCGCCCCAGTCGACGATCTGCTCGCGCAGCCGCTTGCACATGTGCGGCAGCAGGTCCGAGCCGATGTGGGGATGGTGGCGGTAGAGGATGTGCCGGGGCGCGCGCGCGGCGACGAAGGCCTCGAGCAGGAAGCGCATGCGCCGGTCCTTGACCCGGGTGTAGAGCTTGCCGTCGGAATAGGTCCCGGCGCCACCTTCGCCGAAGAGGTAGTTGCTCTCGGGATCGAGCGTGCGCGTGCGGTGGAACTCCTCGAGGTTCTCCGTGCGGCGATCAGCGTCGCGGCCGCGGTCGATCACCAGCGGCTTGCAGCCGTGCAGCGCGAGCAGGTACGCCGCCATCTGCCCCGCCGGTCCCGCTCCGACGATCACGGGGTGCAGGGGCAGCGGCTGGACGAGTGGCAGGTGGTGCAGGCTGTCGTCGCGATCGGGCGCATCGGTCGCGACGCGCACCCCGGCGCGTTCGACCACCGCGCTGTCCGCCCGCACGCGCGCCACCAGGTGGTAGAGGAACTTCAGCTCGGGCTTCTTGCGCGCATCGAGGCTGCGCCGTTCGATCTCGTAATCGACGACATCCGCGAGGGGAATCCGGCACGCGCGGGCGATCCACGGCTCGAGCTGGTGGTCGAGCGAGTGCGCCGGCTGGTCCACGAGCGCGGACAGCGGCACCTCGAGGTGCTCGATCGTCACATAGCGGGTATCGCCCATTGGTCGACCGAGCCTATACCGGACCGGGACGGGGGAAGCCGGTCGGGGCCGGGACCAGGCAGTGATCCAGGTGCCTCGCACCCTCGGGCCTCGGCCTCGGCCTCATGCCTTCATGACTCAGTAGGCTGAAGCCGAAGCCAAAGCGGTAGCACGTGCGTGCGCGCAGGCATCTGCACGCCTGCAACCGCGCGCTCAACGAGTCCACCAACGACAAAGGCCGGGGTGGAACCCCGGCCTTCATGCAGTGCGCGTATAGGACGTTCAGGTCTTCGCGGGTTCCGCGGCGGGCGTCTCGCCGGCCGGCTTCTCTTCCGCTGCCTTGGCGGCCTTGGCGGCGGCGTGCTTGGCCTTGGCGGCCTCGGTGGTGACCTTGCGCTCACCCTTGAGCTTGGCCGCGTGCTTGCGCACGGCGCGGCGCGAGGGCGCGACCCATGCCTGCTTCTCGCCCTTCTTGCCGGCGGGAGCCTTCTTCTTGGAGGTCGGAGCCTTGTCGGCTTTGGCCTTGGCCGGCTTGGCGGGCAGCTGGTAGCCGTGGAACTTGAGCAGATTGCTCAGCCCGGTGCTGACCTGGGCGCCGCGAACGATCCAGGCCTGGACCTTGTCCATGTCGACCTGGATGTTCTTGTCCTTCAAGAGCGGATCGTAGCTGCCGAGGATCTCATTGGCCTCGCCCTCGCGGTGGCGGCGCTTGTCGATGGCGATGATGCGGAAATACGGCCGGTGGAGTCGGCCGAAGCGGGACAAGCGGATGCGGACAGCCATGCGGAAAACCTCGGTTGCGTCGTTCGAAGCGGGCTTGGAAATGTATGGGATGAGCCCGCCGGGCAAGGACCTTTGCCCTTTAGACCCTCATCATCCCACTCGGGAACCGTTGGCGGTCCTGCCTGCAGGGGTCCGTAGGGCGATCCAAAGAGTACCTGCCGTCAATCGCGTGGTTCGAAACCGGGTGCCCGGCAGGGGGGAGCGGGGGCAGCATGCCCCCGTGCAAAGGACCCCCGACCCGCAGGCGAGCGGGGTCCAGGACGCAGCCGGCGCGCAGCGACGGTAGCCGCCCCAGGCGGCGCAGCGGCGTCAGCCGCCTGCGGACGTCAGAAGGAAGCCAAGGCCTCGGCTCGCGTGGCGTAGATCGGGAAGACCTTGTCGAAGCGGGTCAGCGCGAAGATCTCCTGCAGGGCGGGCGAGTCGACACAGGACAAGGCCAGCCGGCCGCCCTTTTCCTTGATCTCGCGCATCTTCTGCACCAGGGGGCCCAGGCAGGACGAGTCGAGGCTCGCCACCCCGCCGAGATCGATGACCAGGCGGGTGACGCCCGACACGTGGTCGAGGAAGTCGTTGGCGAAGAAGCCGCGCACCTGGTCCAGCATGAGCGTGCCCTTGTCGTCGTGCTTGAACGACAGCACGCGCACGCCGTTGACGTCCTGCTCCATCAGCGCTTTCGAGGCCATGCGACGCTCCCGGTGGGTCGCTGCATCGTCGCGGGCGCTGTGGGCAACTCAATGGTCCGCAGACGGACGCAGAGGAGCGATCCGGGCGGGCACCAGCTCGGCGAGGCGGTCGCGCGCGAGCTTTCCCAGGCTGGTGCGCGGCAGCGTTGCGACCCAATGCCAGACGCGCGGCCGTTTGAAGCCGGGAAGGTGCGTGTCGATCCAGCGCGCGAAGTCGGCATCGCTCGGCGGAGTGCCATCCGCGACCAGCGCGGCTGAGACGGTCTGTCCCCACTCGGCATCGGCCTCGCCGTAGACCGCCGCTTCGCGCACGCGCTCGTGCCGTTCCAGGATGCGTTCGACCTCGGCGGGGTAGATGTTCTCGCCACCGCTGACGATCAGGTCGTGCCGCCGTCCCCGGATCGCGAGGCGCCCACCGGCATCGATTGCGCCGATGTCGCCGGTGGCGAACCAGTCGTCTGGTCGCTGCGGACTCGGCAGCTCGCCCTGATGCTCGTACCCGCTGAACACGCTGGGTC
>JACCZE010000381.1 GCA_013696105.1 Planctomycetota bacterium | reverse complement strand
AACCCCCCGCGCCGTCTGGGGCCCCTGCCCCAGACTCCCCCCTTGGCGCGCAAACGTGTCTCGATGACGCGCCCGGGCGCGCGTACCGAGTTCGGCCGCTCACGGGCGCTGCGCGCCCCTGCATCGCTGCGCGATGCCTGCCGCCTGCGGCGGCAGGTTCGCTGGGTGTGGCGTGATGCGCTCGCTGGCCTTGATCGAGGGGAACGGCGCGCTCCGATGTCGCGCGCATGGGGTTCTTCCCGATCGGTGACGACAATTCGCTGCGCGTGACCACGCCGTACGTGGTCTACGGGCTGCTGCTCGCCAATGCGATCATGTGGTTCGTGCAGCTGTCGCTCGGCGAGTCCTTCACCGGCGGGTATGCCACGGTGCCGTTCGAGATCATGAACGGCGTCGATCTCACCGGCATCCAGCGCGTCGACATCGGCGGCAAGGAGTTCGCGATCCGCGAGTATCCGGGGCCGAGTCCGATCTACGTGACGCTGCTGTCGTCGATGTTCATGCACGGGTCGTGGATGCACATCCTGGGCAACCTGCTGTATCTCGTCATCTTCGCCGACCAGATCGAGGACCTGCTCGGGCACGGTCGCTTCCTGCTCTTCTACCTGCTGTGCGGTCTCGCCGCCGGATTCGCGCAGATCCTCTGGGATCCGTCCTCGATCATCCCCTGCCTGGGCGCCTCGGGCGCGATCGCGGGGTGCCTCGGCGCGTACCTCGTGCGGCATCCGACCAACGCGGTGCGCGTGCTGATCTTCCGCGACATCATCAACGTTCCGGCGTTCATCGTGCTCGGCGGGTGGATCGCGCTGCAGGTCTTCAGCCAGATCGGATCGAGCGCGAGCAAGGCCTCGGGCGTCGCCTACCTTGCACATATCGGCGGATTCGCCGCCGGAGTGGTGCTGGTGTTCGTGCTCGCGATCGGGCGTAGGCGCCGCGATCAGGACGAGCGGTGAGGATCACAGCGCGGTGTAAGGCCGCCAGTCCGGGTCGTGCTGCGCACGGAAGCGATCAGCGAGTGCAGCTGCTCACGCTGCCGATGTGACGTCCGGCGGTGGATGTCGGTCGGATCGAGCACCCGGTGGTGATCGTCGATCTGCCAAGCGCCCGGCGAGCCCGCCATCAGCTGCAGGAAGCGATTCGTCTGTCGCTGATACCCTTGGTCATTCCTGCTGACCGGATGGGCCCAGCACGCGCGCGCTCGTTCGGGACGACCCAGCGCCATCTCGAACAGGCCACACCAGATCACGGCCGAGGCGTGGATCTGGGATTCCTGGTGGTCCATCACCGGACGCAGCACCTCCAGCGCCCCCGGGATGTCACCCGAATTGCGCAGCAGGAACGCCAAGTCGTCGCGCGCCGAGCATTGGGCGCGCGGACAGTCGTTGAATTCCTCGATCACCAGGCGGATGGATGCGCGGGCGAGATCTTCGCGGCCGAGATCGATGTCGCAGAAGGCGATGCCCTGGAGGAGGTACGCGCGGTCGCTGCGGTCGCAGTCGCTGCTCGCCAGGGTGCGTTCGAGCAGTGCGCGGGCCTGGTCGGCTTGCCCGAGCTTACGGACGCGATGCATGCGGCCGGGCACCGGCCCACGGCCGGGAATGGTTCCCAGGGCGCGGGTCTGGCGGATGACGCGGACGCTCGTGCCCGCGTGGGCCCCGAACTGGAAGACATACCCGTCGAGCCCAGCGCCGACACCGTCGCTGGCGATGATGATCGACAGCTCCCCCGTCGCTCCGTCCTGGACCATGCCGGTGATTTCCACGCGCACGTCTCCCGGCACGGGAACGGCGAGCAGCAGCGAACACTCGTTCGGGCGCATCGACGCGAGGAGACCATCGCGGATCCCTCACCGCCCAGCCACCAGCGACAGCATCGCCGGAAGCGCATCGGAATCCGGCAGGAGCGAGAAATCGACCTCCTGCACCAGGCGCCAATTCCGGCGCCCGTCGAGCCAGACCTGGAGGTCCTCGGCCATCGCCGCTGCGTCCTGGTAACGTTCCGCCTGATCCGGAGCCAGCGCGCGCAGGCAGATCCGCCGCAGATCGGGCTCGATCCGGCGCGAGCGCGCGCACGCGTCGAAATCCGGCAGCGTCCCTGCGCGCGCGCTGGTCAGCACCGAGTGGATCTCGCCGGCACGGATGGGGGTGCCGAGCAACGCTTCCCACAGGATCGCGCCCAGCGCGTAGACGTCGGTGCGCCGATCCTGGGACTCGGATCCGGCGCGCGCCTGCTCGGGCGCCATGTACGCAGGCGTGCCCATCACCTGGCCATGGAGGGTCATGGCGCTATCCACAGCCGATGGCTCCGCGATCACCAGGGTCGCGTCCACCTCGGTGGATCGCGGCGGGCGTTCCGCTGCTGCGGTTGGCGAGGTGATCGGCAGGATGATGGTCGGGACGCTCGCCGGATCGACGGATCCCGTGGGCGGCGTCGAAGGAGGCGCTGAGAAATCGCCGAGGATCTTCGCGAGGCCCCAATCCATCACGAAGACCTCGCCGAAATCGCCGAGCATGATGTTCTGCGGCTTCAGGTCGCGGTGGATCACCCCGCGAGCGTGCGCGTATCCCATCGCCTGGCACACGCTGGCTGCAGGCGCGCGATCACCCGCGCTTCGCTGAGGAAACGATGCTCGCCTTCGGACCGGGGAGCGGCGTACGAGAGCTTGTGAGCAGCATAGGCTTCCGGTCGGGCCGGGGAATGCCCGCCCAGGTGGACCGCCGTGACCTGCCCTCGGCTGCGACTGGGTCTGATTCCCCCGTCCGATCCATCAGCCCCCGACGATTCGACGTCGACTTTTTGTCCAGGGGCCGAACGCCCCGTCCGACCCCTGCAGGGTGCTGTTCAGAACCCTCTAGAGCGACGTGTACTCGCGCCAGGACGGATCGTACAGCGCCCGGAAGGCGATCAGCGTGCGCAGAACCATGCGCTGGCGATGCGAGGTGCGGCGCATGGTGTCTGCCGGGGTCGCGGCGCGACGTCGACGGTCGATCTCCCAGTCTCCCGGGCATCCACGCAGGCATAAGACGAAACGGACGGACTGCTGGTGGAAGCTCTCGGAGTTCCGCAGGAACGGCGTCTGCCAGCATGAGCGCGCGTCGGCGGTCCGACCCAGGGCGAGGGCGTACAGCCCAGACCACGCCACGGCGAGCGGCTGGTACCAGCCCATATCGCCGAGCATCACCGGCGAGAGCTCGGTGAGAGCGGCGTCCAGGTCGCCGCGGCCGCGAGCGAGGTACGACAGCTCCATGCGCGCTGCGGTGGAAGCGAGGCCGGTGGGGAATTCCTCCAGCGACTGGCGCAGCACCGCTTCTGCCCGCCGGTGCTCTCCGGCGGCGGCGAGGCAGATGCCCATCGCGTTCAGGGCCTCCGCCCGATCGTGCGCAGAGAGCGTGCGATCAGCGAGCAACGGCGTGAATGCGCTGAACGCCTCGTCGAAGCGTCCGGCCCAGCCGAGCGAGCTGGGGATGCCGATCCGCGCGGTGAGCGCCAGGTCGGCCTGATCTCGGTACTCCTCGACCAACGACCGGTATATCGCGATCGACTGGTCGTAACGCTGGAGGTCGCGCCCGAGCATGATCGCGGCCTCGAACCGCGCTTCGCGCCGACGCTCGGCATGCTCCTGCGCCAAGTGCTCGAACACGGCGAGCGACTCGTCGTAGCGCCCCAGCCAGTGGAGCAGCTTCGCGTTCGCCATCAACGCTGCAGGCCGCAACGGCTCACCGTCCCGCGCCAGGAATTCGCACAGCACGCGGTGGGCCGTCTCGGCCTCGCCTTCCATCATATAGTCCTCGCAGCGCACCATCGCTCTCAGGACCAGGTCGCGCGCGCATTCGTGGGACGCGAAGGTGTCCTGCAACCCTGCGATCAGGGCCGCGGCCTCGCGATCCAGATCCTGCGCGCGCTCCCACAGCGCCGACTGACCGACGAAGGCCAGAGGGGCCATCGGAGAATCGCTCAACGCGTCGAAGGCGGCCAGGGCCTCATCGGTCCGGTCCAGCTCGATCGCGCACAGGCCGCTCTTGAAGACCGCCTCATCGGCCTCCTCGCTTCCGGGATGGCTCTCGCGGATGCGTCGGTATTCCACCGCCGCATTCGCCCAATCGCCGGTCGCCGCCAACGCGTCCGGCACCGCGAGGCAGCTGACCTCGCGGGAGACGCCCGCGGACCATACCCGGATGCGCTTGATCCGGATGGTATCGTTGTACGCGTAGACGCCGACATGGCTCCCCGAGAGCGGGAAGAAATCACGCTGGCGGATGATGTCCCTGCCATCGACCTCGAGGCGCAGCCAGGGCCCGAGCTTCTCGGCGAGGACGCGGTGCTCGTCACCGGGAGTCGGCACGGCGCCAGGCACCACGGCCATGTCCCGGGATTGGCGGATGATGCGCGCGCTCGCCCCGCTATGCGCGCCGTACTGGCAGCAATAGCCATCGAGGTCGAATCGCGGACCCCGGCTGGCGAGGACCACCGACAACTCGCCCAGCCTTCCGGCCAGGACGCTGCCGATGATCTCGACGCGCACATCGCCGGGGAACGGCGTTTCCAGAAGGACGATCCCTTCGCGCGCCTGCCTGTGCTCCAGCCTGCCCGAGCGCACGCTCCACCGCCCGCTCACCACGGTCAGCCCGTCGGGCAGCCCCTCGCAGTCGGGGAGTGCGCTGAAATCGAGGTCCTGCACCAGGCGCCAGCGGCGATCGCCGTCCAGCCAAGCGGTGAGATCGCCAGCGAGGGCCAGCGCATCGGGGTATCGCGCCGACGGCTCTGGCTCGAGCGCGCGTCGGCAGATGCGCGCGAGTTCGGGCTCCAGGCGGCGGCCGCGCTCGGCGGAGGAGATGTCGGGAATGGCTGCCAAACGCGCGGACGCAAGGACCGCATCCACCGTTCCCTGGCGGAGCCGGCCTCCGACCACCGCTTCCCACAGGATCACTCCGAGCGCGTAGACATCGGTGCGTTCATCCTGGGCGCCGAGGTCGGCGCGCGCCTGCTCGGGGGCCATATATGCGGGCGTGCCGATGATCTGACCGAAATGGGTCATCGAGCTGTCGGTGTTCGCAGGGCTCCGCGGCTCCATCACCACCGTCGCGTCGCTGGGAACGGTCGCGGCCGCGCTCGGTGGAACCGGGTCGGGGGTGCGCGTGCGTACGGCGAGGCGATCGACGATGATCGTCGCTGCGCTCGCGGCGTCGTCGGTGGTCCCGGTCGTCGGTGGGGCATCCAGCGGAGCGAGGCCGTCGGCGCGGATCGCCTTGGCCAGGCCCCAGTCCATGACGTAGACCTCGCCGAAGTCGCCGAGCATGATGTTCTGCGGCTTGAGGTCGCGATGGATCACGCCCCGGGCGTGGGCGTATGCGACCGCCTGGCACACGTTGACGATGATGGCGATCAGGCGGCGTCGGCCCAGGCGCTCGCGCCCGCCCGGCGCGGATGCGCGCATGGCGTCGGCCAGGGTGCGACCGCGCACCCGTTTCATGGTGTAGTACCAGCGCCCGTCCTCGTGGCCCAGATCGTAGATCGGCGTGATCGATGGATGCTGCAGCCGGGCGATGACCCGCGCCTCAGCCAGGAAGCGCTGTTCATGCAACGAGCCCGGTTCGGCCAGCGAGACCTTGAGCGCCAGCTCGCGGTCGAAGCGTGGATCCAGCACGCGGTAGACCACGCCCATGCCGCCGGTGCCGAGGGTGCCGTCGACGCGGAACGAACCGACGGTCTGCGGCGTGGGCGGCAGCGCTGGCTGGCTCTCGCCCAGACTCGGATCCGACGGCTCGGCCATGGCCCCAGCATACGCATCCGTCCGGGCGGGAAACGTCCGTCGCGGTTGACTCCCTGGGATCCCGGATGTCATGTCGCCATGGACGCCCACGCATCCGGCCTGACCGCGCGCGATCTCGCGGTGCTGTGGCATCCGTGCGGGCAGATGCGCGACTACCGTGATTTCCCCCCGCTCGAAGTGGTCGCCGCGTCCGGGTGCCGCATCACCCTGGCCGACGGGCGGGAGATCCTCGACGCGATCGCTTCATGGTGGTGCAAATCGCTCGGCCACGGCCATCCGCGTCTGCGCGCAGCGCTGATCGGGCAGGCAGACCGCTTCGAGCACGTGATCCTCGCCAATACCACCAACGAGGGCATCGTCCGCCTGAGCGAGCGTCTGTGCGCGCTCGCCAACCAGGGGCGAGCTGGCCGCGCGGCCAAGGTGTTCTACGCCGACAACGGTTCGACCGCCGTCGAAGTGGCGTTGAAGCTGGCGCTGCAGGCGCAGGCCCAGCGCGGGCAGCCGCAGCGCACACGCTTCGCCGCGCTCGCCAACGGCTACCACGGCGAGACCGTGGGCGCGCTCTCGGTCGGCGATTGCGGCCTCTACAAGGACACCTTCGCGCCGCTGCTGTTCCCCACCACCATGCTCGGTCCGCTGCCCTACCGCAGCGGGCCGGATGATCCGCGCTGGCAGGACGCGTCGGCGGAATGGCCGGCGATCGAGCGGTGCCTGGATGGAGTCGCCGCGGATCTGGCGGGGATCGTCTACGAGCCGATCCTGCAAGGCGCCGGCGGCATGCGCGTCTACTCGCCGGATCTGCTGCGTCGCCTGCGTGCCTGGGCTGACGCGCGCGGCGTGTATCTGATCGCAGACGAGATCGCGGCGGGCATGGGGCGTTGCGGGCGCATGCTCGCGGGCCATCTGGCGGGGATCGATCCGGACATCGCGGTGGTGTCCAAGGGACTGACCGGCGGCTACCTGCCGCTGGCGGCGGTGATCACCAGCGACGCGCTCTATGCGCTCTTCGACGCGGAGTTCAGCGAACGCCGCGCATTCCTGCATTCCAACACCTACGCCGGCAACGCCCTCGCGGTCGCGGTGGCGAACGCGACCCTCGACGTCTACGCCGACGAGGACGTGCTCGGGGACGTGGCGCGCAACGGTCCACTGCTGCGCGCGGGATTGGCGGACTTGGCGCGCACGCGGCCGTACCTGCACGGCGTGCGCGGCATCGGCATGGTCGCCGCGGTCGATATCCGCAGCGCCGCGGGCGCCGAACTCGATTGGCGCGAGCGCACCGGCTACCGTGTCTTCCGCGCCGCGGTGGCGCGCGGGGCGCTGCTGCGGCCGCTGGGCGACACCATGTACCTGTTCCCGCCGCTGAACGCTCCGCGCGCCGACCTCGAGCGCATGATCGCCATCCTCGGCGACAGCCTCGATGCGGTGATGCGATGATGCGGTGATCGCCGAGCGGCGGGTCGCTAGGGAACCGCCACCCCGTCGATCGTGATCGCTGGCGCGGTGGTGCTACCGAGGTCGAAGCGCAGGCTGCGGCCCGCGGCACCGACCGTCACCACTCCGCCAGAAAACGCGGCGTCGCACGCGGCACCATCGACCGCGAGCACCCCGACGGTGCGCAGCGTCGTCGCGCGCGGCAGACGCCACGAGAGATGGTACTGCTGCGGCACGCGCGCGTGCAGATGCGCGGGGACGCCCTCGTTGACCTCGGTGTCGTAGCGGTCGCTGACGCCGATGTCGGCGACGGCGCCATCCGCGGCGAAGAGGCGGATGCGGACCGATGCGGGCTCGCGCACCACGTCGACGACGCTCCCTGAAACCTGTGGCGCGCTCATGGTGTGGGCGAGCCAGCTGCACGAGACCGCGCGCGGCGCGGTCAGCTCGTCGTGCACGAGGATCACCCCCGGACGCACGAACACCAGCCGCCTGCGGTACGAGAGCAACTGCGGATACGCTCCGGACAGGTCGAGCGTGCTGATCGCCCAGTCGCCGCGATCATCCAGCGATTCGATGCGGCCGACAGTGCGGTGCGTGCGCACCTCCTGGCCGACGCCGTCGACGAGCAGGCAGTTGTGCGCCTTGGTATGTCGCGTCCAGTCGGCGTGGTGGCGGGTGCCATACGAATTGCCGAAGTAGCCCGTCGGCGTGATCAGTCCCTTGCCGCGGCTGATGAGAGCGAACGAGCCCTGATCAGCGTACTGGTGGCTGGTCGAGCCGAAGCGGCTGGCGCGTGCGAGCAGCGCGGTGTCGCGCGCGGGATCGCCGATCGCCGAATGCATGCTGACGAAGCCGGAGTCGCGGAACGCGCGGCTGTTGCGGGCAGGGCCGGCGGCGTCCGGCCGCTGCGGCCGCACCGGACGGCGGAACACGTCCAGCAGGTGCAGGTGGTAGATCTCGGGCGGCCGGATCGTCGCGGCGAGCGCGCGCGCCTCGGGCGGTCCGAAGCGTTCGGCGTAGACGCCGAACGGATCCTGGGCGAAGAAGCCCGGCCATTCCGCGTCCTCGGGCAGGCACCAGTAGCCGTCGCAGAAGGGATGGATCTCCCACCCGGGAGCGGCGAAGTGCAGGAAGAACTGCGACACCTGCTGATAGAACGGATGCTCGAAGAAGCTGAAGCCGCATAGACGCTCGACCGCGAAGAAGAACGGTTGCGGCCACTTGTTGTAGCTGGTCGCGTAGAACGTGCCCTCGGCCCAGCCGCCGTCCGCGTCGCCATAGAAGGGGTAGAACGAGCCGAAGATGTCCAGCACCAGCGTCAGCCAGCGCGAGAGCTCTGCCGGGTCGGCGTGGCCGTGCAGCACCAGCGCCATCTCGCCGAGGTAGCCGGGCAGCCGGCCGACATGCGAATTGCCCGGGCGCGCGGTGAAGCGTTCGTCGACGATGCGGCGATAGGCCTGCCGGGCGTAGGCGACCAGCGTGTCGACCGCGTAGGTGCGTTCGGCGTCCGAGAGCAGGTCCTGGATCCAGTCGAAGACCGCCGGCAGGCAGCGCACGTTGCTCAGCCCGATCTCGTCGCCCCACGGGCCGTCGACCGCGCATGGACCCGCGGGGTTCCAATCGCAGATCGTCAGCAGGCTCGCGCGCGCGTGCGCTCCCGCGCGCGGATCGCGAAGCAGCAGGTGCCCGAGCGCGCACGCCACCAGGTCGCGATCGACGAAGGCGCGGTGCGCGCCGAGCGCCTCGCGGAACAGCGGCGCGCTCGGATCGCCGGTGTGGAAGCGCGGCCGCGGCGGCATGCCGCGGGTG
>JACCZE010000383.1 GCA_013696105.1 Planctomycetota bacterium | reverse complement strand
GATCGAGACCGCGTTGGAGATGCGTCTGCGGCATGTTCTGGGGCACCGGAGGTGGACGCGTCACCACCGCCTCCAGCTCTGCGACCCCGGGCTCGATCCACAGGAACTTCGCCAGTTCGGCCCGCGCCGCCTCGGGACCGGTCAGGCGCGCCGCGATCGCCGCCGCGGTCGGGTCGCCGAAAGCCGCGCAGGCCCAGAAGGCGGCGACCAGACCATGATGGTCGGCATCGGAGTCCCCCCACGGCACGCTGGTGCCGTCGGGACGGATGCTGTGGAGCGAATACGCGACGCTGTCGCGAACGCGGCGCTGATAGGACTCTGGCATCGGCGCCCCGGCGTCGCGCGCGATCGCAACGGCCTGGGCGAACCACGCCACTGAGCCGTTGTGGTAGTGCGGACAGCCTTCGATCTGGCCGCCGTCGATGGTCAGCTGGGCATCGGCGCAACGCGCGAGATCACGCCGCGCCGCGTCCAGCCAACGCGGCGATGCGGCGAAGCCCGGCACCAGTTGGGCGACACTCAGCAGCCCCAGGGCTTTCCATCAGGAAATGATTGTGATCAGCCTTGGGCCACAGCTGCGGCGGAATCAGGGCGAGGAACTCACCATGACGGTGCAGGCACAGTAGCAGAGCGGACTCGGTCGCGCGTTCGACCGGCCCGCCCGCCAGGATCACGTCGAAGGCGCGGCGCCAGTGCGAGAACATGCGGATGCCGACCTCGAGCGCGCGCCACGGATGCACGCCGGTAGCGATCGGATGGATATCGGAGAATGGACGCGACAGGTCAGGACTCGGACAGCGCGCGACCCAGTCCAGCATCTGCGCGATGATCGCCCCGCGGAAGCGCTCGTCACCGGTGAGCAACCAGGCGCGCCTCAGATCCTCCCACTGCGGCATGCGGTTGAGCAGCCACAAGTACTCGCTGTCCCCATTGGGATTCGCGAACCAGTCCGGCGGATCGCCGACGAAGGCTGGCTTCCCGCCGGTGCCCGGCAGCACGAGCTGACCTGCCAGCGCGCGTTCGCCTTGGGACGTCACCGCGCTGCGCGCCTCGGGAAACCGCTGCTCGATCAGTTCGACTGCGAGCCGTGAGCGCTCCAGCCGAAGCGCGGCGGCGGCGCGAACGTCCGCGATCGCATCCTCGAGGGTCAGACCGGGAGCAATGAGCGGCTCGAGCTGAGCGATGGGCATATCGGACATCATTCCTGGTCAGCAGCGAAGACCAGCGCACGTACGGCTTCGACCGATCGGCACGTCGATGTCGCGAAGCCAGCGAACGGCAGCGCGACCATCGATGGCACCGAGCCGACTTGATTCGGACTTATGCCACTATAAGCCGCAACGACTCCACGCTGAACCACTCCACCGAAAGGCAACACGTGTCCCTCCATCGCTGCTTCCGCGCCTGCGCTCGCTTCCTGACCCTCGCTGCCTTGGCCGTCGCGCCGGTCGCTGCGGCAACCGTCAGCATCACGGCTGGGAAGGGCTACTCGACCTCTGAAGGCAGTGAGACCGTCGTCACGCTGATCGTGCGCATCGATCAGGCGCCGGCAGCTGCGTTGACCGTGTCGTACGCGATCACCGGCACCGCGAGCGCAGCCGATTATTCCGGACCGACCGGATCGGTGGTGATCCAGCCCGGTCAGAAGTTCGCCACCATCACCGTGCAGGGACTGGTCGATGATGTGGCTGAATCCAGCGAGACCGTGGTCATCACCTTGAATGGTACCTCGAACGCGAACGCGGTCGTTTCGGGCACGGCGAAGGCTGCGACCGTCACCATCTACAACAGCACGCTCACCACGACGAGCACCGGCACCAGCGGCTGGGACCTGGTGACAAACAAATCCGGTTGAACTGCCCGCGAGAGTTCCTGCCGGGGGGAAAACCCCCGGCAGGTCGTCCGGACGCCGACGAGGACTCGGGTCTCCAGGAGGCCCTTCTGTCGTGGTCTGCGGGTTCGCCCGGCGTCGATGGCACGGTCGGAAATCGCATGCGCTCTCAGCTGAGCGACCGAATGATCGCCTCCGTCGCATCGCTGCCGCCACGAACCATCAGGTAATCCGGCGATAATGCACCGCACGGCTGGCGCGCAGCACAGATCGGCCA
>JACCZE010000247.1 GCA_013696105.1 Planctomycetota bacterium | reverse complement strand
ATGTGCTGGCCGAATTCGGGCTCGCCGACCGCGCTGAAGAACTCGCGACCCTCGCCGCATCCGTCGCCAAAAAGGCCGCGCTCGCATTCGCGACCCCCGACCAGCCGCGCTTCGTCGCCGGCGCGATCGGCCCGGGCACCAAGCTGATATCGCTCGGCCACATCGACTGGCCAAGCATGCTCGCGAGCTACGTGGTCGCGTGCCGCGGGCTGATCGCCGGCGGCTCCGAC
The DNA here is from genome assembly GCA_013696105.1 of Planctomycetota bacterium. Classification (GTDB taxonomy): domain Bacteria; phylum Planctomycetota; class UBA11346; order UBA11346; family UBA11346; genus JACCZE01. The sequence goes on along the minus strand of JACCZE010000247.1, from coordinate 14,798 downwards.
CTGATCCTGATCGAGACCTGCCAGGATATCCTGCAGACCAAATGCGCTGTGCTGGCCGCGCGCCAGGCGATGCGCGAGCTCGGTCGCGAAATACCGATCCAATGCCAGGTCACGGTCGAGACCACCGGCAGCATGCTCGCCGGCACCGACATCGCCGGAGCGCTCACTGCGCTCGAGGCGCTGCCGATCGACGTCATCGGGATGAACTGCGCCACCGGCCCAGACCTGATGGACACCAACATCCGCTACCTCGGCGAGAACGCCACGCGCTGGGTGTCGTGCCTGCCCAACGCCGGCCTGCCGCGCAACGAGGGCGGGCGCGCGGTGTTCGATCTCACGCCCGAGGAGCTGGTGCGCTGGCACCGGAAGTTCGTCAAGGACTACGGCGTCAACGCCGTCGGAGGCTGCTGCGGCACCGGCCCCGAGCACATCCGCGCGATCGCCCAGGCGCTCTCTGGCGCCACCGCCGGACGACCGCGCGCCGATCGCCTGATTCCATCGCTGTCCAGCCTCTACTCCAGCACCCCTCTCAAGCAGGACGTCGGCATCCTGATCGTCGGTGAACGCACCAACGCCACCGGCTCGAAGGCCTTCCGCGAGCTGCTCTTCAAGGACGACTGGGACGGCATGGTCGCAATCGCGCAGGAGCAGGTCGCCGAGGGCGCGCACGTGCTCGACGTGTCGGTGGCCTGGACCGGACGCGATGAACGCCGCGACATGCGCGAGGTGATGAAGCGCTTCGCCACCGCGGTGAACATCCCGATCATGGTCGACTCGACCCAGATCGACGTCGTCGAGGAGGCGCTGCAACACCTCGGCGGCCGCGCGATCATCAACTCGGTGAACCTCGAGGACGGCGAGGGCAAGCTCGATCAGGTGTGCGCCCTGGCCAAGCGCTATGGCACGGCGCTGGTCGCGCTCACGATCGACGAGGACAAGGACGCGTCGATGGCCAAGACCGTCGAGCGCAAGGTCGAGATCGCATGCCGCATGTACGACCTGATCACGAAGAAGCACGGGCTGCCGGGCAGCGGCATCCTCTTCGACCTGCTCACGTTTCCGATCACCCAGGGCGACGAGGATACGCGCAAGCTCGGCCTATGGACGCTCGAAGGCATCGAGGCGGTGCGCGCGAAGCTGCCAGACGTGGGATTCATCCTCGGCCTGTCGAACGTGTCCTTCGGCATCAAGCCGCATGCGCGCCAGGTGCTGAATTCCGTCTACCTCGACGAAGCGGTGTCGCGCGGCCTCACCTCGGCGATCCTCAACGCCGCCAAGATCAAGCCGGTGAACCAGATTCCCGACACCGAAGTCACGATGAGCCGCGACCTCATCTACGACCGCCGCACCATCCTGCCGTCGGGGGAGTGCACCTACGATCCGCTGTTCGCGTTCGTGGACCACTTCACCAAGAACGTCACTGCCCAGGCGCAGTCCGCCGATGCCGAGCTCGCGATGCCGATCGAGGATCGGCTGAAGCGCCGGATCGTCGACGGCAAGAAGATCGGCGTCGAGAAGCACCTCGACGAGGCGCGCACCCGATACACGCCGATCCAGATCATCAACGAGATCCTGCTCGACGGCATGAAGGTGGTCGGCGAGCTGTTCGGATCGGGCAAGATGCAGCTGCCGTTCGTGCTGCAGTCGGCCGAGTGCATGAAGACCTGCGTGCGGCACCTCGAGCAGTTCATGGACCGCGTCGAGGGCGCTCAGAAGGGCACCATGGTGCTGGGCACGGTGAAAGGCGATGTCCACGACATCGGCAAGAACCTGGTCGACATCATCCTGTCCAACAACGGCTACAAGGTGATCAACCTCGGGATCAAGCAGCCGGTCGACGCCTTCCTGGCCGCCGCCGAGCAGCACAAGCCCGACGCCATCGGCATGTCCGGCCTGCTGGTGAAATCCACGGTGGTGATGAAGGAGAACCTCGAACACATGGCCGAGCGCGGCGTCACCACCACGGTGATCCTGGGTGGGGCGGCGCTCAACCGTGCGTACGTCGAGATGGACCTGCGCACGACCTACCAGGCGGCCAAGCGCACGCATGAACAAGCCTCGGTGTTCTACGCCGCGGACGCGTTCGACGGTCTGCAGCTGATGGACGAGATCTGCAAGCAGGTGCCCGAGAGCCAATACCGCCTGACCACCAAGAAGGCGTCGACGCGCGCAGTGAAGACCGCGCACCAGATATTGGAGGAGAAGCTCGAGCGCGGTCGCGCGTTCGTCGCATCCGAGATCCCTCCGGCGCCGCGCATCCCCCGTCCGCCCTTCTGGGGACGCTCGCTGGTGACGCCCGCGGAACTCGACCTGCCGACCATCTGCCGCTACATCAATCCCAATGCCCTCTTCCGCGGCCAATGGGGTTTCCGCCAGGGGCAGGAGCTCACGCAGGCGCAGTGGCAGGACCTGATCGAGCGCGAAGCCCAGCCGGTGCTCGCGCGCCTGATCGAGCAGGCCACGCGCGAGAAAACCCTCGAACCGCGCGTCGCCTACGGGTACTTCCCCTGCGCCTCCGAGCGCAACCAGCTGGTCGTGTTCGATCCCGAGACCGGGTCCGAACGCTTCCGCCTGGATCTGCCCCGGCAGATGGATCCCGACTGCAAGCACCTGTGCATCTCGGATTTCTTCCGCCCGCTCGGCGCGGATGCGATCGGCGACGAGCGTGATTGGATCCCCGCCCCAGCGTGGGCGAACGGCGCCCGCGACGTGCTCGCGCTGCACTGCGTCACCATGGGTGCGATCGCCAGTGAGACCTGCCAGCGCCTGTTCAAGGCCGACAACTACCAGGAATACCTGTATTTCTACGGCTTATCGGTGGAGTGCGCCGAGGCGCTCGCCGAATATTGGCACAAGCGCATCCGTCAGCAGTTGTCGATCGCGCAGGATGACGCGCTCGAGCTGAAGGACCTGTTCACCCAAGGGTACCAGGGCAGCCGCTATTCGTTCGGATATCCCGCCTGTCCGCGCCTGGAGGATCAGCGCCACCTGCAGGATGTGCTGCACTGGCAGGACATCGGCATCGAGCTCTCGGAGGAGTTCCAGCTCCACCCCGAGCAGAGCACCAGCGCGATCATCGCGCATCATCCCGCGGCGCGGTATTTCAATCTGTAGCTGTATTCGCGCTGCAGACGGGCGCGCGGCCGTCACGGCTGTCCGGGGTCAGCCGATATCCATCATCTGATCCAGGCGCAGCTGCTTCATCTGGGTCTGCACCTGCGGCTTGGTGCTGCGCAGGCGCAAACGTGCGGGTTTCGCCGATTGCGCGAGCTGGAGGAGCCAGGCGACCAGCATCGAGTTGACGTGCTCGACGATGGAGAAATCCAGGATGACGGAATCGGCCAGCAGCCCGCGCATCCACGAATGGCTGACCGGGTCGTCGAGGAGCCGGTTCTGCGAGATCATCCGCTCGATCACCAGGACGAGGCCTGCGCCCTGGATCCCAATGGTGAACGGCAGCGCCGGGATGGGCGGATGCGTCGGCAATTCGACATGGAAGCGTTGTGACAGGCCGAGGACCTGCAGCGCTGCCCGGGCGTCGCCGTGGACGTTGACCAGGGTCACCTGCGCGGACGGTGAGCGGCCCGATGCTTCCGCGAGGAACGAGACCGGGAGGCGGTCGTGCGCGGTGCAGTCGATGCGCGTCGCACCGGCGGCGAGCTGCTTCGCCAGCACCGATGGATCGGATGCGTTCACGCGCGTACCATGGTGTCAGGGCTCGTTTTGATCGCTCCTAGGTAGCGACCGACTCCGACGCCTCAAGTTCTTTCCCAGCTTCGTCAGCGCGGGCTCTTCAAGCGCCTTGCGCTGCAGGAGATGGAAATACCTGCGGCAGAAGCGGTGAGCCTCGTCGCGCACGTACATCAGCAGCTTCAAACCCTGATCCCGCTTGCTCACCACCACTTCCGCCCCGTCGGCGCGGATGATGGTTTCGGCGCGCTTCGCCAGACCGACGATGCATGGCAGCAGGACTCCGACCTCCTCCAACGCCTGCACCGCCATCCGCACCTGACCGTGTCCGCCATCGATCACCACCAGGTCGGGCAGCGCGAGACCTTCATCGAGCAGGCGCCGGTAGCGGCGGCCCACCACCTCGCGCATGGCCGCGAAGTCGTTGTTCCCCGGGTCGTTGTCGCCGTCAGGCCCGCGCACGCGGAAGCGTCGGTAGCCGTCCTTGTTGGGGACTCCGCCGCTGAATTGGACGAGGCTGGCGACCACGTATTCGCCCTGCAGGTGCGCGATGTCGAAGCCCTCGATCACGCGCGGTGGCCCAGCCAGACCGAGCACGGCCTGCAGGCGCTCCATGCCGGTATGGATGTCGACCGTCGGAGCCGTCGGTTCGTCGTAATCGCGCAGACGCCCGCGCTTCTTCAGGCGATCGATGGTCTGGATCTGATCGCGGTAGCGCGCGGCATCCTCGAAGCGCAGCTCTCCGGCGGCGGCCTGCATGCGCTTGGTCAGTCCGTCGAGCACGGGCTGCTTCCCACGCCCGCCCACGAATGCGCGTAGCGCCCGGATGTCCTCGGCGTACTCGGCCTTGCCGACGCGCGTGGTGCACGGCGCCGAGCAACGCTTGATGTGGAAATTCAGGCACGGCCGGAAGGACTTCCGTACGGGATCGTCCTCGTGGATGTCGAGGTCGCAGACCCGGAACCGGAACACCCGCTGCAGGAAATGGTAGGCGCGGTTGAGCTCGATCGCGGAAACGAATGGTCCGTAATAATCGACTGCCGGCAAACCCGCATCGCGGGTGATGAACACGCGCGGGAATTCTTCCCGGGTGACCGCGAGCAGCGGATAGGATTTGTCGTCCTTGAGCTTGATGTTGTAGCGCGGCTGCAGGTCCTTGATCAGCGAGTTTTCGAGCAGCAGCGCCTCGACCTCGGAGTCGGTGCCCAGGGTCTCGATATCCACCACCTCCTGGACCAACCGCAACGTGCGCATGGGGTGCCCGACCGCGCGTTGGAAGTAGCTGGCGACCCGCTTGCGCAGATTCTTCGCCTTGCCGACGTAGATCACGCGTCCGCTCGCATCCTTGTACAGGTAGCAGCCCGGTGAATCCGGGAGCAGCGGGATCTTGTCGTACAGGGCTTCTCCGGCGGACCCGATTACGGGATCCGTGGCGGACGTGGCGGCCGGTTCCGCGCGCGCTCGGCCACTGGGTGAGCGTCTGCGTCGCGGCGTCGTATCCGATTCAGGATGCGCGGGTTGAGGCTCGTCCACATGACCAGCGTACGGCGCTGGTGAGCCGAACCACGGCTTTTATTCCTGCAGGAAAGGATCCCCGTCGTCACCGATCACCTGCCAGATGCGGAAATTGTTGAGGTATTCGGCGAGCGCCAGGTTGCCTGCGGACGCCTGCTCGATCCACGTCCGGCCCTGCTCGACCAGCTGGCGCTCCTCCTCGAGCGTGATGTGTCCCGAGAGGACGCGCGTGCGCAGGAACACGAAATAGGTATCGAGCGCGTCGCACATGCAGTAATCGTCGATGCGCTCTCGCTCGCCCTTCTCCCACAGCTCCTGCACCATGTTGCCCTTGGTGCCCATCTTGCCGGGCTTGCCGAGCAGGTGCGCGCACATGTTCAGGCCACCATTCACCATCACCGCGCCGTGGTTCGATATCACGTCCTGCAGATCCAGATGCGCGTTCGCGTTGTAGCGGTTGCGCGGCTGGGCGTACGATGGCCCGGTCGACTGGAACCACGCGGGAATGCTGAGGCCATAGCGGAATGCTGCCAGCTCGAGAACCGGCAGATCGAAGAATCGGCCATTGAAAGTCACGAAGGTCGGCTGGCCGTAGGACTGCCAGCCCTTCCAAAACGAACGGGTGATGACCTGTGGCCTGAACTTGGGACGGTCGAGGGTGCGCACTTCCTGCAGTGAGAGGTCGGCGCCGACCTTGGCGATCGCGACCGAGATCGGCAGGTGGAAGGTGTGGGGGATGAAATCGCTCTTGCCGTTGGTCTGCTCGAGCAGCTGCTTGCGATAGAGCGCCACGGCTGCGGCGGGCGTCAGCTCGGGCTGCTCGGGATAGCGGATCCGTTGCACCAGGCGGCCGTCGACCACGGTCTCGATGTCGAAGATCAGGAAGGCGGGCTTCTCGTTCACGCCCAGCTTCTACCCGACCGAGCATGCGCCGCCAGCGCCGCCTGGACCTGCGCTCGATTGGCGCCGCATTTATCTCAGGGGCTGTCGCCCCTACGGCCTAACTGCCTACCCCCGGGCTTTGTCGCGGCTCGGTTACTACGGCTTCGCCTGCGTAATCGTGGCGGCATTGGCTGCGCCAATTGTATGCCGCCACCGCCGCTCGGCGCCCGAGGGACTTCTTTTTTCTCAGGGGCTGACGCCCCTACGGCCTAGCTGCCTACCCCCGGGCTTTGTCGCGGCTCGGTTTCGGCGGGGGCCGCCGAAACCGTGGCGGCATCGGCTTCGCCGATTGTATGCCGCCACCACCGCTCGGCGCCCGAAGGACTTCAGGGAGATTTCAGAGTAGCGCTTCCAGGCGCCGCACGATCAGGCATACCCTGACAGCATGGATGCGCAGACCATCACCGCGGTGTTCGACGCGTGCTTCGACCGGTCGGACCTGCTCCCCGCGGACCGGGCACGCATGGTCCGGGGGGGCGACGAGCCGATGTTCCTGCCTGCCGGCCGCGAGCGGCGGGTCGCTGAAGTGGTGTACGCCCGCGGCCTGGCCCAGAGCTGTCTGCACGAAGCAGCCCATTGGCTGACTGCCGGAACCCGGCGCCGCGGACTGGTCGACTATGGCCTGTGGTATCTTCCCGATGGCCGTGATGCGACCGCTCAGGAACGCTTCGAGGAGCGCGAAGCCGGCGTCCAGGCGCTGGAGTCGCTGCTCGCCGAGGCCGCCGGCATCGAGTTCCACATCAGCTGCGACAACCTCGAGCGATCGACGCCCAGTCCGGCGTTCGTGAATGCGATCGCACTGGCCGCCGAGCGCAAGCGGGGCGACCTGACCCCGCGGGCGAGCCGTCTGCGCGATGCGCTCGCCGCGCGATGCGCGCTTGAAAGCGCGGCGCCGGCTGCACGGTAAGCACGATGCCTCGACACGCGACCGAGTCGCCGAAACCCGATGAAGTCATCGCCTGCGGCCTGATCCTGCGCCGGCCGACCCGATCGGGCCCGGTGTGGCTGCTCCTGCGCGCGCGCAAACACCGCGAATGGGGCTTCCCCAAGGGCCATCAGGATCGCGGCGAGACCATGCTCGCCACCGCGCTGCGCGAATGCGCCGAGGAGTGCGGCATCGGCCTGGTCGCGGTCGATGGCCCCCCGCTCGAACTCCATTATGCGCTGCCGAGCGGCCGCCAGAAGCGCACGATCTACTTCCCTGCGCTGACCTCGACCGCGGATGTGACGCTCAGCCACGAACACGTGTCGGCGAAGTGGTTCGATGCCGACGCCGTCTCCAAGCACCTGCCGCATCCGAACATCCGCGCGCTCTTCCGCGCCAGCCTGCACGCGATCGGCTGACGTGTTCTCCCTGCTGTTCTTCCGTGCGGAAGACGACCAGCCGATCGCGCTCGAGGAGATGGCCGACGTCATCGCCGCCATCCCCGGCATGCGCCTGGAGGGATCGGTCGGAGCCGCGTACCGGCCAGGTCGCTGGCGCGACGTCATGACCGGGGCTGCCTGCATCGTGGATCTGGGTGAACCGCCCCTGGAACAGGATCCGATGCACCCTCCGCGGGCGTATGCGGGCTGGCGCGCGCTGCCGCTCAGCCTGAACATCCCCCTCGCGGGCCCGCACTGGTTCTGCGTCGAGGCCCTGCGCGTGGCCGATGCCATCCTGGAGGCGTTTCCCGGAGTCCACGCCCTGGATACCGAGGACACCATCGCCGAGGCGGATGCCGAGCCTGGTCCGTTCACCTGGAACCGCATGCGTGCGCTCGCGAGCTGGGAGCATCAGCGCGACGCGCGGTGCGAGGCGCTGGGCGACATCCCGGCGATGCATCGGCTCGCGAGCGTGGCGATGTGGCGTTACCGACGCGAGCGCGCCGCGGGGCGCGACCAGCACCGGCGCCACGTCTGGCCCGATGCCATGGCCTTGCGCGATGCCAGCGACCGATCCGCCCTCAGCGCCGCCTTCTTCCGCGATCCGGGGACACCGATGGCGGTGCCCCCGGTCGACCTGCTGATCGTGCAGCGAGACGGCGAGACCGGGGTGCTGCCGGCGTCCGAGGTCATCACAGCGGCGGGCGGAGGGACGCCGGCAGGGATCGCCCAAGCCGTGCTGATCGAGCCCAATGCTGGCCTCGCGACCTTCCTGCGCGAGGCCAGCATCCTGCCGACCTCGGCCTTCTCAGCCCTCGGGGATGAGGATTGGCGGGACTAACGCCCTGCCAGCCATCACGGAAACCCGCCTCGTCCGCCGCTGACGATCGCCTCAGCCGCCAGCCTTGGCCGTCTGCGGCGGGGAGTCGACGGCTCCGACCAGAAGCGCCTGCACCCGGCGCGCGAAAGCGGCCGGATCGGCTATGCGCCCGCCCTCGGCGAGCACGGCCTGGTCGCGCATCACGGCGATGTACTCCTTCAGCCGTGACGCTTCCGATCCGGATGCATGCAAGGCCTGCAGCTTCTCAACCAAGGGATGCTGGGCGTTGAGTTCGAGGATGCGCTTCTGCTTGGGCATGTCCTGGCCCATGCGCCGCATCAGCTCCTCCATCTGCGGAGTCATCCCATGCTCCTCGCCTACCAGACAGCACGGGCTGTCGGTGAGGCGGTTCGACAGGCGCACGTCCGACACGTCGTCGGCCAGGGCCTCCTTGCAGAAGCCGAGGAATCCGCCGTAGGTCTTGGTGCTCTCCTCGAGCGCCTTCTTGTCCTCGTCGCTGGCGAGATCGTCCACGCCCTTGGCGACGCTCGCGAGCGGACGCTTGTCGAATTCGTGCAGGTGTTGGGCCACCCATTCGTCGACTTGGTCGGTCATGAACAGGACTTCGTAGCCCTTCTTCTTGAAGCCTTCGAGGTGCGGGCTCGATTTCGCCGCGTCCAGGCTGGGCGCGGTGATGAAATAGATCGCCTTCTGCCCCTCGGGCATGCGGCGGACGTAATCCTCCAATCCGGTCTTCTGGTCGGGTGCATCGGCGGGCGCTGCGGTCGAGCGGTAGCGCACCACGCGCGCCAGGCGCTCGCGGTTCTCGAAGTCGCTGACCAGCCCTTCGCGCAGCACCGGTCCGAAGTTCGCGTCGATCGCCGCGAAGGCTTTCTTCTCTTCCTCCTCGTTCGAAGACCCCAGCTTCTGCAGATGGTCGAGGATGCGCTTCACCAGCTGCTTACGCAGCTTCGCCACTGTGTCCTGCTGCTGCAGGATCTCACGGCTGACATTCAGGGGCAGATCGTCGCTGTCGACCACGCCGCGGACGAAGCGCAGGTATTCGGGCAGCAGATCGCGGCAATCGTCCATGACGAACACCCGGCGGACGTACAGGCCGAGGCCGCGACGATCGCGGTCGAACAGATCCATGGGCTTCTGCCCGGGAACGAACAGCAGCGCGGTGAACGACAGCGTGCCTTCCACGCTGAAGTGCAGCCGCGTCGCGGGCTCGTCCCACTGCTTGCAGGCCGACTTGTAGAATTCCTTGTACTGGTCGTCGGTGATGCCGTCCTTGGGACGGGTCCATAGCGCCTGGCCCGCGTTGACCTGCTCGAGGTCCGCGGACGCGCCCTTCTTCTTCTCCTCGTCGGTGAGGTGCTTGGGCAGACGCACCGGATAGGCGACGTAGTCGCTGTATTTCTTGATCAGCTCGCGCAGGCGCCAGCCCTCGAGAAAATCCTTGGCGTCGTCCTTCAGATGGAGCGTGATGGTGGTGCCGCGCTGTGCGCGCGTGATGGTCTCGGTGACGAAGTTGCCGTCGCCGGTGGATTCCCAGCGCACCCCGTGATCGCTGTCGACCGATGCGGCGCGGCTCTCGACCACGATGCGGTCGGCGACCATGAATGCGGAATAGAAGCCGACGCCGAATTGACCGATGAGGTTGGCGTTGGACTTCTGATCCTCGCCGAGCGACCCGAGGAACGCCTTGGTCCCCGATTTGGCGATCGTGCCGAGGTGCTCCACCGCCTCGGCCTCGGTCATGCCGACCCCGTTGTCCTGGATGACCAGCAGCTTCTCCTCCGCCTGGGGCAGGACGTCGACGCGCAGGGTCTCGTCCCCCCGCAACAGGGCGCTATTGGTCAGCGACTGGAAGCGCAGCTTGTCGCACGCATCCGATGCGTTCGAGATCAGCTCGCGCAGGAATATCTCCCGCTCGGAATACAGGCTGTGGATCATCAGGTGCAGCAGCTGCTGCACCTCGGTCTGGAAGACGTGCTGGGTCATGGGTATTCCGGGTCAAAGTGACGTGAAGACCCGGTCTGATGCAAGCGGAGTGCCATTGCCCATTTCGGTGGGAATGCGCGACTGGCAACCGTGCGCGATCCAGCGAAACTGCGGCCCATGCGCATAGCGCTGTTCGGCGGCAGCTTCGATCCCCCCCATTGGGGCCATGTCCTCGCAGCGACCTACGCCTATGTGTCGGGCCGCGTCGATGCGGTGTGGGTCATGCCGGTCGACCAGCATGCCTACGCCAAGCCCTTGGCCTCGTGGGATCGGCGCTGGCAGCTCTGCGAGGCGGCCTTCCAGGGACTCGCCTTCGTGACCGTGCGGGACGACGAGCGTTCGAACCAGGGTGGCTACACCTTCAACCTGGTCACCCGCCTGCGCGCCGAGCGACCGGACGTGGAATGGTGCCTGGTCGGCGGATCGGACACCGTCGAGGACATGCGCCGCTGGCACCGCGGCGCCGAGCTCGCCCGCTTGGTCGAGGTCATCGTCGTCCCGCGGCGCGGTTACGACGACCACCCGGCCGCCCTGCCTGAGATCTCGAGCAGCGCCATCCGCGACCTGCTCGCGGCGGGAGGAGCGGTGCAGGACCTGATGCCGCCGCGGGTGTGGGAACTGATCGCTACGAACGGCTGGTATCGCTAGCTAGAGGACGGCCGTGCTCGGTCGCTAGAGGACAGCCGTGCTCCGTGCTCCGTCCTAGGTCCTCCGTCTTTCCGGACGAAGATGATGCCAGTGATCACGTTTCGCGTCCGAACAGGAAGACGGAGAACGGAGGACGGAGCACGGAGGACGGAGCACGGAGAACGTTCCCCGGCCCTATCCCAACCACCGATCGCACATCGTTCGCGCCACCGCCGGGTCCGCCGTGCCCTGCACGATCACGCGGCCATCTTTGAAGCAGGTCGCACGCAGCGGGCCGTCGCTCCAGCGCACCAGGTACTCGTTCGCCGCTTCGACGCGCGTCGCCAGGCGATTGGTGATGGCGACGAGGTCGGGCATCGCGCCGCGCCGAAGCTGGATCGCGTCACGACCGCAGAGCACGGTCGACCGATCGACCGGTGCGCTGAGCAGCGGATAGGTCGGAGTCGTGCCGCATACCGCGCATCTCGGATCGCGCCATCGGGCCATGTCCAATCGCTGGAACGAACCGCTCCACAGATCGGTCGTCCACAGGTCCCGCCGAACCTGCGCCGAAGCACCGACCAGGATCTTCAGCGCCTCGGCGACCTGCCAGCCGGCCACCACCTGCACGATCGGCGGGATGATGCCGGCGGTGTCGCACGTCGGCGAATCCCCGGCGGCGGGCAGCTCGTCCTGGATGCAACGCAGGCAGGGACCATCGCCGGGCAGGATCGCGAGCGAGCAACCGTACGCACCGACGCACGCCCCGTACACCCACGGCACGCGCGCACGGGCGCACGCCTCGTTGAGCAGGTGGCGGGTGCGGAAATTGTCGGTGCCGTCCATCGCCAGATCGCACCCGGCGATCAGGCCACTGATCGTCGACGCGTCGACGTCGACGATGTGCTCGTCGATGCGGACGTCGCGCACGATCGCGCGCAGCCGCGACGCGGCGGCTACCGACTTGGGCAGCGAGCGGGCGGCATCGTCCTCGCTGAAGAGCGACTGCCGCTGCAGGTTCGAGACCTCGACGAAGTCGCGGTCGACCAGGCGCAGCGTGCCGACGCCGGCGCGGGCCAGCTGCTCCGCGATGGCGCATCCCAAAGCTCCGCAGCCGAGGACCAGCACGCGCGAGCGCGCCAGCGAGCGCTGGCCCTCGGGGCCGATGGGCGCGAAACGGATCTGTCGGCTGTAACGCTCGGGGATGCGGGCGTCGGGGGCGTCAGCCGGCATCGGCCGGGGCTCCTGCGGGGCCAGGGCCGACGACGGGTGCGGTGCCGCTAACCACGGGAGCAGCGCCGCCCACAAGATGCACGGTGCGCACCGGGTACGGGATCTCGATCCCTTCTTGACGGAAGCGCTCGTGCAACTGCATCACGAAGCGATGGCGGATCAGCGCCTGTTCGCTGAAATCCCCCACCGGCAACGTGACCTCGGCGTTGATGCTGGAGTCGCCGAAGGTGTGGAAGCGCACCGCAGGCTCGAGCGGACCGCTGGGCGGCATGCCCTCGAGGACCGCTCGCGCGACCTCGAGCGTCACGCGCTCGACCTGGGCGAGGTCCGACGCGTAGCCGACACCGATGGGTATCTTCATCACCAGCTGCTTCTCGGGCAGCGAATAGTTGGTGACCACGGCTCCCGCGAGCTTGGAGTTCGGCACCACCACCAGGTTGTTCATCGGCGAGCGGACCGTGGTGTTGCGCCAGCCGATGTCGGCGACCTGGCCCTCGTCACCCGTGTCCATGCGCACGTAGTCGCCGGGGCGCACATGACGCGAAATGATGATGTGGATGCCGGCGAAGAGATTCGACAGCGTATCCTGCAGAGCGAGCGCCACGGCCAGGCCGCCGACGCCGAGCGCGCCCAGGATCGGCGTCACCGAGACGCCGAGCGTCTGCAGGATGACCAGCATCCCGAGCGCATAGATGAACGCGGTGATGATGTACGAGAAGATCGAGCTCGAGCCGAAACCGGGCAGCCGTGATGCGAACAGCACGAAGAATCCCGACAGGGTCCGCGCTGCGAACACCGTCGCCGACAGCATGACCCACAGCCAGACGCCGCCGCGGATCAGGTCGCGGGCTTCCGGGGAGATGGGCGCGGTCCCGGCGGCGACGTACGCTGACAGCAGGGAAAGCCAGACCAAGGGGACGCCGCGCGAAGCGCGGACAACCACATCATCGCCCGGCCAAGTGGTGCGCTCGGCCCACAGCAGGAGGCGCGCGTGAACCACCTTCTCTATCACAAATGAGGCGACCACCCCGCCGCCGAGGATACAGAGCGGCCAGGTCCAATCGCGCACGATGCTGCCAACACCATCCAAGACGCCGGGGTCCGCCATGCTCGCACGTTCGCCTGGCGCGGCGGACGCGCAAGGCGCGCCTGCGGCACCTCGGGCGCTATTCGACCTGCAGGGTCATGAGATAGGCGCCCAGCTCGGTGCGCTTGGCCTCGAGCGCCGTGCGCAGCTTCTCGAGCTCGGTCTGCTTGGCCTCGACCTGGGTCTCCTGGTCGTTGAGCTTGGTGAGCAGGCGCTGGTAGTACTGGCTCTGCTGGTTCTGCACCGTGCGCATGTTCTCACGCAGGCGGTTCTGATCGGCGGCGATGGCGTTGATCTCGTTCTGGCGAGCGTCGATCGCGCGCTGGGTTTCGCTCATGTCCATCTTCATCTTGGCTGCCTTGGTGAGCGCATCCTTGACCTTCTGCGGTATCGCTCCGTTCTTGAGATAGAAGTCGATGGAGCCGAGGTCGAGGTCCATGATCGCCAGCGATTCGGTCTGCACGTATTCCTCGCTCACCACATGCTTGACCGACTTCGTCGCGGCAACGGGAACCTTGTAGCGGTACAGCGCCGGCGTCTTCTCAAACGGCTGCTCGCTGCCGGTGAGCTTCCAGCCCTGCCGGAATGGATGCTCGACGACCACGACCTTGTCGTCCGTCGAGGTGTTGTCGATCTGGTACTCCTGCGTGCCCACCAGCTTGTTGGTCAGCACCAGCACGCCGTTGATGATGCGGCCCGCGATCACGCGGCTCTCGTCCTTGTGCGAGGTCGCATCGACACGCACGGGGATGTCGATCGCGAAGCTGATCAGGCGGTGGTCGCCCGGGGCCACATTGTCGATGGTGGCATCTCCCGCGTAGCCACCGCCGTCGAGCACCGTCACCGGGCCCTGCAGCAGGTGCTTGCCGGTGGTGTTGGTGACGATCGCACCGTTGAGCGGATGCCCGGCGAGCACATTGAGGTTGTAGATGCTGACCTTCTCGACCTGCACCGGGTCGGTGACGATCGGCAGCATCGCCGAGCGTTGACGCGGCAGGGTGACCGCAGGCACCGTGTACTGGAAGAGTTCGCCCAGGCGCTCGGCCGCGGCTGCCGAGGTCACGCTACTGACCGCGTTCATCGACTTGGCCTCATCGCTGTCCTCCTCGGCCATGGCCATATCTGCCATGGCCAACTCCACCGGGGCGCCCGCTGTCGGCGCTGGCGGTGAGCGATACTTCGCACGTCCTTCCTTATTGGCCGCGTCAGTCTCGTTCCGACCGCCCTTCAGTTTGCCGCCGGGGACCATGGCGACCTTCCCCTTCTCCAGTTCCATACCGCCGCCGTAGGTCTGCGGCCTGAGGCTGGCGAACAGCTCGGGCTCGACGGTCGGACGCGGCATGTACAGCGGCTGGTAGAGGTCCTGCACGAACGAGATCGGACGGCCGCTCACCAGCGACAGGTTCACATCCTTCCAATCGTTGTCGGTCTGGTTCTCGACGATCGCCCAGCCCTGCAGCGCGCCGTTCTCACCAGCCTTGGCCGGCATCACCAGACGGTAGCTGGTCTTCC
>JACCZE010000236.1 GCA_013696105.1 Planctomycetota bacterium | reverse complement strand
GCCCCCCGGTAGAGAAAGTGGTCATCACGAAAACCCGGCACCAGGTCGCGCCGGTTTTTCGTGATGGTGAGATAGCATCGATCCGCCTGTGCCACACCACCGACCGGGACGATCCCGCGAACCCTGGCATTGGGCGGCCTGAGGCTTCCAATTCCGGGCGCCGGCACCCCGGCGTGGAGAAGTCATGACCGAGCAAGCGTTCGTCGACCAGGCGATGGAGTCCTACCGCCTCGCGCACATGATCATCGAAGGCAAGTTCGGCTCGGCGGTGGCCGGGGCGATCCCGCACCTGCGCACCGCCGCCGACAGTTGGGGCAAGGCGCTGCAGTCCAAGCCCAAGGCCGACTGTCTGGTCGAATTGGGCAAGCTCCACCAGCGGCTCGACGACCATGCGGCCGCGGTGCCGATCTACGAGGACGCGATCGCCATCTACCGCGACCTCGGCGAGAAGCAGTCCGTCGCCTACGCCGGCGTGCTCGCCGGACTCGCGCTCAAGGCGCAGCGCAAGTACGAGCCCGCGTTCTCGTACATCGAGCGCGCGCTCGCCATCAACCAGGACGGCGGCGACCTCACCCACGTCGCGCGCACCCTCGGCATCCTCGCCGGGGTGCTCATGGACATGGGCATGAACACCGAGGCGCTGGAGCGCCATCGCGAGGCGATGCCGATCCTCACGCGCTTCAACAAATCGGTCGAGATCGCGCAGACCCACGAATCGATGGCGCTGTGCCATCACCGGTTGGGAAACCACGCCGAGGCCAAAGAGCACTTCGAGAAGGCCGTGGTCGGCAAGACCGAACTCGGCGATCTCAAGGGCACGGCCAAGGTGATGCACCGCTACGCCGAACTCGAGCGCGCGCGCGGCGCGCACGACCACGCCCTCGCCCTGCACAAGCGCGCGCTGGAGATCCACCAGCTGCGCAACGACCAGGCGCTGATCGCCCAGACCCTGGGGAACATCGGCACCGTGCACGCCGATCGCGGCGCCTGGCAGGAGGCCCTCGAGCAGTTCCAGCGCTGCCTGCCCCTGTGCCAGGCCGAGTACGAACGCCAGGCCGAGGTCCAGGCGCTGAGCAACATCGCCCTGATGCAGCTGAACCTGGGCCGCGACGCAGACGCGCTCGCGACCATCACCCACACCCTGACCCTGTGCGACAAGCTCGACAACCGCGCCCTGCACGAGCGCGTGGCGAAGATGGAGCTCGAGCTGCAGCGCAAGCGCGGCGACGCGGATGGCGAGCTCGCCTCGCTGACGCGCATCGCCGAATTGCGCGAACGCTCGGGCGATCGCGCCGGTCTGGCGTCGATCCTCGATGATCTCGCGGTCCTGCATCATGGCCGCAAGAACCATGACCAGGCCAAGACCTACCTCACCCGTCGCGCCGACCTGCTCGAGGACCTGGGCGACCAGGAGGGCCTGGTGCGCACGCTCGACGATCTCGCCGCGCTCGCGGTCGAACGCGAGCAGTGGAACGAGGCCGCGGACCACTTCGAGCGTGGCCTCGCCATCCTGCGCAGCCGTGGCCTGCCCGCCGCCGATCTCGCCCTGCGCACCTACAACCTGGCGATCATCCACGGTAAGAGGCTGGATCCCAAGCTCGCGCTCGACGCCTACAACCAGGCGCTTGAATCGTTCCGCGAAACCGGCAATGGCGAGCAGATCGCGCGTACGCTCCGTCAGATCGGAGCCTGCGAGCTGAACCTGCCGGAGCGATCCGGCGACGCCCTCCGGCATTACCAGGAGGCGCTCGCGTATTACGAGCCGAAGCACGACCAGCGCGGCATCGCCATCTCGCTGGTCGGCATTGGCAACGCCCACGCCAACCTGGGCGACAATGTCGCCGCCAAAGAGGCCTTCGAACGCGCCGCCGCGCTCAAGGAGCAGATGGGCGACCAGAAGGGCACCACCATGATCCGCAAAGCGACGAACGCGCTCATGTGACCGCGCACTGCGCGGTCCATCTCCGAGCGCATGGGTCGACGCTTTGATGTGAGCGGCCACTGGCCGCTCGGCCTCCCAAAGCGTTCGTCGAACGCGCTCGCGCACTGCGCGGTCCACCTCCGAGCGCATGGGTCGACGCAGTGATGTGAGCCGCCACTCTCCGGTGGTCAGACCGTCGGTCCTCGGCCGAGACTGGAGAACCTCCGACGCGACGCTAGGATTCCCGGCGATGGCTCCCGCGACCCCATCCGCCGATGTGATCGTGCATTTCCCCGCGCCAGGCACGGGGTGGGCGTCGCAGGTGGTCCGTGCCTGCGTCGCCGGATACCTGCCGGTCCAGACCATGTGGGATCTGCTGTTCGCCCACGCCGATCGCGACGACGACGGACCGGACGTCCCCAACCTGCTGGCCAACCTGCGCGACGCCTACGAGCAGCGCACCCTGGTGCTGGAACAGGAGCTGTCAGCGGTCGAGGACGAGATCGTGGTGATGTCCGGGGACGACGACGGCGTTATGGTGGCTGGTGGTGACTACCGTACACCAGTCGCCAGTCGCTAACCAGCTAACCGCCCCGCACCCGTTTGGCATCCGCCACCACCGCCTCCACCAGTCCATCGATGGACGCCTGGGCTGCGCGCGCGGCGACCGGCAATCCCAGCGACTCCATGGTCGCTGCGGTCTGGGGACCGATGGCATGGAATCGGCATCCGGCGGCGGTCAGTCTCCGCAGCGTCGCTTGACCGCAGACCTGGACGAAGCGCTCGACCGTCGCCGAGGAGGCGAAGGTGACGGCATCCACCGGCTCGGCCGCGAGATCGATGGTGGGCCGCTCGGGCTCGGAACGGTAGGCGGTGACGGTCGTCACCGACCATCCAGCGGCCGATAGCCGCTGCGCGAGGGTCGGCCGGGCATTGTCCGCCTGGGGCAGCAGGATCGTGCCTGGCCGTTCGTGCGCGATGAGATCCTCGGCAAGCGCTTCCGACGTCGCCTCGCGCGGGATGAGATTGGCGCGCAGGCCATGGCGCTCGAGCGCGCTGGAACTCGCCGCGCCGATCACCCCGATCTTCACTCCGGCGAGATCGCGCGCGTCGCGGCCGAGCGCGCGCAGGCGCTCCCAGGTGAAGCGGATCGCGTTGGCGGATGTGAAGGCGATCCAACCGAAGGCCGGCAGCCGCGCCAGAGCTTGGTCGAATGGAGCGGTATCGCTGGGAGCGAGGTAGCGCGCGAGAGGGAACTCGATCACCTGCGCCCCGAGGGTGCGCAGCGACTCGGCCAGCGTGCTCGCCTGCTCGCGCGAGCGCGTGACGACGATGCGC
>JACCZE010000194.1 GCA_013696105.1 Planctomycetota bacterium | reverse complement strand
TGTCGACACACCGCCGCCTTCGCCGAGAAACGGCGGATTGGTGAGGACCAGCGATCCCTGTCCCGGAGGTCCGATGATCGCCGACGGCACGGTGACCATCAGCAGGGTGGGGCTGAGGACCACGACCGCCACCGGCGTGCCGTTCCAGGTCGCGGTGGTCATCGACCGGCCGCTGGCATCGGTGGCGAATCCGGTGCCGGCCACGGTCAGCACGGTCGTCGCTGAACCAGGATCGATGCCGTCGGGCTCTGACGCGGCGATCGTCGCGATTGGATGCGGACGATAGCCGTGGATGCGCAGCGACCAGGACCGCAGCGTACCGACCCATCCGGTGAAGTGGTCGGTGACCGTCAGCGTCCACGTGCCGTTCGCGTGCTCGCCCCAGTGCGCGACGCTGACGAAGGTCCAGGAGAGGTTCGCCTGGTTGTCGAAGACGCGCTCGGGCACTGATGACACCGTCCCATCCGGGGTGGTCAGCGCGAAGCTGAGATCGCCGCGGTAGGGGTGCAGCGCGTCCACGGTCAGTTCGACATGCTCGATGCGGAAATCCGCTGGGGCGGAAACGGTGAGACTGCTCGAAACCGGCGTCTTCACATTCGGATTGTTGTCCTGATCCGGGATCGCCAGGACAGGCGAGTCGGATCCCGTCACCGGGTCGGCGGCGCGCGGCGCGTTCGTCCAGCCGGTCGCCAATCCCACGGCAGCAGTGACGTCGACCCGGCCGAAGCCATGCTTGTGATTGAAGTGCAGGCCGCCGCCATTGGTGACCCATCCTGGATCGCTCGCGTCGTTCTTGGTCGCGCTGCGCGCCAACACGTGCTGGAGATCCCGCCAGGTCAGCAGCGGATTGGCCTGCAGCACCAGAGCGCACGCGCCCGCCGTGATCGGCGCCGCCCACGAGGTCCCGCCGCTTCCCGAGAGCGCGGTGGTGTAGCTTCCGCCGGTGTCGTAGCCGTCGCTGCCGACGCGATCGGTCGAGACGATGCCCTCGACCAGGTCGTTGTTTCCGCCGGGGGCGTTGACCAGCAGGCAGCAGCCCGATTCGCTGTAGAGCTCCTTCTGTCCGCGCGAGTCGCTGGCGCCGACCGCGATCACGTACCGCGAATTCACGAAGCCGTCGTAGGACGCGTTGTCCGGGATGCGCCCTCCCTGCGGCCGCGCACCGTTGCCTGCCGCCCACACGTAGATCGTGCCGCGCCCGCCGCGGCCGTTGGCGGCACTGGACGCGATCGCTGTGGCCATCAGTGGGCCCGGTCCGTCGATCACCCGGCCATTGTCGGATGCGCCCCATGAATTGTTGCTGATGTGCACCACGTCCGCGGGGTTCGCATCGACGGCGTGGTGCGCCATCGCAGTGGCGTCCTGCTGATCGGTCGAGGGAGCCGAGATCAGGCGTACTCCGACGATCCCTGCGCGGTACGCGACCCCGGTGACACCGACGCCATTGTCGCCGCGCGCCGCCGCCAGCCCGGCGACCACCGTGCCGTGGGAATCGAAGGATCCGGAACGTTCCGGTCGCGGATCGTCGTCGTCGGAATTCAGGTCGATGTCGATGTCGGTGCGGCAGTTCGCGCTCAGATCGGGATGATCCGTCGCCACCCCCTCGTCGACGACGGCGATGGTGATGCCCTCGCCGTGGATGCCGGTGGCGGGATCCCAGACCGGAGCGACGTTGATGTCGTTGCCGGCGATGGATCCCGGTATCTGCGCGGTGTTCTTCAGATGCCACTGCTGACCCAGCAGGGGGTCGTTCGGATCCGCCTTGGCGTGATGGCGGCGTGCCAGCAACGGGATCGCGATCTCCGCCACCGGGCCGGCCCGCAACCGATCCGCCGCATCGATGGCCGCCAAGGGCGATCGATTTCGCGTCTCGACGATGCGCCACTCGGGAGCATAGACCGGCGCTTCGACGATCGTCAATGGCCAGTCGCGTTCGAGCGCCGCCGCATCCATGCCCGGAGCGAGCCGGATCGCCACGCGATGCGTGACCCGCTGCCAATCGGCGCCGGCATCCTGCGGATCATGCGCGATCGCGCACACCTCGGTGACGCCCCGGGCGGCTGCGAGCTGGCGCGCCCGCGTTTCGAACCCGTGACGATCGGCAAGCTCGGGACTCGCGACCTGCACGCGCCGACGTTCTCCGCGGACCGGTACGGCGCGGGCCAATCCGGCCCGCGCCGCGGTCGTCCCCTCTGCCAGCAGCACGTCGAAACGGTCGAGCGCGATCGCGACGTGGACCGTGTGGCGCCCATCGGACCAGGACGCGTCCAGCCGCCCTGGCGTCTCCTGAACGGACGCCGAGCAGGTCCAGGCCATCGTCAGTGCGGCTGCGGTGCGAAGCCATGCTCTTACCGAGCCGCCTTCGCAGCGGAGGGGGTCCGCGCGTCTCGTGCCCCCTCGGCTCGCGAGCGGCGCTGATTCGGGGGAAAGCACGATCATTGCACGCACGCTATCCCTCCGCAGCGTGGTTCAAACCGCTGGTACATCCTGCTGCGATCTCCATTGGCATCCCTGCCGTCGACCGGGATAGTCAGACCCGGAGATCATCATGACCGTGCGCATCGCTGTTCTCGTCCTCGCCTGGTTGACCTGTTCGACCGCGCTGTGCGCCGCCGATCACCTGGTGATCAAGCTCTACTGCCTGGACATCGCGCAGGACGAGATGGCGTCGCTGCAGCGGGATTCCCGTTCCGGCCAGTTCCCCGAGCAGTTCTCGCTGGCCATGGCCATGAGCCTGCTCGACCAGGACAAGGTGAAGGTCGTGGCCTTCTCGCGGCTCGAAGCGGTCGTCGGCAAGGAGGCCTCGACCAGCAACACGCACAAGGCCGCGTACCTCGAGCTGGCGCCGAACGGTGCCTGGACCCAGAAACTCAGCGACTGGGACGAGGGCGTCAGCGTAAGCATCATCCCGACCAAGGACGCCGACGGCCGCATCCATATCGACGGCATCTATTCGCTGAAGGCGATCAATTCACGCGCACCGTTGGTCGGGGTCGAGAAATGGGACCTCGGCCGCCCGCTGACGCACGCTACCCAGACCATCAATCCCGCTGTCGTCCTGCGTGCTGGCGAGGCCCGCCTGATCGGGGCCTTCGGCAATGCTGCGACCGACCGCGACCGCGTGCTGATCGTGGTCGTCCAGCCCTTGGGGAACTGAGCGGGTCGAGCGTCGGTTACGCCTTCGCCGCGAGCAGTTCCTTGACCGTATCCCGCTCGCCCACCAACTCGGCATTGGTTGCCGCGATCTTGGATTTTGCGAATTCGTCCAGCGTGATCGACCGGTCGACCTGGAATGTCCCGGGCGCCGTGGTGCGGACCGGGACCCCGGCCCACACACCGGGAGCGAAGCCGTAGCTGCCGTCGCTGCAGACGGCGACGCTGTGCAACGTGGAGCTGACGGTGGTCAGTGCCCGCACGTGGTCGATCAGGGCGTTGGCCGCCGAGAATGCACTCGACAGACCGCGCGCTTCGATGATCGCTGCGCCGCGCTTGCCGACGGTGGGTATGAAGGATTCCTTCAGCCAGGCCTCGTCGGTGATCGCCTCGGCGACCTTCTTGCCGCTGATCTTCGCGTTGGTGAAATCGGGATACATGGTCGGGCTGTGGTTGCCGTAGACGATCAGGTCGCTGACCGCGCTCACCGGTACCTTGGCTTTGCGCGCGAGCTGGGTCACGGCGCGGTTCTGGTCGAGGCGGACCATCGCCGTGAAGCGTTCAGGCTTCAGGCGCTTCGCCTGGTTGGCGGCGATCATGCAGTTGGTGTTGCAGGGATTCCCGACCACCGCGACGCGGCAGTCGTCCGCCGCCACGCTGTCGATCGAGGTGCCCTGGCCGATGAAGATCTTCCCATTGTCCTTCAGGAGATCCGCTCGCTCCATACCCGGACCGCGAGGCTTGGAGCCGACCAGCAGGCACCAATTCGCGTCCTTGAAGGCCACGTCGGGCTTGTCGGTCAGGATGATGTCCTGCAGCAGCGGGAAGGCGCAGTCGTCGAGCTCCATCGCCACGCCGCGCAGAGCGGCCTGCGCCTTGTCGACCGGGATCTCGAGCAGCTGGAGGATCACCGGGGTGTCCTTGCCGAACATCTCGCCCGAGGCGATGCGCGGCAGCAGGCTGTAGCAGATCTGACCGGCGGCTCCGGTGACGGCGACTCGGATGGTCTTCGGCATGGCGGTCGATGGCTCCTGGGTGGTGGGTCGGAGGATAGCGGCGCCTCGGCCGGCGCCAGCGGAGCGCTCGCAGGGGCAGCGATGCCAACGGATGTCAGCGATCCTGCTTGAGCGGTGGGTCGGAAAGTTATAAAGGTGGGATGGACGGCTCCCCCGATCTGTTGCGCGCCGTGCGCGAGGAAGCGCGTCGCCGTGGCGTGCGCTGGACGGCGCAGCGTCAGATCGTGCTCGAGACCTTCCTGGCCAGCGGCGAACACATCTCGGTCGACGAGCTCCATCATCGTGTGCGTCAGATCGACCATTCCGTGAGCGCCGCCACCGTCTACCGCACCGTCAATATGCTGGTCGACATCGGCGTCGCCCATAAGCGCAATTTCGGCAACGGGTCCGCAACCTTCGAGTCGGCGCTGACCAAGGAACACCACGACCATCTGGTATGCACGGCCTGCGGTGGGATCCAGGAATTCCACCACGACATGATCGAGACCCTGCAGGACGAGGTCGCCAAGAATCACGCTTTCTGCCTCAGCCACCATCGGCTCGAGCTCTACGGCATCTGCGCGGCTTGCCAGAGCAAGGGACTGGCTGCGCCAGGCCCGCTGGTCGAGACGGTCGAGCCATGAACCTGCGCGAGCAGTGTCTGCACGCAGTCGCATCGTGGATGCTGTCCGCGCGCTCGTCGGATGGAGAGCCGGTCCCGATGTGAGACGGACGCGTGGCGGCTCCCGCGCCGCTCACCGTCCGCCCACCGATGATGCCGGCGCGCATGCGCCACTGGATCAGTCGTGATCTCCCGCACCGTCCGCAATTCCACCGCCAATGTCGTCGGCGAAGCCCTCTGGGGATTCCAGTCGGCGCTCGTGACCCCGGCCACGGTCCTGGTCATCCTGCTGAACAACCACGGCGCCGATGAGCGCACGACCAGCCTGATCTCGGCGATCGAGACCGGAGGCCTGCTGCTGCCGCAGATCCTCGGTCCATTCCTCTTCCGCTCGCGCAGTCGACTCAAGCAGCACATGCTGATCTACCATTTCATCGCCGTCATCCCGTTCCTGTTCGCGATCGCCGCGGCGGCGGCATGGCCGGGCTCGTCGCAGTCGGCCACGCGCATCGCGATCCTGGGATGCTTCGCTGCCTACATCATCGCGATCGGCGCCGTGGTGGCGGCGTGGAACGCCTGGTTCGCGCACCTGTTCGACGTCTCGA
Source organism: Planctomycetota bacterium (assembly GCA_013696105.1). GTDB lineage: Bacteria > Planctomycetota > UBA11346 > UBA11346 > UBA11346 > JACCZE01. Next base: position 8,694 of record JACCZE010000194.1, on the reverse strand, counting down.
TCCGCGGCACGGTCTCGGGGATCATCTGGTGCGCGATGGCCGCGGGCGGCGCGCTCGGAGGGCTCGTGTCCGGCCGCATCATCCACACCTGGCAGGACGCGAATCCCTACCCCTGGCTCTATGGTCTCGCGGGGATCATCGCGGCCCTGTCGATCGCGACCTACTGGGTGATAGACGATCCGGCGGCCCAGGAGCCGGATCCGCCGCGGCTGGGCGCACGCGAATTGCTCGCACGCTGCCGCAGGTCCTTCGCCGACGGCAATTTCCGCGCATTCATCCTCGCCCGCATCCTCGGGAACGCGGGGTTCTGCGTCGCGCCGCTGATCGCGCTGCATTTCCTCTCCGCCGAGGCGGGATCGGTGTCCCAGGACGCGGTGGTGACCTGCGGTGTCGGCCTGACCATCGGCGCCGCGGTATCGAGCCTGATCTTTGGCCGGCTGGGCGATCGCCTGGGCCATCGCGTGGGATTGGCGAGCGGCTTCGCCCTGCTGCTGGTGGCGCTGAGCGCGTTGATGCTCGCCGATGGACTGATCGGGTGCGCGATCGTCTACGCCTTGATGGGTCTGGCGACCGGCTGCGTGGCGATCGCCTCGCAGAACCTCCAGATCGAGACCTGTCCCCACGACAGCCGCATCTCGCACCTGATCGCCGGCAGCTTGGTGATCGGGATCGGCGGCGCGATCGTCCCGATCATCGTCGGGTCGGTGGCGGCCGGTTTCGGTCGGCCGGTGGCGTTCGCCTGCTGCCTCGCCGCCAGCGCGGTCGCCTTGGTCTGGACGCTCATCGCCCTGCGCGACCCCCGCCATCCGGCGGTGCCTGCGTCCTCGACGTGAGTCAGGCGACGCGCTCGAGGTGGACGGCGAACCAGGCGCGCAATTCGTCCAGCCGATCGCTGCGCAGGAGCCGCGTGCGCTCGTCCTCGCGCCCGTCGAAGATGCCGGCGCAGCGGTACCAGCGCACCAGCTGCTTGAGCTTCGACAGCGACGCGCGCTCCCCGCGCTCCGCGATCACCGCGTCGCTGTAGGAGAGGGCGAATCGCGCCGCGTCCGACCGCGTCGGAGGGACTCCACCGCCGCTGGTGCGGAAGATCCACGGGTCGGCCAGCGCGCCGCGGCCGATCATCACGCCGTCGCAGCCGGTCTCGGCGCGCATGCGCGCGACATCCCCGGCCTCGTCGATCCCGCCGTTGCCGATGATCGGCGTGGTGAAGCCCTGCCCACGCAGGAAGGCCGTGGCTTCGGCGATCCAGTCCCAGGTGGCGGGATGGGCGTAGCTGTGCCGCCGCAGCCGAGCGTGCAGCGAGATCATCGCTGCACCCGCCTGCGCGACCGCATGCAGGACTTCGGTCATGCGCGACGCGTCATCGATGCCGGCGCGCATCTTGGCCGAGACGGGCAGCCGCGTCGCTCCTACTGCGAGCGCGATGATGCGCGCCATCGCCTCGGGCTTGGCGAGCATGGCGGACCCGGCGCACTTGTTGAAGACGACCGGTGCCGGGCAGCCGAAATTCAGGTCGATCCACGCCGCACCGGCAGCCTCGGCGCTGGCGATGGTCTTCACGAGGTGGTCTTCGTCGGCGGCCATCAGCTGGACGCCGACCACGCAATCGCTACGTACGGGACCCAGATAGCGGCGCACCACCCGGGCCGGGATCGCCGAACTCGAGATGCGGATGAATTCGGTGCACGCCCCGCCGACGCCGCCCAGGTTGATGACCTGGTCTCGGAACACCGGATCGGTGACGCCTTCCATGGGAGCGAGTAGCAGTGGGGGATCGAACGCGACCGTCCGTTCATTCCCGCGCCCGCTGATCACGAGCGGGGCGCTGCGTGCTGGCATCGGTGCGCCGGTCATCGCACGAGCGTAGGCACGAGGCCCGCGGGCCAATGGATGAAGGACGATGGAGGATTGAAGATGGAGCGGAGTCAGCGCGGCAGGATGGTGAACAGCTGATCCAGTCGCATCATCGTCAAGGTGCGCAGCACGCGATTGTCCGGTTTAGCCAGGACCAGCGGCTTGCCGTCGGCCTTCTTGTAGAAATTGTGCAGCTGCATCAGGCCGGCGAAGAAGGTCGAACTGACGATGCCGCAGCGCGAGAGGTCGACGACGACCTCGGTGAACGGGCCGGGGTGCTGGACCGTGATCGCGTGCGCCCAGTCCTGATGGAGATTCCCGAAATCGAATTCCTTGCGGATGGTGATCACCAGGCGTTGGCCATCGATCTGGACGTCGTAGGCGCGTAGGATGTCAGGGGTGTCCATGCGGCTCTCGCGTCTCCCAGGCCTCCAGGTTGGGCCCAGAGGGCCGTTCGGCAATGACCGAAAGGCCTCGGACGATCACGCCTAACGACACACGCAGGGACCTTTCCCAGCACTGTTTGCATCGAAAAGGCTGGGTATTCGGAGTGACGATGGTGGCCTCGACCGGAATCGAACCAGTGACACGCGGATTTTCAATCCGCTGCTCTACCAACTGAGCTACGAGGCCACACCTGCCCGAAGGCGGCGGAGATGCTAGGTGCGCCCATTGGGGGCGCAAGTCTAGCCGCGGGGAGCGCTACTCTGCAGTGCGGACGGATTTGTGTAATCTGGCATGGCCGATTTGGAAGGAGAGGGTGTGCACCTCATGGTCGACGATTCGCCGCTACCGACAGGAACCATCCATGGTGGCGCGACCGCGCGTTTCCTGCGCTACGCCGCCACCGGCGACCCCGGGGTCCTGGAGGCGCTGCTGGGCGAGCATTCGCTGCGGGCATACAACCAGGCACGCCGCCTGCTCGGGCATCCGGCCGACGCGGACGATGCGGTCCAGGAAGCCTTCCTCCAGCTCGTGCGCACGGTCCGTCGCTTCGATGGGTCGGTCGCATTCGCACCCTGGCTCGGTCGTCTCGTCCACACCGCGTGCCTTCGGGCGCTACGCTCGCGAGCGCGGCTCCGGCGCGAGCGTGCTCCGATGACTGACCATGAGCGGTCAGACAACGATGGCGATGAGCAAGCCGAGACCATCCGCCGGGCGGTGGCGCACCTGCCTGAGCGGTATCGAGTTCCAGTCGCGCTGCACTATTTCGGCCAGCTCGACCTGACCCAGACGGCCGCATCACTCGGATTGAGCGTGGCCACGGTCACGGTCCGCCTGCATCGCGCGCGCGAGCGTCTGCGCAGGAACCTGAGCCCCCAGCGCGGTTCGCTCACCGGCAACGTCATCGCCGCCACGCTCGCCTCCGCGCCCGTGCACCAGCCCTCGGCTGCGATGTCCGCATCCACGACCCAGCTGGTCGCGGCGGTCGCGAGCGGGACGGCGCTGCCATCCACGACGATCAGCATCTCACTCATCCAACAAGGAGCATTGTTCATGGCCTGCCACCCCGTCATCGCTTGCGCTATCTCCGCTGTCCTGGTCCTTGGCGGCACCCTGGTGCCGCTGGTCATCGCCGCGGATGCCGCGCCGCCTCAGCAGCACAGGGATCCCCAGGCCACCGCTGCGAAGATCATGAGATACGACGATTTCCACAAATGGCAGGAGGACGATGGTAGCTGGAACGACCGCGCATCCCTGAAGCGGTTTCCCGGGTGGGAATCGGCGGGGGTACTGCCATCCGCCGACAACACGGGAATGTGCACCGGCCTGGCCACGCTCGTCCTCCTGGGTGCCGGGTACGACCATCACTCGTCCAACAAGCATCGCGAGAGGATCGCGAATGCGCTGGGGTGGATCATCGCGACGCAGAAGCCGGATGGATCCCTCGGAGAGGACCTCGCTACCCACGCCGTCCTGACCATGGTCCTGGCGGAGTACTCGGAAATGACCCGTGACGGCGCGCTTGATAGGCCGTTGGCACGAGCGGTCCAAGCCCTGCTCGCGCGGCGGGTCGAACCCCAGGCGCGTCCGGGATGGAAGGTGTGGGTCGAGCCGGACGGGCTCATCTCGACGCGCACCAATGCTCTGTGCGTCATGGCTTTGAAGACCGCCTCCTTCGGCGGAAACATCGAGGCCGGTAGGGCTCTCGCCCAGGCAGCGCAGTGGCTCGAAGCGGTGTGGCGAGTTGCGAACCCGACTCCACTCGATCCGGAGCGCGCTGCCGCACGCTTTCCGGCGGTGATCGACCCGGATCCCACGGCGCCGGTGACGCATGAGGATGATCCGGCATCGGCGCTGGTGATCGACGTCCTCACCAACCGCTCGACCGACCGCCCGCTGCGGCGGACCCTGGCCAACGCGGTGGAGCGCCTACCCATGCCGACGCTGCAGAGCGCGGATACCGGTGAGCTGTGGCTGCGAACGCAGGCCTGCTTCCATGGGCTCCGCGGGGATCGCTGGAAGGCATGGAGCACGATCGCCCGCCGCCATGTGGAAGCATGCGCGACTCCGGACGGGCCATTCGCGGGCACATGGTCTGCGGCTCCCTCTGGACGTCTCCCAGCTGGCGGCCGCATCTCAGCCAGTGCATGCGCCGAGCTGACGCAGCAGATATTCAGGCGCTACGATCCGGTCGAGAGCGCCCAAGGGGATGCGGGCACGTCGTCGCCAACGCCGTAGGAGTCCGCCCCAGCAATTGGTAGACCTGGAAATGGTAGACCTGGAAATGAGGGCAGTCCGCCCACGTCACTCGGGGTGGAGTCCGCCGGCACGCAGCTCCAACCGGCGGTCGGCGCGCTCGGCGATCGCGGGATCGTGGGTGACCAGGATCACCGACGAGCCATCGACGCGCGCGAGGTCGAGCACCTGCTGCAGCACCACCGTCGCGGTCGCGGGATCCAGGTTGCCGGTCGGCTCGTCCGCCAGGATCAGCGCGGGCCTCGGCAGCAGCGCGCGGCAGAGGGCCACGCGCTGGCGCTCGCCCCCCGAGAGCGTGGAGATCGAGCTATCGCCACGTCCGCCCAGGCCGACGCGCGTGAGCAGGTCCATCGCATGATCGCGGCTCGGACCCAGCGGCAGCCGCGCGGTGCGTGCGGACATGTGCACGTTCTCGAGCACGGTGAATTCTGGCAGCAGGTTGAAGGCCTGGAACACGAAGCCGATGCGCTGGGCGCGAATCGCAGCCCGCTTGGATGCGGTCAGCGCGGTCAGTTCGACGCCGTCCAGGCTGACGGTGCCGGCATCGGGAGGATCCAGGAGCCCCAGCAGATGCAGGAGCGTGCTCTTGCCCGTGCCTGATGCGCCGCGGATCGCCACCACCTCGCCAACCTGGACGTCGAGGTCCACGCCAGCGAGGACCTCGAGCCCGGGGTACCGCTTCTTCAAGCCGCGGGCGACCAGGCGCATCAGCCGCCCTCGCGCAGGATGTCGACCGGGGCGATGCGCGCTGCGCGCCACGCCGGCAAGGCGACCGCGAACACCCCGATCACGCCCATCGCCGCGATGAAGAACAGGGGTATGCGCGGATCCCAGCTGATCGGTGCGTCGGGGCTGTAGAAGACGTCCTGCGGGAACAGCGGTGTTCCCAGGTAGCGGCTCAGCGGATTGAGCGCGGCGAGCAGGCTCCACCCGACCACCCAGCCGAGGACTCCGCCGATGACGCAGGCGCTGATGCCGGCGAGCAGGAACGCGCCGGCGATATCGCGGCGCCGCGCTCCGATCCCCAGCAGCACGCCGATGTCATGGCGCTTCTCGGCGACCAGGGTGCTGAACACCGCGTAGACCACGAACACGGCGATGGTCTGGATCGCGAGCATCACGAAGGCCATGATGTTGCGCTGGTACTGCAGGCTCTTGACCATGTTCATGCGGCGCTGCAGCCAGGTGTCGGCGCGGTAGCCGGTATGCTCGCGCACCGCGTTGGCGACGCGGTCGAGGTCGGCGTCCTGCACGGTGCGCAAGCGGTAGCCGTCGATGCGCGCCGCGCGCTTGGCGGTGGGGGCGAAGTCCGCGAGCTTCTGCGCCACCGGCAGCGGGGTCACCAGCGACAGCTTGTCGATCTCGAGGATGCCGGTGCCGATGGTGTCGCTGATCTCGGCGAATTGGCGGATCTGCGGAGCGCCGGCGATCTCGATCGCGGTGCCGATGGCGATGCCGTTGCCATAGAGCAGTTCGCGCCCGGCGACCACGCCCGGGCGCGGCGTCAATCGCGGCGGCAGGGGCGCAGGCCCCATGCCCAGGCTCGGCGCCAGCGCGAATCCGATCATCCCCAGGTGATCGCGCCACGCCGGCGTCAGGAATCCGGTGCCCCGCCGATCGGCGGACAGCGGCGGGGCGCTGAGGTTCTCGACCGGCTGCGGGTGGAGGAACGACGGCAGGATGCGGCCGATGCCGGTGTCGGCCCGCCAGTCGACGCCGTCGATCAGGCACGGCAGCCCGTACGAGCCGCTCGATCCGGTCACCTGCGGAGTCATGAGCGCATAGAACTGCACGAACGGCGCGACCTCGGACACCGAGGGGATGGTCAAGAGGTCCTGGCGCTTCTGCGGGCTGTCCGTCATCCCGTGGTCGTGCCAGCTGGTCTGCAGCGTGACATCGCTCTCGCTCGCGCGCGCCTGGCGCTTCAGGATATCGAGGAAGCCCTGGGTGACGCCGATCACCATCACCGGCGCGGCGACGGTCAAGGTGATCGCCGCGACGGCGAGCCACGCCGCCCGGCGCTTGCGCAGATACCTGAGGCCGAGGTGCCACGCGAGCATCGGCGCAGTGTCGAAGGCCGACCGCCCCCGTCCAGCGCTCCGCGGGTTGTCCCGGGCCGCGTGGGCGTAGAGTGCCCGAGCGCTCGCTCCGCCTTCCGACGCCGGACGCCGGACCGTACGCAGGACGGTCCGATGCCCGCACACACCATCGACGGCAAGGCGGTATCCGATCGGCGGCGCGTGCAGCTCGCCAGCCAGGTCCAGGCTCTGGTCGCGCGCTCGATCCAGCCGTGCCTTGCCGCGGTCACCGTCCGCCCGGATCACGGCTGGTCGGTCTACCTCAAGAACCAGGCCACCGCCTGCGCTTCGGTCGGGATCCGCCACCGCATCGTCGAACTCGGCCCCGGCACCAACCAGGACGACCTCAGCGAAGCGATCGAAGAGCTGAACGTCGATGCGGCCGTGCACGGCATCATCCTGCAGAGCCCGTTGAACGCCGCGGGCTCGAGCGACCTGAGCGAGCTGCAGGCCCAGGCCCAGCTCAGCCCCGACAAGGACGTGGAGGGGGTCAATCCCGCGAACCTCGGATTGCTGCTCGCCGGCCGTCCCGCGCTCGCGCCATGCACCGCGCTCTCGGCGTTCGCCTTGGCGCAGGATGGTTTCGCTGCCATCGGCCGCAGCGATCTCATCGGGGTCGAAGCCTGCGTCGTCGGCGCATCGCTGATCGTCGGCAAGCCGATCGCGCAACTGCTGCTGGCCGCCGGCGCGACGGTGACCACCTGCCACATCCATACCCGCGATCTCGCCGCCCACACGCGCACCGCCGACCTCCTCATCGTCGCGGTCGGCAAAGCCGGCCTGATACAAGCCGGCCACGTGAAGCCCGGAGCGGTGGTGGTCGATGTCGGCATCAACCGCATCGCCGGCCGCGATGGCAAGGCCGAGACCGTCGGCGACGTCGCCGCCGAAGCGGCATCGGTCGCGGCAGCCATGACTCCGGTCCCGGGCGGCGTCGGCTCGCTGACCACCACCATCCTGCTCGAGTCCACGGTCTCGGCCGCGCAGCGCCTGAGCGAATCCAACCAGCTGATCGATGCCGGACTGCTCGCGCGCATCGTCGGGGGCTCGGACCTGAATCTGCCGCGCGGCGCGGCCGAACGCATCGCCATGCTGCTGTCGCGCCACCTGGTCGCCGTGCCTGGCGCCAAGCCCCTGCGCTCGCCGCTCGAACGTCGACTGGCGCAAGGAGTGCTGGTGCTCGACGGTGCGATGGGTACCGAGCTCATCGCGCGCGGCATCGCGCCCGCGGATGTGGCGCGCGCCAACCTCGACCATCCGGATCTGGTCCTGGCCATCCACCGGGCCTATGTCGACGCCGGCGCACAGGTGATCACCGCGAACACCTTTTCCGCCAACCGTCACCGGACCACCGGCGGGCGCGAAGCCGCGGTGCGGCAGGTCACCGCGGGCGTCCAGCTCGCGCGCCAGGCCGCCAGTTCGTCGCAGGGACGACCGGTGTTCGTGCTCGGCTCCATCGGGCCGCTCGGCCGCGTGGTCGGCGCCGATTGCTCGTCGGCCGATGCGGAGGACGTCTTCGCCGAGGTCGCGCTGGCGATGGTCGACGCCAACGTCGACGGCTTCGCGATCGAGACCATGCCGTCGACCGCCGAGGCCAGCGCCGCATTGGCAGCGGTGCGCCGAGTATCGCGCCTGCCGGTGCTGGTCTGCCGGAGTATCGAGCGCGCCGATCCGCTCGAGCTGGGGGAGTTCGCCCGCGCCATGGAAGCAGGCGGGGCATCTGCCATCGGCATCAACTGCGCTGCCGGGCCGCGGGCACTCGCGCCGGTGGCGTCGGCGCTCGCGGGCCTGACCCGGTTGCCGGTGGTGGCGCGACCGAACGCCGGATTTCCCACCTCGCAAGACGGCCGGTTGCGCTACCACCTGCGGCCCGATTACCTGGTCGAGCGCATGCGCGAGTACGTGGCAGCCGGAGTGTCGGTGATCGGTGGCTGCTGCGGCATCGGTCCCGAGCACATCCGCGCGGTAGCCGCCGCCTTCGCCGGCGCACCGATACCCGCCCGCCCCGCTCAGCAGTCGGCAGAGGGCGTTCCGGCGATGCGGTCCGCGCCACCGGTGCGAG
>JACCZE010000172.1 GCA_013696105.1 Planctomycetota bacterium | reverse complement strand
GCCGGCAACCGCACCGGTAGCGGTAAGCGCGCCGGCAGCGGCGAGCGCACCGGCGGCTCAGGCGAAGCCGACCGGTCCGTTCTGCTCCGAGCTCGACAGCGCCCATTATCATCCCACCGGCAGCGAGGGTGTCGCCAACGTCAACCCGCAGCGCCTGGTCTTCTACCCGGACGAGGCTGCCGCGAAACGTGCCGGCAAGAAGCCCAGCCCAGCGGCGCCCGACCTGCCGAGTGACGGCAGCGAAGCGAGTGCGGACGCGATCTTCGCGCAAGGGAAAGAAGTCTACGCCCAGGCGATCGCCTCCGGCAACACCCCGAACCGCGACACGATGTATGAAAAGGCGTTCGTGATCCTGTCGAAAGCCATGCAGATCTATTCGCCGCTGGTCGAGAAGCGGCCCGATGACGAGAAGCTGGGCGAGAAGCTCCGCGAATGCATGCAGCTGCGCTACGGATCGGTGAAGCAGCGACGATTCCAGCACTGATTCTCCACCCGCCGCGCACGCCGTCGAACCGCACCCCGAGGAATCGTCCATGACCACCGCCCGCCTCCTGTTCACGCTCGTTCTCGTCGCCGCGCTGTTCCTCACCGCGTGCGGGGATAATCGCCCGACCTCAACCACGGTGGATCCCATCGCCTCGGCAGCCGCGTCAGCAGCCGTCGACGATGTCGCCGCCGCGGTGGTGGCCGCCAAGCGCGTGCGCATCGGGGTCAAGGCCGACACGCCCCCGTTCGGCTCCAAGGCCGGGGCGACCTACCTGGGCTTCGACATCGACATCGCGCAGGCGGTGGCAAAGCAGCTCGAAACGATCCTCAAGGTGCCCGGCCTCGAGGTCGAGTTCGTGACCGTGACCAGCCGCGATCGCGACGACAAGCTGCTCGCGGGCGAGATCGACATGGTCGTGGCCTCGATGACCATCACGCGCTTCCGCGACCGCGAGCAGCATCTCGACTTCACCATCCCCTACTTCCAGGATGGCCAGTCGCTGCTGGTGACGAAGGAATCGCCGATCGCCACCTACCTCGATCTCGCCGGTCGCCCGGTCGGCTTCGTGCGCGGCAGCACCAGCGGCTACTACCTGGCGCAGGTCGCGCCGGATTGCAAAGCCACCAAGTACGAGGACTTCTCCGCGCTGTTCGCGGCGCTCGATGCGGGAGAGATCGAGGCGGCGACCAGCGACCAGCTGATCCTCATGGGTCGGCTGCGCGCGGCCAAGAACCCCGATGCCTACCGCATCGCCGGCGAGCGCTTCACCACCGAGCCGTACGGCATCGCCGTGCGCGAGAACCAGTCGGCGTGGCGCGACGCGCTCAACGAAGCGATCCAGCAGCTGTGGGAGAATGGCCGTTGGGCCATCATCGCGGACACCTGGTTCGGACCGACGTCGACGTATCCGACCACGTTGGGCTTCGCGATCACGCCCTATCCGAAGTGACGGCCGTTGGTGGTTTGTGGTTTGTGGTCCACCACCAACCACCCACCACCAACCACCAACCCTTTCTCACGGGAAATTGACCAGCACCACCGCTGCGGCACCGACCGAATCCGCATCCTTGGCGCGCTCATCCCAGACGAAGACCTCGCCATTGAGGAGCACCTGGCGGTGCGGGCGGGTGAGCACGGCGAAGGCGATCTCGAGAACCTCGTTGTTTGAGGCGCTGAAGCCGCGCTCGACGTAGTCGATCATCAGGGTGGCCGAGGCCTTGCCCGGCATGAACGCGTAGTTGGCCATCGCCAGGGCGATGAGGTCGCTTCCCCAGGTGGCACCGGCGACCCACAGCTTGGGATGGCGGTGGACCTGGATCTCGCCAGCGAAGAACCAGCCGCGATCCTGGAAAGCGGTGATATCCGCGTTCACATCGATGGCGAAGGAGTTGCTGCCCGTGCCGTTGCGTGTGACCGATGAGTTCGGATCGAATCCGAGCCCGAGCTCGACGCGGCCGACGCCCTTGGGCTTGTAGGCGAAGCTCGCGCCCACGGCCTTGTCGCTCGGCTTCTGCCCGGGCGCGTCTCCGAGCAGATCGTCGGCGATGAAGAACTGCGCCGTGAACGGGACATCGGGAACGCTGAGCAGCGCGCCGATGCCGTCGGTGACGAACGGCCGGGCGGGGCCGAGTCCGTGATTCTGGACGTTCCAGTCCCAAGCAGCGGAATGATTGACGCGCCACAATTCCGGGGTGTGGAAACCTTCCCAGCCCAGCCAGGTGGTCTGGAAGCGGCCCGCGCGCATGGTCAGCACGCTGCTCGAGCGCCAATCCACGAAGGCCTGCTCGAGCAGGGCGGTGTTGCCGAACTGCTCCTGGCTGAACGCCAGCAGGTCGCCGTGGAAGCGGAACTCGTCGACGCGGTAATCAACCTTGATCGCCATGTCGCTGGGGAAATGCAGGTACCACTCGTCGCTGCCGGATTCGTTCCGCCAGCTGTTGCGGTCGCGGTGGCCGGATTGGGCGAAGGCCTCGCCGTAGCCACTGAGCGTGAATCCATCCACCAGTTCCATGGCAGGGACCGAGGCGGTGGCGAGCCCGAGGATTCCCATTCCGATGACGAGGCGGTTCAGCGACATGCGTGTCCTTTCGAGACGATCAGGGCTTCTGGTAACGGATGGTGAGGCGGGACACCGATGGGGGATCCGCACCTGCGGTCGGCGCCGGTTGGACCGTGAGATACAGCCGGGTTGGCGCCGAGCGCAGCTGCGCGGGATTGAGATCGATACCATTGAGATGGATCTCGAGGCGATCTCCGACCATGGTCAGCCGCAACGGTACATCCGCAGCCTGCGGCACCGGCTTCACGCCGAGGAGGTCCGCCTTCAACTTATCGGGGAATATGCCCAGGTCGCTCTTGGCCTGCAGCTTGCCCGTGAGGTTCTGCAGCGTGACCGTGTACGCGTCCCCGTTCGCGCTCACGACCCCGAAGCCGAGAGACAGGCTCGTTCCCAGGTGCATGATCCCCTCGATGCGCCACGGCGGCGCTTCCAAGGGATGGGTGACGATGCCCTTGAAGCCCGCAATCGCCTCCTCGACGTCCTCGGATGGCACCCATTGGGCATCGGGCAGCAGCGTCCACGCCGCGAGCGCCTCGTTGTGGGAAGAACCGAGGAGCGGGCGAGGTTCGCCGAAGACCGGTGCCGATGCGGCCGGAGCCGACGTGGGCGCAGGGTTCGATGCCGATGCGGCCGTGGTGGCGGTCTGCGACGGTGCAGCGGTGTCGGGCCCGCGAGTGGCGACGAACAGGCCCCCGCCGGCGACGACCGCGATCATCGCCGCCCCCGCCCACCACATCGCGCTCGAGCGCGATGCCGGTGCCGACGGCTTTCCGAGCAGCGCATCGCAGCGCGCGATCAGCTCGTCATAGCTCTGCGGGCGGGCCGCGCGGTCGCGCGCGAGCATGCGCGCGACCAGGTCGCACACGTCGCGCGGGATGGTCGCGCGCAGCGCGGAGGGATTGGGGATCGTCCCCGAGACCTTGCTGCTGACGATCTCGCCGAGCGTGCGGCTATTGAAAGCGGGAGTGCCGGTGAGCGCGTGGTACAGGACGCAGCCGAGGCCGTAGATGTCGGCGCGGAAATCGACGTGGTCGGGGTCGTCGAACTGCTCCGGAGCCATCGTCGCCGGGGTGCCCATGAGCATGCCCTGCATGGTCAGGTTCATCTCGCTGCCGTCTGTGCCGTCCTTGGTGGTCGGTCGGGCGAGGCCGAGGTCGACCAGCTTCGCCGTGTACGGGAAATCGCCGGGCTTGCCGGTGGGGGCGAGCAGGACGTTCTCGGGCTTCACGTCGCGATGGATGATGCCGGAGGCGTTGGCGTGGGCGAGGGCGCGCGCGATGTCGCGCACGGTGGTGACCGCGTGGGCGGGGGTCAGCACACCGTGCTGCTGCACGTGGTCGCGCAGGTTCGGACCGTCGATGAACTCCATCACCAGGTAGGGATTGCCGTCCGCCGTGAGACCCGCCTGGTAGCACGCGACGATGTGCGGGTGCGAGAGCCCGGCGAGGATCTTCGCTTCGCGCTGGAAGCGTTTGACGTACTCGTCGCCGCCCTTGCCCTTCTCGACCAGCAGCAGCTTCACCGCGACCCGGCGATCGATGTACGGCTGGCGCCCGCGGTAGACCACACCCATGCCGCCGCGGCCGATCTCGTGCTCGATCTCGACATCCGGGATCGTGGGCGGAGGGACGGGCGCACGTGGCGGCTGCTGGGCGCCGACCCCGGTACCCTGGGTGAGCGACAGCTGGCCCACCGTGGCGGAGGTCTCCGACATCTGCGCCTTCTGGGCGTCGCTCTGGACGATCGTCTTGTCGTCGCCGCTGGTCACGGATGTGCTCCGCTGCCGATCGAGGAAGGTGGCATCGTGCTGCCGGTCACTTCACGGTCTTCGCGACTTCGTGCAACAAATCGTCGACCGATGGACGGTCGGCGATGGTCTTGCCGACGTACACGTACCGCACCTTGCCGCTGCGGTCGATGACCACCGAAGTCGGTCGGGCGAGGTTGTCCTCGATGTCGAGAGCACGCACCAAGAGCAGGCTGACGTCCAGCGCGACGGTGACCGGCGGCGGATCCGTGCGCAGCGTGCGCACGGCCTGCAGGAAGGTCGGTACCGATTCCGCCGGTCCCGGATAGACGACGACCACCTCGGCGCCGAGCTTGCGGATGTCGTCGATGCGGTTGGCCAGCGCGGCGGTCTGCGCCGCGCAGTAGATGCAGACCTGGCCGGCGAAACCGCGCAGCACCACCAGGACAACCGGTTTCTGGCCGACGTAGGATTCGAGATCGATGACCTCGCCGTCGGAGGACAGGAACCGGGTCTGCGGCAGCGTCTTGCCCAGCAGCTCGGGCCGCTGCGCAACCACCGTGGGGTCGATAACGTAGTCCTCGTCCGCCGATTCCGTGGCCGCCGAACCGGTGCTGTAGCGCGTGATCACTGAACCCGCCTTGGCCTCCTCGACCTTGGTCCAGAAGGCGGGCAGGGCCTGGATCGGCGAGAGCGATGGGCCCGTCGATTCCATCGGTCCGTCCAGCTGACGCGCGTCGGTGGGGATGATCGCAGCTGGCGCTGACGCGGCCGTCGAAGCGCGCGTCGCGCGCACCACCGGGGCGGCGGCGGCGAATGGCGTGGCGCGGTCGCTGTCCTCGGTGGCGACGACCGCTGGCGCGACCGGCTTCGGCGGCACGTCGGCAATCGCGGTCGACGTCCCCGCTGCGATGGGGAGCTCGAGGAGGTAGGCCTTCTCGAGCGCGGCGATCAGGCTCTCGGGAGTGGAAACAGGTGCGTCGTCGTCCGCCGTGGGCACGTCGGCTGCGGGAGCACCTCCTGAAACCGCATCGCTCCATGCCGAGCCATCCTCGCGCCAGCTCTTGGACGAGGCGATGCGGCCATCGACCCAACCGACCTCGGCCGCGAGCTGGCCGTTGTCATGCCAGTACCGCCACGTCCCCTCCGTGCGGTTCGCGCTCGAGCCGCCGGCGATCGCCAAGATGCCATTCGCGTACCACGCCGTGGACGAGGTGCGGCCAGCGAACGAACTCCGCGAGCGCGTCGTGCCGTCGTTCCCCTTCTGGATGACAATGCCGTCGCCGGCGAGCCCCTCGGCTGCAGCTGCAGAAGAGCGCGCCATCGTCCAGCGCACGCCTTCGCCCACCGTCATCGTCCCGACGAAAGCCTTGGGTACGCCGAAATCGCGGTCGGGGAGGCCGGCGGCGGGATCGATCAGCTCCGACGGGCCGACCTTCAGGCCCTGGAAATAGGCGAGCGTCTCCTTGGCGGTGCCGTCGTCGTTCCACAACCGCCACACCCCGGATTTCACCCCGTGATCGAACCAGCCATCGGCATAGGCGACGCCGCTGGCATGGCGGTAGCGCCAGAGACCGTGCTGGCGGTCGGCGTCATAGGAGCCGACGCTCGCCGGTTTGCCGTTGTCGTGCCAGTGCTGCCACTGGCCGATGCGCTTGCCGCCGGGCGCGTACTGCCCGCGCTGCTTGAGCTGGCCGTTGGCGTACCACCACGACCATTCACCGACCTGCTTGTCGTTCTCCCACGAGCCGGCGGCCTGGCGCTGGCCGTTGTCGAACCAATAGGTCCAGGCACCGGATTGCTTGCCATCGGTGAGCTTGCCCTCGCGCATCGGCAGCCCGGTGTGCCAATTCTCGCGCACCTCGCGCGGGCCGCCGCAGGCGATCAGCGCGAGGGTCAGGCCGAGGCCGAGAGTGGCATATGCGAACGGACGGACCGGCATGCGAAGCTCCATGGTCGATAGATGCGGTATGATGCCGTGGAATACGGGACGTCGACCCTGGGTATGCGCATGAGCTGCTCGCAGCGCCCCTGCGGCGTGTGACACTGGCGGCTCTCGCGCGCTTGCAGGGTCCCCCTGGGGGCGACACTTCTCACGCCATCCAGCGCGGCCATCTGCGACCGCCGACCGCTGCACCCACGCAGCAGGGACCTCCATGCCCGCCATCTCGGACTTCCTCCTCGCCAACGACCTGCGCATCGCCGCCAATCCGTGCATCAGCGAGGACTTCTGCCTGGATTGGGCGAGCCTGCGTGCGCGTCTGCTCTCGCCCAATGCCGCGGCGACGCTGGTGCGCCACCCCGCTAGCGGATTCACGACCGCCGCCGGAGCCTGGGAGCTGGCCGAGGATGCGACCGGCGACCATGCCTGGCTGCTCGCCGGAGCCGAGGGCATGGCGCAGGGCACGCTCGCGGAGGTGCTCGAGCGCGGCGCATCGCTCGGCGGCCAACGCTTCGCCTTCCCCGCCACCTGGGCGAACCTGCTGCGGCTGAAGAACCTCGTCCTCGAGCACGATGCCGGGTCGACGATCTTCCCCACCGCGACCGGCACGCTCGCGCACACCTCGCTCGGCATCGGCGCGCGCTTCACCACCCTGCACTGGCCTGCGGTCGAATGGGCGATGGCCTCGCTCGGCATCAGCCTGACCGCCAACCAGAACTCGATCCCGCGCGAGCTGGTGTTCGACGTCGATGCGATGCTCGCGGGAACGCTCGACAGCGTGCCCTTCCCGTTCATCGGCGGCAACGTGCCCGAGGGCCACCAGGGCCAGAGCGTCGAAGGCATGAGCCACGGCGCGGTGCTCTCGAAGCTCAAGACCGGCTTCCATCGCCGGCGCATCGCCTGGGGCTTCAACGCCGATCATCAGCCCATCGGCGGCAAGTTCGACGCGCGCGAAGACCGCCTGGTGCAGGGCTGCGTGCTCGCGAGCTACATCACTTTCGACCTGTCGCCGGAGCTCGCGATCACCAAAACCCCCGGGTCCGCGGCGGAAGCGCGGGTGTGGTGCAAGAAGGAGGTCGGCGAGGAGCTGCTGGGTCGCGTGCGTACCGCGGTCGCTTCGTGCGGCATCGCCATCGACGAGGACGCCTTCGCCCAGCTGGTCGCCAGCGTGTGGCCGGCGGTGCGCAAGATGCTGCTGCGCGACCGCAAGTACGCCGCCGCGCGCGACCGCGCGTTCACCACCGAGATCGGTCGCGCGTATTTCCGCGAGCTGTCGATCGACGAGCTGCCGGGCCTGACCACCCCGGCGACGCTCGCGACCATGCTCGCGCTGTGCGACAGCATGGGCATGCGCATCCACTTCGTCGCGCCCGCCTTCGGCTTCCAGAAGAACTTCCCATTCGCCGACAACGCCGAGCTCGAACGCCGCATCGGCGCGGCGTGGACGGTGTGCCAGCGCTTCGGGGTGTCGATCGGCTTCCACTCCGGCTCGGGAAAATCCGCAGAGAACTACCGGGTCTGCGGTCGCATCACTGGCGGTCGGCTCGAGATCAAGACCAGCGGCCGCTACACCTACGAGATGGGCGTCGCCCTGTCGCGCTCCACCGATGCCGGCGACCAGAAGCTGTGGCGCGACTGGTACGCGTTCACGCGCGAACTCGCGACGGCATCGGCGTTCGGCGCGAACGAGACCGAACGCACCATGGCGCGGCAGTTCATCGTCCACGCGCTCGCCTGCGAGAAGCGGCCGACCGAGGTCTTCGCCGATGCGGGCGCGTGCTCTGCGGCGCTCGCCGCGCTGACGCCCTCGCCCGACAACATGTTCTGGTTCGAATACAACTTCCTGTACGTGCTCGCGGGCGGCGGCCGCAGCGACAAGGCGAGCCTGGGCGACCATTCGCCCGCCGGCTACCGCCAGCGCGCGCGCTTCTACGCCATCAGCGACCAGGGACGCCTGCGCTACGCCCAGGGCGTCGCCGGCTACATCCTGTTCCTGGCCGAGACCACGGGCCTGGCCACCGCGACGACCTGCGCCGCCGCGGCCAAGAAGCTGGGGGCGTACGCCAGCCACCGCGACCTGGTCGCCGACATCGCGCCGGCGTCGAAGGCATCCGGATGACCTGGACTGCGGTGCTGCTGGTCGCGCTCGGCAGCGCCATCGGCGGCGTGGCTCGATTCGCGTTGGGGGAGTGGTGGGCCTTCCGCGCGGAAACGGGATTCCCCTGGGCGACGATCGTCATCAATGTCTCGGGATCGTTCCTGATCGGTCTCGCATTCGGACTGAGCGAGCGCGCCTGGGTGCGGCAGTTCGTCGCCGTCGGACTGCTCGGCGGCTACACTACCTTCTCGTCATTCAGCCTGCAGACCCTGCAGCTCGTCCACGAGCAGCGCTTCGGCGCCGCCTGCGCCAACGTCGGCGTCTCGGTCGCCTGCTGCCTGATCGCGGTGTGGCTGGGCTATGCGCTGGCGAAGCTCATCGCTCCGCAGGCTCTCACCTCCGCCTGACCTGCGAACGCTTCGGTGCTGTCGCGATCGGGCGCGCCAGCGTGCGCGCGGTGGGATCCGCATCGGCGTGGGCGCGCCGGTAACGGCCCGGAGCGGTGCCGGTCATGGCGCGGAACACGGTGCAGAAGTACGGCGTGTTGGCGAAACCGCAGTGCGCAGCGATGTCGTCCAGCGGCATGATCGAACGCATGAGCAGGTCCTTGGCGCGTTCGATCCGGACCTCGGTCAGCCA
>JACCZE010000153.1 GCA_013696105.1 Planctomycetota bacterium | reverse complement strand
CTTCTGTCGCAAGGTCGTGCAGCACCATGGCGGACGCATCTGGGCCGAGACCAATCCCGCGGGTGGGACGATCTTCAACTTCACGCTCGGTGAGAATGGTGCGCTGGGCGACCAGCACCGCACCCAGTCCCTGACCGAAACCGGGGCGTGAACCCGGTTCTGTTCGTGCCGCCCGGTGGCCGTCGTCGTCACCGTCGTGGCAGGTAATCGCCTTCGATCGCCACCATGATGCGACCGAGCAGCGCGCTGCGGCCGAAGGTACCGATCAGAGCCTCACACAGCCGACGCCGCGCCAACACGGACGCGAGTCCCGGGTAGAGCGCGCGTTTGATCCGCAGCTGTCGCCGCCACGCCGCAGCATAGGGAGCGAGCGCACGTTCCGAGGCACCGTTGCGCAGATCGAGGCCCGCGATGCAGCGGGCCAGCGACTCGGCACTGCGCAAGGCGATCGACATGCCATCGCCGGTGAAGGGATCCCAGAATCCCGCGGCATCTCCGACCAGGGCCACGCCGTTCGCGACCACGCCGACGCTGCGCTGTGGCAGGGATGGCGTGGCGAGCACACGGCCGATCCGCGCGTTCGCGCTGCGGTGGCGCAGGCTGGGAGTCGCCCGCAGTGCGGCGCGCATGAGGATGTCCGGCGGGTGCTCCTGCAAGAATCCGGAGGTCTGTGGTGCGAGCAGCAGATTGAGATTCACCTCGCCATCCGTGAGCGGGGCGAGGCCGACCTGACCGAGGGGGGAGATGTGCATCTCGCCATGCCGCCAGCCGCCGTCGGGGGGCGTCATCCCATGCGCGCGGCAAACCAGTGCATACCGCTTGCGCCCACATGGTGCATCGAGGCCGGACCGCCGGCGCACCACGCTGCGGCGGCCATCGGCACCGACCACGAGCGCGGCTGTGATGGTCGCTCCGCCCACCTGCACCTGCCAGGAGCCATCCGATCGCACCATGGTCCCCACTCTCGCTCCACGTCGCAGATCGACTCCTGCAGCAGCAGCCGCCTGCTGCAGGCGGCGATCCAGCATTTCGCGACGCACTCCCAACCCATGCGGATGAGGTGGCCGGACGATCCCCGGCAGGAAATCCGCTCCGAGCACGCTGCGTCCGGCGTAGAGGCGCAGGCCCTGGAGCACCCGTGCGCCGTCCGCGATCACTGCGGTGGCCAGGCCCGCGTCGCTGAGCACCCGGACACCCGCAGGACCCAGGAATTCCCCGCACGGACGGTGGATTGGCGCCATCGCCGCATCGAGCAGCAGCACGTTCAGGTCCGGTCGCGCGCGCTTGACCAGCAGGGCGGTCATCGCGCCCGCAGGACCGCCGCCTGCGATCACGACATCGAAGCAGTCCGGAGGTGGCACGAGCGCATGGTCGCGAGCGGTCGGCGGGGGCCAGCGAGTATCGGATGTCCGGCGATTGAGCGACCGGCCCGCCGTATACCGTCGTCGGTGGAGGTCCGATGCCCAGCGCCTGGATCACGCATGTGGGTCATGCCATGCCCGGGCCTGCCGTCGCGCAGCGCGAATTCGCGACCTGGATGGAGCCACGGCTGGTCCCGGGGACGAGCGTCGCCCGTTGGCGCAGATTCAGCGAGCGCGTCGGCGTCGCCTTCCGCCACAGCGTCCTCGACGTCTTCGGCGCCGAAGGCCAGGCCTTCTGGCCGATCGAAGGCCGCGAGCCGCCGGGAACCGCCGAGCGCAGCCGCATGTTCGATCGACGCGCGTTGCCCCTCGCGGTCTCTGCGGTCTCGGCGGCGGGGATCCGCGATCTGTCGGGGATCAGCCATGTCGTGGTAGCGACCTGCACCGGAGCGATCGCTCCCGGCCTGGACATCCAGCTGGTCGAAGCCTTGGGACTGGCGCGTTCGGTGCGCCGCACGGTGATCGGATTCATGGGTTGCTACGCCGCGATCCCCGCGCTGCGGGTCGCGCGTGACGCCTGTCGCGCGGATCCCTCCGCCAAGGTGCTGGTCGTCTGCTGCGAACTCAGCTCGCTGCATCTGCAGGCGGGCCCATCGGACGACGCGCTGCTGGCGGCATGCCTGTTCGGGGACGGGGCCAGCGCGGCGCTCGTGGCGGGAGGAGACGCTCCCGGCCCCGCTGCCGTGCGCATCGTCGGCGACGCCAGCGCGCTGATTCCGGACACCTCCGCGCACATGACCTGGTACGCTGGCGATCGCGGTTTCGTGCTCGGCCTGTCGCCCGCGATCACCAGCTCGCTGTCGCGCGACCTCGGCCGCTTGTGCGCCGACATGCTCCCGCCGGGAGTCGCGCCATCGCAGGCGCGTTGGATCATCCACCCGGGTGGGCCGCGCATCGTCGATGTCGCCGCGAAAACGATCGGGATCGACGAGTCGCACGTGGCCGCCAGCCGTCGGGCCCTGAACCAGGGCGGCAACCGCAGCAGCGGGACCGTGCTCGCCATCCTGGCGGACGAGCTCACGCGACCGTGGAGCGGGCCGATGGGGATGTTCGCATTCGGCCCCGGCCTGACCGCCGAAGCACTGCTGCTCGAACGCCTGCCATGAGGCCGCCGAAGCGCTGATGCGGATGCCACAAATCCCCCCGTGGGCGCGGATCGCGATCGCCACCGTGCTGATCGCGGCGGCCGTGCCGGTGGTCGCTCGCCTCGAGGTGGAAGCGGGCAACGACGCATGGATCGATACAGGAGGCCCGGCCTGGCGGGACCTGCAGCGGGTCGAAGCGCTGTTCGGGCGCTCGGACGGCTTCGTCATCGGACTGCTCGCCCCAGACGCACTGTCGGCGGAATCGTTCGCATGGCAGGAGCGCATCGCGGCCGCTGCGGCGGACCTCCCCGGTGTCGAGCGGATCGCGTCCCTCGCCACCGCCACCGATGTGGCGGTGATCGATGGTGAGCTCGAGGCGGTGCCGCTGGTGCCCAGAGCGGTGCGCTCCGGCGGACCATGGCCCCCGGGTGCGCGGGAACGGATCTTGGGCCACCCGCTGTACGCCGGGTTGCTGGTGTCACCTGCCGGCGATGCGTGCGCCATCGCCATCGAGCCCGGACGTGCGCAGGACGAGCGGGCGCTGGCGCTCATGCAGGATCGCCTGGAGCGGATCATCGCCGCCGACCCGGCTCCCGGAGAAGCGCTACTCGCCGGACTTCCCGCGCATAAGCGGGCGATCAGCCGCGTGGTGAACCGCGACCAGCGCCTCACCGTACCGCTGACCTTCGTGGTGATGGTGCTGCTGTTGTCGGTCTTCCTGCGCGACGCACGCGCCGTGGTGGTCGCCGCGCTCGCGGTGCCGACTGCGCTGATCTGGACCTACTCGGTGATCGCGGCCACGGGCACGCCGCTCGACGCCGTGCTGGGTCTGCTGCCGCCACTGGTCATGGGCACCACCGTCATCACCTCGCTGCACCTGCTCACCGGCCATGCTCATACGGTGCGCTCGGGCGGCCATCGGGTTCGCGATTCGCTGCGCCGGGTATGCGTGCCGTTGTCGTTGACCACCGTCGCGACCATCGCCGGGCTGATCGGTCTCTGGTGGGGCGCGGTCCCCGCGGTCCGCTCGTTCGCGCTCTTCGCCACCGCCGGCGTGGTCGCTGCGGTCTCGGCTCCGATCCTCTGGTTGTGGGTCGCGTCGCACTGGCTGTCGGGGGTCTCGGCGGCGCGTCTGTCCGCGGGTCCGCTCGGAGTCCGCCACGATGGCGTTTTCGCCCGACTCGCCGGATGGTGCGCACGTCGCAGGCGCGGGGTGATCGTGACCGCCGTGGGAGTCCTGGCCGCGGCGGTCTGGGGTATCACGCGGGTCGAGACCGATTGCGACTTCCTCACCGCTCTGCCCGCGTCCGATCCTGTGCGCGATGCGCAGGTGCGCATCGGCGATCGCCTCACCGGACCGCTGGCGCTCGAGGTAGTGGTCGCCCTGCCGCGCCTTCCGCGCGACTCAGACCTGGCGGCGTTGGCGCGTTGCGCTACGGCCCTGCGCTCGGCTCCGGGCGTCACCCACGTGACCACCCTCGCCGACGTCATCGCCCTGGTGCGCGCCCGCGGCGGCGGGACGGCAGATGATGCGGACCTCCTCGACGACGTGCGCATCTTCGCCCCAGCAGCTTGGCGGCAGGTGGTGGGACCGGGGCTGGATGGCGCGGGATCGACCTTGCGCATCTCCGCGCGGCAGCTCGATGGCAGCGTCGCCGCCGCCACCGCCGCTGGCGAGCGGGTCGCGGCGCTGGCGCGCCG
>JACCZE010000134.1 GCA_013696105.1 Planctomycetota bacterium | reverse complement strand
TGTCGACGCATGTCTCTCTTCTAAAGAAACTTGTGACGACACCGCCAGCGTGGCTGCCCTGCGCGGCCTGCTGTCCGGCGACCACCTGACCGATCTCGAGTCGATCTTGTCGCTGCAGCAGCGCGTGCCCGGGATCGAGCTGGTATCGGTCATCGACCATGGGCAGGCCGGCGGGTGGCGCCTGTTCGCCGGACGGCACCTGGCCAGCGACCGCGAGGTCGCCGTCGCCGTGGTCGACAAGGCCGAGCCCATCCAGGTCCGGAGGTTCCAGCGCGAAGCGCGGATCATCTCCGGGGTGCGCCATCGTAATCTGGCCGAGGTGATCGAGGCCGGCGAGCACAAGGGGCTGTGCTATGTCGCGACCCAGCTCATCGATGGTCCGAGCTTCGCCACCGTCCTGCGGGATTACCGCGATCTGCCCGAGGTCCACATCGTCGCGCTGATTCGCCAGTTCGCCGCCGGCCTGTCGGCGTTGGCATCACAGGCGGGCATCATCCATCGCTCGGTGGTTCCGGCGATCTTCCGCGTGCCGTTCGAGGCCCTCGAGCCCGGCGGCTACGCCGGCGACAAGCGTCCGATGATCGATGATGCTGGCATCATCCGCGGTCTGGTCGCGGCGCGCTCGGCCTCTCTCATCGACCCGACCTACCTGGCGCCCGAGTTGGTGCGCAACCAGGCCATAGACCAGCGCTCGCTGGTCTATGCGCTCGGCGCCATGCTCTACCACGGACTCACGGGCACCGAGCCGTTCCCGGCGCAATCGCCCGACCTGGTGCGCAAGGCCCACCTGTTCGAGGCCCCTCCGGATCCCAGCCGCGTGCTGCCGGACCTGTGCGTCGAGACCAGGCGCATCATCGCCACGGCGATGAAGAAATCGCGCGACGAGCGCTTTCCCTCGCTCGATGGCTTCATGTCGGCCTGTGATTGCGCGCTGGCCGCGCTCGGGGCGCACCTGCCGGAAGAGGTCGATGCGACTCCGAGCTCGGGCCACGCAACTGTTCCTGATTCCGATCACGATACGCATGCGACCGCGATCCTCCCGGTGGAGTCTCCGACCCCTCCACCAGCCAACGCCACGCCCTCTGCCGGCGTCCCTGCCCTGCACGAGTCCGCGTCCGACGACCCCTTCGCCAGTCCCTTCGATGCCGCCGACCGCGTGCACGAGGAGCGCGCACGTCTCGCCAAGGGCGGAACCGGGCGATCTCATCGTGCGACCACTGCGGACGTCCGTGCGCATGCCACGAGAGCCGATATCCGGCCCCAGGCGGCCGAGATCACCAGCCGCATCCTCAGCAAGCACGCTGAGATGAAGGAGCGCCAAGGTGGCCGTTCGACCCTCGAGCGCGCCAAGGTGGTGATCACCGAATCCTTTCTCGCCGCACCGGCGCCGCGCGTCGACATGATCATGGGCATCATCCTCGGGAACGGCTGGGTCGACCCCGCGGGCACCGAGCGGCTGCGCGAGGTCTTCCGCTCGAACGGTTCAGCGCTGGTGCTGCGCATGCGCGGCGGCGTCACCAACCTGCTGGTCACGCGCGGCATCCTCAAGCCGGACCAGGCGCGGGAGCTGGACCTGACCCTGGCCGACCAGGTGCGGTTCACGCATTTCCGCATCTCGCGCATCCTCGGCGAAGGGCCGGTCGGCCGCAGCTACGTGGCCCTGGATATCGCCAACGGTATCGAGGTCACCTTCAAGGTCTTCCGCACCTCCGACGTGGCCAAGCGCGAGCGCTTTCTGCAGGAGTTCCACTCCTTCACCCGCATCGATCACGTCAACGTCGTCCCCGGTCTCGCCTGCGGAGCGAATGAAGAGGTGTGCTTCGCGGCGACCACCTACCGGCCATGCCGCTCGCTCGCGACGTTGCTGCGGGACTACCGCATCCTGCCCGAGGCCTACGTGGTGCGCCTCGCCCTGCAGGTCGCCCAGGGACTGGCGCATGTCCATGCCCGCACCGGGCGCCTGCACCTGGCGCTCAAGCCCGGCAACGTGCTGGTCGCACGCGTCGACGGCGAGTTCCGCCTATTCCCGCTGTCCGACACCGCGCTGGTCACCGACTTCGGCATGTCCGAGCATGCGCCGCCGTTCCGCACGGCGGACCTGTCGTATCGCGCGCCAGAGGTCCTGCGCGGCGACGTGCCGGATCCGCGCTCCGACATCTATGGTCTCGGCGCGCTGATGTACCGCATGCTCACCGGCGAGACGCTCGGCGACGATCCGCTCTACGCCGGATCGCAGGTGCGCACGTGGGATCCGGGCACCAAGGTGGCGGATCTCCATCCGCTGACGCGTGAGATCGTGGCCACCGCGCTGCGCTCGGATCCGAACCAGCGTTTCCCCGATCACGACGCCCTGATCGCCTCCTTGGCGCAACTCGGTCGCGAACTGGCGGAAGTCTACATGGAGGAGCCGCAGATCGTCAGCGCTCCGGTGGACGCTCCGACGGCGCAGCGTCAGGAGCCGAGCACCCGGATCCTCCGCCGGCACCACCGGGGCCCGGGAGGCGACCACCAGGTCGGACCTGCGGGGCGGGCGACGTCCGGAAGCGAACCCCGGGACAGCCGGACCGACGGATGACCGGTCCGCAGCAGCGGCAATCGTTGCAATTGCTGCGTTAGTCCCTGGCGGGGAATGGTCTAGAACACGCGACCCAGGTCGACACACTCGACGACGATGGATCCGGATGACGTCGTCGAGGAATCGATCGAAGGTGCGAGCAGTGATGTCACTCTGGTCTCGCTCAACAAACCGATTTGGACGTATGGGCTGCGTAATCCCGGGTGGCTGCTGCCCGAACGCGATAAACGCGCCCCGTCGGTCGCCTTCGTCGCCCTGAGCTGCCCGCAGTCCAAGGCCGGCCCGGTTCCGGAAGACGACCGCGGACGCTTCTGCCGCGCGGTCGCGCTGTTCATGACCGAGGCCGCGTTCTTCCTCACCGGTCAGAATCCCGTCACCATCATCCCCGCGGTCAAGGGCTCCGGACCGGCGATGCGCGACGAGCCGTTCACCGATGACGAGATCTGGGGACTCGGCGCGGCCGGCATGCGCTATGTCGTCACCGGCTTGCTCGAAGAGGACGGTCTCGAAGGCGAGATCAGCTTCACGCTCTACGACGCGAAGGCGAAGACCAAGATGGAGCGCTTCTCGCAGAAGGGCCAACGCTACGAGTTCGGCCGCATGGTGCTCGAGCTGCAGGACAAGGTCTGCGCCGCGATCGGCGGTACGGGCGCGTCGTCGGTGCCCTGGTACACGCCGCCATCGCCCGAACTGATCGACGGTTACCTCGGCTGCCTGTCCCGCGCCCTGACGCTCTACCTCGCCCAGAAGGGCGTGGTGCCCAAGGACCAGCTCGCGGGCGAACCGAACCTGCTGCAGTGGATCGCCGATTTCGCGGTCGCGACTCCCGGCATGCATGTCCCGCCGGTGCTGCTCGCCGCGAGCCTGTCGGTCGACCGCAGTCTCGCGACCGACACCTACAAGTCATTCAAGGCGCAAGCGCTGGCGCTGGTCGCGCGGGAATCCGACGGCCAGACACCCTTTTTCCGCCTGTCGCCGCTGATCTACCAGCTCTTCGGGGAGGACGACCTCTATGCCGAACGCTGCGGCGTCCTGCTCGAGAATGGCGACAATGCGCTCATCAGCTGGCTCGAGACCCTGGAAGCCGGTTACAAATAGTCGTCGGGGCTCAGCGCTCAGCGCGAGCGCGGATTCCGCGCCCGCGCGGAGATGCGCTCTCGTACCCGACCTGCCGCCGCGGTCTCGCATACCTGCTTCGCGCGGTCGTAGCTAGGCAGCCAGGCCCCGCCCTGCATCGGCTCGACCTTTCCGGCCGTCGATTGGAAGCGCGGCTGGTACGTCTCGCCCGCAGGTGCCTTTTCGATGATGTAGTGTCCGTCCGTGACTGCCGCCGCCCACGAGCGCGTCTGGCCGAAGAGGTTCTTCTCGAAGGGCTTGAATACGAGCATGGCGGAGTCTACCCCGGAATCACCACCCGCAGGACTCCCGCCCTCCCGCCCTCCCGCGCGCAGGACAGGGCCCGCGGACCGCGGGGTGTCATGTCTGCCGTCCGGTTTATAC
>JACCZE010000102.1 GCA_013696105.1 Planctomycetota bacterium | reverse complement strand
CTCGCGGGCCTTGTCCGGAAGCGTGTCGACGATCGCGACGATCTTGGCTTCGGGGATCTGGGCGTAGGCCTGGGCGTGGATGCCGCCCATGAAGCCGAAGCCGACGAGGATGACTTTTTGCATGTGGGACCTGCTGGGGTGTGATGGCGTGGAGTGGTGGAGATGCGGATCAGGGCGCTGCGAGCGTGGGGCGCGGTATTCAGTCGCTCATTTGCCGCGAGGGAACAACTTTTTGTACATCGACGCGTCGTACGGCTGCCAGCTGTCCTCGAGCAGGTACTCGACGGGCGGCGCCGCGGTGACGCGCTCGACCAGCGATGAGATCTGCGGCTGACTGGCGAAGCAGGCGATGGAATCCAGCTTCTTGGCGAAGATCGGCTTCTCGGCCCGCACTTCGACGTTCGGCGGGATCGGGAACGGGCAGTAGACCGCGAATTCGAAGCGCCGGGGCACCGCGATCGGCTGGCCGAGCTCGAGCCAGATCGCTCCGGCAGCGTGGAATACCGAGATCGCGAGCTCGCTGCCGACGATGCGGTGGTCCGGATGCAGATCGGCTGAGGTCGGCGCGAACACCACGGTCGGGCGCACGGCGCGCATCACGCGGGTCATCTCCCAGGCGATGCCGGTGATCGAACCATCGGCGCGGGTCTGGCAGCCCTGGTGGTTGTACAGGCCGCTGTCGGGGAAGCCGAACCAGTGCAGATGGTCCGGAGCGACCCCGATGATGCGCGAGCTCTCCTCCATCTCGCGGCGGCGCAGCTGCACGATGCCGGCGCGGTCCTCCTTCTTCGAGAACCCCATGCGCCCGTCGCTGACGATGGCGATGTGCACGTCCACACCCGCGGCGCGCGCGCACTGGATCGCCAGGCCCATGCCCAGGACCGCGTCGTCGTCGTGCGGCACCATGACCAGCCACGGTCCGCGATCCGCGAGCGCCACGGTGATGTCGCTGAAGCGCTTGAGCTTCGGCCGGCGCGTGGTGATGATCGCTTGGGATGAGGTCTTGGGCATCGGCGGCACTCTAGTCCCACCCCCCCGGGCGCAAGGGGGGCAGGAGCACTAGCGTGCCCGGAGCCTCATTCCTAAATCTCTGGGTGATGGCCTCTTATGATGCGAGGACAGACGACCGAGGCGCTCCATGAGCCCCGGCACCGCATCCGACAGCTCGCGCGCGAGGTAGCCCAGCCGACCGACGCGGGCCGCCAGCTCTTCGCCGCTAAGGGCGTGCAGGTGCACGCCCCACACCGCGGCCTGGTCCGGCGACGGCGCGGCTATAGGGCGACGCCATCGCCACCGATGGCCGTCACTGCGCCGGCTGCTGTTGGAACCAGGCCGCCAATGCCCGCGCCTGCTCCTCGCCGCGCGGCGACAAGGGGATGTCCATGTCGCGCGATGCCAAATGGATCAGTGGTGCGCCGGCGGCCTCGGCCTGATCGCGAGCGATGTTCCCGGCGCTCTCGCCGTGACGCACGATCCACAGATGCGATGGGCCAGGCCGCAACGGCATGCGCGACCATAACCCCCAGCGGGCGAACGCGGGACGCCAATGCGTCCAAGGTTTGGGCAGGTCCCGGGTGCTCGTTCCCGGGCCGGGTGCAGGATGCGTCGCAGGGGCCATCCGATGCGACCGCGCGTGCGTACTCCGGGTATGAGCTCCAGATCCGCCCTGCTGATGGCGTGCCTCCTCGGCGTGTTCCTGAGCGCCTGCGCGAGCGAACCCGCCTCACCTTCGCCAATATCGCCATCCGCACCCCGGGAGGCCGCCCCCGTGACCACGACCGACCCCCTGCCCACGACCGAGGCGGGATGGAAAGAGCGGCTGACCCCCGAGCAGTTCCGCGTGTGCCGCGAGAAAGGCACCGAGCGCGCGTTCTCGGGCACCTACTGGAACCACCACCAGGACGGTACGTACACCTGCGTGGCCTGCGCCCAGGCGCTGTTCGCATCCACGACCAAGTTCGATTCGGGCACCGGGTGGCCGAGCTTCACCGCCCCGGTCGACGCCAAGGCCGTCGCGGTCGGCACCGACTCCAGTCACGGCATGGAGCGGGACGAAGTCACGTGCAGCCGCTGCGGCTCGCACCTGGGACACGTGTTTGACGACGGGCCGAAGCCCACCGGCAAGCGCTACTGCATCAATTCTGTGGCGCTGGGATTCGTCGAGAAGTGACCGCTGGCGCCTGGTGGCGACGACCACCAGGACCCCGCATCACACCACCTTCAGCAGCTCGACATCGAAGATCAACGTGGCATTGCCGGGGATGACGCCGCCGGCCCCGCGCGCGCCGTATCCCAGCGCTGCAGGGATGGTCAGCTCCCAGGTCGCGCCTTCTTGCATGAGCTGCAAAGCCTCGGTCCAGCCGGCGATCACACCGCCCACCGGGAAGGTCGCGGGCGCACCGCGCTTGTAGGAGCTGTCGAACTCGGTGCCGTCGACCAGCTTGCCGCGGTAGTGCACGCTCACGGTATCCGATGCCTTGGGCTTCTTACCCGAGCCGGCCTTCACTTCGCGGTACTGCAGACCGCTCGGCAGCGTGGTCACGCCCGGCTTGGCCTTGTTGTCGGTGAGGTAGCGGAGGTCTGCGCTCATGTCCGGACTCCTGGTGCGATGGCGGTCGCTGCTGCTGCTGCGCCTACCATGGGATCTCCGCCCGATCGCGCCAGAACTTGCCGGTGGTGGCCTGATCGACATCCAGCGCCAGCCACACCGCGGTGTCGGCGCCTTCGGCGACGGTGCGGGTCGCGCCGGGGCCGCCCATGTCGGTCTTCACCCAGCCGGGACACATGCTGTTCACCGCGATGCGGCTGGTGGTGAGTTCGGCGGCGAGGGTCGCGGTCAGCGCATTGAGCGCGGTCTTGGACATGCGGTATGCGGCCGAGCCAGCGCCCATGTCGTGAAGCGTGCCCATGCCGCTGGAGATGTTGATGATGCGCCCAGCCTTGCTCGCACGCAGCATCAGCAGCAGCGCCTGCGCCAGCCGCATCGGGCCGAGCACGTTGGTGCGTATCGTCTGCTCGACCACCTCGACCGGAACCGCAGACGCGTTGGCATCGCGCTTGTCGAAGATGCCGGCGTTGTTGATCAGCACGTCCAGGTGCCCGGGGGACTTGCCGATGCGTTGGGCGAAGCCGGTCACGCTCGCGGAGTCGTCGACCGCCAGGACCTCGACGGTGATGCGCTCGGCCGCGGCGCCGAGCGTCGCCTTGGCGGCTTCGCCTTTCGCCTTGTCACGCGCGCCCATGATCACCCGCGCGCCGCGCTCGGCGAGTTGGCGGCAGATCTCGAGCCCGATGCCGCGATTGCCTCCGGTGACGAGTATGATGGGTTCTGCCATGGTCCCTCCGCTGACAGCAGACTACCGCGAACCGCGTTCGGGTAGATGGATTTCCGCTCGGCCCGTAGCGGATGGCCATACTGGCAGCCGCGATCCAGTCGCTGGCATCAGCGCGCGCAGGCCCGGATGCACTCGGGATCGCCGCGCTGCAGTTCCCGGCATCCCTGGGGACGCACGTCGTAGATCGTGCACAGTCGGCTGGTGGCATCCAGGGCGACGCACGCCTGATCAGCACGGCGACGCATCCAGAGTAGGCCGTCGACCACCTCGGTGAGTTCTGCGGGCACGCCGTCATCCGGCTGCACCAGCACATCGACATCGGGAGAGGTCCTGACGCAGCAGCGTCCGCACCCGGCGCAGTTATCGGGAATCGTCACCCCCGCAGGGTAGCTGAAGCGGGAGAGACGGCTAGCTCTGACAGACGTGCTTGGTTCTCGGTTCTCCGTTCTCCGTTCTCCGTCTACCGGTGCGGGAATGAGACTCGTTCTGACAGACGTGCTCCGTTCTCCGTTCTCTGTTTACCGATGCGAAAATGGGAATAGTTGATGCGACTTATGTAGTCCGACGGAGAACGGAGCACGGAGCACGGAGCACGGAGCACGTCTACACCGCCGTCCCCGCGGCATGTCCCGACGCCCACGCCCACTGGAAGTTGTAGCCGCCCAGCCAGCCGGTGACGTCGACGACTTCGCCGATGAAGTGCAGCCCGGAGACCGCGCGCGCCTCCATGGTCTGGGACGACAGACCAGTGGTGTCGACGCCGCCACGCGTGACCTCGGCCTTGCGGTAGCCTTCGGTACCCGCGGGGATCACGGTCCAGGCGTGGAAGGCGTCGGCGATGCTGGCGATCTCGGGCGCGCCGAGCTGGTTGAGCGGACGATCGCCGAGCGGTGAGAGCCAGTGCGCCACCAGGCGTCTGGGCAGGAGATCGCCGAGGAACGTCGAGGTCAGCATCTTCGCGCCGGAGGCCTTCGCGGCGCCGATGTCCGCGCGCAGGTCACGCTCGGGCAGGAGGTCGATCACCACGGCGTCGCCATGGTGCCAATACGATGATATCTGCAGGATCGCCGGACCGCTCAGGCCCACGTGGGTAAAGAGGATGCTCTCGCGGAAGGCGGTCGCGCCGACCGTGACTTGGGCATCCGCGGACACGCCGCTGAGCTCCGCGAAGCCATCACGCAGGGTGAACGGAACCAGGGCGGGTTCGGTGGCGACCATCTTCAGCCCGAACTGGCGGGCGATGCGGTATCCGAAATCGGTGGCCCCGGTCGGCGGCACCGACAGCCCGCCGGTGGCGATGACCACCTTCGCCGCCGCGATCTCGCCGCTGGAGCTCGAGATGCGAAATCCCGTCCCCCCCTCCACGCGTTCGACGCGCTCGATCCGACAGCCACAGCGGATCTCGACTCCGGCAGCCGTGCACTCGGCGAGCAGCATCTCGACGATGCGCTTGGCGGAATCGTCGCAGAACAGCTGGCCGAGCTTCTTCTCGTGGTAGGCGATGCCGTGGCTCTCGACCAAGGCGATGAAATCCTCGGGCGTATACCGCGCGAGGGCCGACTTGCAGAAGTGCGGATTGGACGAGAGGTAGTTTGCCGGTCCGGCGTCGCGGTTGGTGAAATTGCAGCGGCCGCCGCCCGAGATCAGGATCTTCTTCCCCAGCTTGTCGGCGTGGTCGAGCACCGCGACCGACCGCTCGCGCTTGCCAGCGGTGATCGCGCAGAACAGCCCGGCGGCACCTCCGCCCACGACCACCACATCGTACGTGCGCATCGCGTGCGTTCAGCGCGGATCCGACGCCGCGCGATCGGGACAGCGCAGACGCACCCCCGGCAGCGGCGCGCCGGCGCGGTCAGCAGCGACGCGCGCGCACAATCCCCATCCGCCGCCGCCCTGATCGACGCGCAGCACCAGGGTGTGCGCACCCTTTGCCAGCGTGATAGCGACCTGGTCCTGATCGGGCTGCACTCCACGCATGGCGGGATTGCGCCAGATCTCCTTGCCGTCGAGCCACGCGGTCACGCCGTCGTCTGAGCCGATGAGCAGGAACCCCTGGACGTCCAATTCGACCTCGACGGTGCACGCCGCAAATGCGCAGACGTCCGCCTTCTGCCCCAGCAGCGCGGCAAGGTCGACGACGCCATACGCCGCGGCGGTGAACGGGCGCGTCCATGCGTCCCCTATGGAGAGCTTCCCTTCAGGTGCGACCGACTCCCAACGGGCCTGGGCCGCATCCAGCGCCAACGGTCCCAGGATCAGCCAGTCCTTGAAGAAGGTCCGACGTTTCGCCAGATCGGTGCGCGCCTGCTCGATGATCGCGCGCTGCGGATTCGGCGCCGGGAAACGCTCCAGAGCCTGGTCGAGGAAATCGTCGAGCGCCGGTGCCGATTTTGCCGCGCACGCCTCGATGAGTTCGCCAACGAGCCCGGTGAAGCGCTGGGGCTCCTCCAGCGAGAACGGCACGGTGGCGATGGCGGTGAGCGCATCCGCCCGCTCGGACTCCTTCCAGGTGTCCTTCGCCGCCAGCTCGTCGGCGATGGCCCGCGCGGAGGTCGCGGCCAGCGTCTGACGCCATGCTGCCGTCGCCTCATCGGCGATCCGCTGGGCGAGCCACGCGCGCAGCGCCGGCAACGTCTTCGTGCGCTTCGCCGATGCGCCGATCTTGTCGAGCCATCGGGCGACGAAATTCTCGGGCGGCTTGGTGGTGAACAGCCGCTCACAGGCCGACATCGCCGCCGCGGAATCGTCAGCTGCCAGCGCCGCGTCCATCGACCGCGCGATGGAGGCCCGCGCGTACACCCGCGCGGCATAGTGCTCCTGTGCGGACGGACTCGCAGAGGCCCACAGCGTCGCGGCTTCGGTAGCAGCGTCAGCGATCGCCAACTCCTCGAGCGCCATGCCCAGACCAGGGCCATCGAGAGCCGCCGGATCCGTGATGCTGCGTACCGATGCCAGCGCTGCGGCGCGATCGCCGAGCCACCGCGCCGAACGCAGCTGTTCTAGCGAGTGCTTGGTGTCGCTGCCGTCGGTCACCCCCTGCGCGGGAAGCGCGACCCCGGTCTCGGCCGCATCGACCAGCACGGCTGCGGCGGACACCCGCTGCGCGGGCTTGCGACGCACGCAGAACAGGGGATCGCCGAAGGCGATGAGACGCCACGGTCCCGCAGATGCTTGGCCGAGCCGACGCCTGCAGGTGGCGATGAACGGGGCCCCCGCCGCCAGGCGCGGAGCGATGTAGTCCGGCCGTTGGAAGGCGGAGAGGTACGGTTCGGAGATCGAACCGACATACACGTACGCTCCGCCCCACAGCGCGCGACCGGCGAGGGTATCCGAGTCGTAGGGTTCGGCCGCCGAGCCCGAATGCACGATGTGGATCGCGCAGGGATCGCCGACCGGGAAGTCGTCGGTGGTCCCGTCTCCGCCGCCGATCGACCACGCGGTGGGATATCCGGAGGAATTCATCAGCACGAGCGGCCAACGGTTCCACGGTCCGACACGCGCTCGGAAAGCCTCGATATTCGCCTCGCCGCCCTGGGTCAGGTCGACCGTCAGGCGCGCGCGCAGGCGCTCCGCCCCCGCGGCCATGCGGTAGCGTCCGAATTCCGATTTCGAGTCGGGGTTGTAGGTGTTGAACATGAGGGCCGCCTCCGGCTGCAGGAACAGCGCGGACGCCGCCTGGTACGCCGAGCGCGCCGCATCTCCGGACAGTCGCCCGACCGCGGCCACGCGGATACCCAGACCATCGCGTCCCAGCAGGTCGTCTGTGCAGTAGGTGTTGTTTCCAGCGGGCTGTCCGAAATAGCGGAACGGATACGCCCCGGCGAGGGTCGCAGCGGATAAACCTCCGTCGGTCAACGCACCCCAGCTTCCGAGCAGGCGGTGCACCTCGGCGGCCCAGGCGCGCGCGCCGTCACGCGACATGTAGTGATCGATGCCACCCGGATTGTTCTCGGCACCGACCGGTGGCCGGGCGAGGGTCTCCAGTCCCTGGAAGCGCCCCGCTGCCAGGGCCAGGCCTCCAGCAGCCTCTCCTGAGGTCCAATCGGTGAATACCACCCCCGGCGGAACGATGCCGAGCGCACGCAAGCGCGCGAGCGCGGTGGTGCGATCCGC
>JACCZE010000073.1 GCA_013696105.1 Planctomycetota bacterium | reverse complement strand
CGCCGCCGATCGCGCGCTCGCCGAGGTCGCTCGCCGCCGCACCGGGAAGCAGGCGCGGTGACGATCCCCGATCCGGCGCCCGCGCGATCGGGGGGCGGAGCTCCGCCGCGGCTCGATATCGGCCTGTGGCGGGGATTGAAGTTTCTGCTGCTGGTCAACATCATCCCCATCGTCGGCATCACCTGGATCGCCTTCACCTGGGACGAACGGGGCATCCACCTGCGCGACACCATCGACCACACCACGGCGCGCACGGCGGCGGTGATCCTGGTCGCATGCGGGCTGATCGCGCTCAGCTCGTGGCTGGTGATGCCGGTCGCGCGCTGGATCCGCGATTATCCGGCGTGGCAGTTCCGCAACCACTCGCGCATCCTGTGGTTCCTGCCGATGATCGGCGGCTTCGCGACCTGGCTGGTGCTCGCCGCCGCGGGAATCGCCGCCGCGATCATCAGCGTGTTGGCGATCCTCAGCGGATTGCTGCGGCTGTTGGGAAAATAGCGGCTGGCGTCAGGGCGTCGCCGCGGCGGGAGCCAGCAGCAGCTGCGCCTCCGCCATCAGGCTGTACCACTGCGGGGTCTGGACGACGCCCGATGAAGCGACGGCCTTGTAGGGATAGCCGGGAATGGCGAGGACCGCATCCCAGCGCTCCCAGCAGGAGCGGACGGTGGTGACCCGTTCATCCGCCGGCCCGGCATCGACCGTCACCACCACGGCATCCCGACAGACCACCAGGCTGCCGTCCACGGCCTCCTTGGGGAAATCGAGATAGCCGACGTACAACAGCGTGTCCTCGGCATGGATGCCGCGCGCAGACCATTGCCATTCCCGGCCGTAGATGAACAGCCGCGACAGCTCCTCCGGGATGATCGCGCCGCGCATGTGCACGTGACCGACGAAGATGGTCCAGATGACCCCCGCGCGGCGCTGGCATGCGGCGAGCCTCACCGCTGCCGAGCGCACCTGCCGTGCCTGTCCGGAAGCGATGAATGCCGCGATCTGCTGGCGGCAGGTGGTCACATACGCGCGCGCCAGCACGCCGGCCGCGATCGATTCGACCGCTGGACCGGGCGCGACGAACAGGGATCCGAGGGCCTCGTTGAAAGCGTTGCCTTCGGGAATCAGGCAGCTGGCATAGATCGCCGGTGTCCGGCCCGCACGAGTCAGTGCGGCGATGACCTCGGCTTCGAGAGCATGGCCGATGACCATCGCGCTCATCTGGCTCACGGCCACGTTCTCCCACCCCGTGCCTTCGGGAACGCGTGTATCCAGCATGTGGAAGCCGCCCTTCCACCGCGACCGATCCACCACCTCGGCGAGCCGACCGACCTGGGGCCAGCGATGGCTGGCGATATGCACGGTCAGCGCGGAGGACAACGCGCGGTTGTTCTCGCCGATGATTCCGGGACGCAGGAAGTGGGCGCCCTTGTCGTTCTGATTCAGGAGTCCGATGATGAGCACATCGTCGGGGCCGAGGTTTTTACCGATCGTCAGCGGCTTGGTTCCAGCGAAGCCGCCCGCTCGGCCCTCGAACTCGTCGGAAAAGGACGGGTCGCCTCCCACATGGAGGGTCCCGCCGGCGATCAGCCGCTTGGCGATGCTCTCGGCGATCGGCGTCAGCAGGGTGAGGTCGTCCCCCGCCAGGTATTCGTCCAGCCAGGCCAGGGCGATCGCATGGATCCGCTCGGTCGCTCCGTCGGCCGCCTGCGCGGGAGACGGTTCGGCGCCCTGCGCAGCGACCGAGACCAGGGCCAAGAGGAACCAGGCGCGCATGTCTGCTCCATTCGTTGCCGCAGAGTGCCGGGCGCGACGACGAGGCCAATGATCGACTGGATTCCGCCGGATGACAAGGAGCGCGACCCTCGCGCGGGGAACGGAAGACCGCTACAGATCCATTTCCTTTACCCCACGGCCGCTAGCCTGCGCCCCCTTCGGAGGCGATCGGTATGGGCACTGGGCCTGCAGCGAGGGGCATGAAAGTCGCGAAATTCGGCGGCACCTCGGTGGCCACCGCAGCGCAGCTGCTCAAGGTCAAGGCGATCGTCGACGCGGATCCCGCACGGCGTTTCATCGTGCCGTCGGCACCCGGCAAGGCGACCTCGTCCGACACCAAGATCACCGATCTGCTCTACCTCGCGCAGCAGCTCGGCGCCAAACGTCAGCCGCTGGGCCAGGTGTGGGAGCAGATCGCCGGGCGTTTCCTGACCATCGTTGCCGAGCTCGGCGTCGCCCTCGATCTCGCGCCCGAGCTGGCCGCGACGCGCAAGCGCATCGAGTCGGGCGCGTCGCCGGATTACGCCGCCAGCCGCGGCGAAGCCATCCATGGGCGCGTGGTCGCGGCGCTGCTCGGCGCGGAATACGTCGACGCCGCCGAGGTGGTGGCCTTCGACCGCGCCGGACGGCTCGACGCCAAGACCTTCACGCTGATCGCCCAGCGCTGCGCCGGCCCCGGACGCTACGTGATCCCGGGGTTCTACGGCGCGACGCCCACCGGCGAGATCAAGACCTTCAGCCGCGGCGGGTCGGATGTCACCGGAGCGGTGGTCGCGAACGCGCTCGATGTCTCCCTGTACGAGAACTGGACCGACGTCTCGGGCGTGCTCATGACCGATCCGCGCGTGGTGCCCGAGGCCAAGCCCATCGTCGAGATCACCTACCGCGAGCTGCGCGAGCTCTCGTACATGGGCGCGTCGGTGCTGCACGAAGAGGCGGTGTTCCCGGTGCGCGACAAGGGAATCCCGATCAACATCCGCAACACCAACAAGCCCGACGATCCGGGCACCATGATCGTCGCCGAACGCGACGCGGGGCATCAGGTCGTGGTCGGCATCGCCGGGACCAAGGGCTTCACCGTGGTGAACGTCGAGAAGGCGCTGATGAACGCCGAGGTCGGCTTCGGACGCCGCCTGCTCGACGTGTTCGAGCGCGTCTCGGTGTCGTTCGAACACACGCCCACCGGCATCGACACCATGTCGGTGGTGATCAGCGACAAGCAGCTGGTCGACGGCAATGGCGTCAGCAAGATCGACCAGATCGTCGAGGACATCCAGGGCGCGGTGAAGCCCGATGCGATCAAGGTCGTGCCCGGCATGGCGCTGATCGCCACCGTGGGCCAGGGCATGAACCACGCCATCGGCACCGCATCCCGGCTGTTCACCGCCCTGGCCAAGGCGCGGGTCAACGTGCGCATGATCGACCAGGGCTCGAGCGAGCAGAACATCATCGTCGGCGTGACCGAGGGCGATCTCGCGATCGCCATCCGCGCGATCTACAACGAATTCGCGTGAAACGTTCTCCGTTCTCTGTTCTCCGTTCTCCGTCGGAGACAGAAGTGCGGTCGCACATCGGCTGTCGACGGAGAACCGAGAACGGAGAACCGAGAACGTGCCGCCCCGTGGGCCATGGCTCGCGGTATCGCGGCCGGTAGTCTCCCTCCATGGACGCTACCGCGCTGTGCCGTTTCATCGATGCGTCGCCCAGCCCCGCGCATGCCGCGGCGACGCTGGTGGGGCAGCTGGTCGCCGCCGGCTTCAGCGAGCTGTCGCTCACGCAGCCGGAGTGGCGGCTGGCGCCGGGGCGCTTCCTGGTGCGGCGCGGCGCCAGCGTGGTCGCGTTCGTGGTGCGTGGTGCGAAACCGACGCGCTTCGCGCTGGTCGGCGCGCACACCGACAGTCCGCATCTGCGCCTGAAGCCGCGTGCAGCCTTCCAATCCGAGGGATGCTGCCAGCTCGGCGTCGAGGTCTACGGCGGAGCGCTGCTGAATTCCTGGCTTGACCGCGATCTCGGCCTGGCGGGGACGGTGCACGCCAGCGACGGCTCCGAACGCCTGATCCGCATCGACCGCCCGTTGGCGCG
The DNA here is from genome assembly GCA_013696105.1 of Planctomycetota bacterium. Taxonomy (GTDB): domain Bacteria; phylum Planctomycetota; class UBA11346; order UBA11346; family UBA11346; genus JACCZE01. The sequence continues at coordinate 5,163 of JACCZE010000073.1, read as the reverse complement.
GGTGCCCCAGCTGGCGATCCATCTCGACCGCAAGGTCACCGAGGACGGCCTGAAGCTGAACGCGCAGACCCAGCTCGCGCCGATCTGGGCGCTGGCCACCGAGGGCACCGACGCGGCCGCGGCGTTCGCCGACCTGCTAGCAGCAGCCAGCGGCATTGCCGCCACGGACATCGCTGCGCACGATCTGTCGCTCTACGACCTGACCCCGAGCGCCATCGGCGGCGCCGGCGGCGAATTCGTGTTCGCCCCACGGCTCGACAACCTCGCCTCGTGCCATGCCGGCGCGATGGCGCTGATCGCCGCGACCGACGGCGAACCGTCGAGCGTGGCGGTGCTCGCCTGCCACGACCATGAAGAGGTGGGCTCCACGAGCGCCAGCGGCGCCGACGGCAGCCTGCTGGGGACGGCGCTCGAACGCATCGCGCTCGGCCTGGGACAGTCGCGTGCGGAGCATCTCGCCGCGCTCGCCTCCAGCCTGATGATCTCCGCCGACATGGCGCACGCGGTGCACCCGAACTACGCCGACCGCCACGAACCCCGGCACAAACCGCAGCTGGGCAAGGGCCCGGTGCTGAAGAACAACCACAACCAGCGCTACGCCACCAGCGCGGCGTCCGCCGCCGCCGTGCGCGCGCTCGCAGCACGTGCACGCGTGCCGCTGCAGGATTTCGTCACCCGCACCGACCTCGGCTGCGGCACCACCATCGGCCCGATCTCCGCTGCCCGCCTGGGGATCTGCGTCGCCGACGTCGGCAACCCCATGCTCTCGATGCACTCGGCGCGCGAATGCGCCGCGACCGCCGACCATCCGCCGTACATAGCGCTGCTGCGCGAGCATCTGAAGGGGTAGGGAAAACGTCCTCGGTGCTCCGTCCTCCGTCCTCGGTCGGAGGCAGGACGGCCATCAATGCGAGAACTGGTTGTCTGCTGTCGACGGAGAACGGAGAACGGAGGACCGAGCACGGAGCACGGAGCACGGAGCACGGAGCACCATCCCTCGGTCTATCTTTGGAATCTCCGCGCCAATTCCCCCCACGGCAGATCGAGCGTCGTCGGCCGTCCGTGCGGGCAGTGCTCCCATGTGCTCGAGGCGGTAGAGCAGGCGCACCAGATCGAAACCATGCAAACCATGGACGGGTCTTAGACCGTGCGGCGATGATGGGGGACCGATGTTCCGCCGGACATCGCGTACAATGTTTTTGGAATTGGCATGAGAACGCACGTCGCTGCGTAAGGGTGGCGCTCCACCACGGAGCCAGCCATGCCCACTCGGAAGAAGCAGCCCAGCAGGACCACCAAGCCGACCGCCAAGGAGTCCGACCTCGACCGCTTCCGGGAAACGCCGGATGGCGAATTCCTGACCACCGACCAGGGGGTGCGCGTCTCCTCGACCGATGACTCGCTGAAGGCCGGGCCACGAGGTCCGACCCTGCTCGAGGACTTCCACCTGCGTGAGAAGATCATGCGCTTCGACCACGAGCGCATCCCCGAACGCGTGGTGCACGCGCGCGGCGCGGCGGCTCATGGCACCTTCCAGGTCTACAGGTCGCTCTCCAAGTACACCCGGGCGGCGTTCCTCACCGATCCCGCGGCGAAGACCCCCGTCTTCGTGCGCTTCTCGACCGTCGCCGGCTCGCGCGGCTCCGCCGATACGGTGCGCGACGTCCGCGGTTTCGCGGTCAAGTTCTACACAAGCGAAGGCAACTTCGACCTGGTCGGCAACAACATGCCGGTCTTCTTCATCCAGGACGGCATGAAGTTCCCGGATCTGGTCCACGCCATCAAGCCGAATCCCCGCAAGGAGATCCCACAGGCCTCCACCGCGCACGACAGCTTCTGGGACTTCATCTCCCTGACGCCCGAGACCGCGCACATGGTCATGTGGGTGATGTCCGACCGTGCGATCCCGCGCAGCTACCGCATGATGGAAGGGTTCGGCGTGCACACCTTCCGCCTGATCGACCCAGCCGGCAAGGCCAGGCTGGTGAAGTTCCATTGGAAGCCCCTGCTGGGGACGCACTCCCTGGTGTGGGAGGAAGCGCAGCAGATCGCCGGCAAGGATCCCGACTACCACCGGCGGGACCTGTTCGAGGCGATCGAGGCCGGAGCCCCAGCCGAATACGAACTGGGGCTGCAGGTCGTCGATGAGGCCGACGTGCTGAAGTTCGGCTTCGACCTCCTGGATGCGACCAAGCTCTTGCCCGAGGAGCTCGTGCCGGTGGAACGCGTCGGGAAGCTGACCCTCGACCGCAATCCGATGAACTTCTTCGCCGAGACCGAGCAGGTGGCGTTCTGCGTCGGCAACGTCGTGCCGGGCATCGATTTCACCAACGATCCGCTGCTGCAGGCCCGTCTGTTCTCGTATCTCGACACCCAGATCACCCGGCTCGGCGGCCCCAATTTCGCCGAGTTGCCGATCAATCGCCCGATCGCGCCGGTGCATAACAATCAGCAGGACGGCTTCGGCCGGCAGACCATCAACGGCGGCGTCGCGAACTATTCGCCGAACTCGCTTGGCGACAATTTCCCCAAGCCCGCCTCGCCCAAGGAAGGCGGCTACAAGCACTATATGGAGCGGATCGACGGCCAGAAGATCCGAGAACGCAGCGACAGCTTCGGCGACCACTTCTCGCAGGCGCGCATGTTCCTCGACAGCATGACCGACGTCGAGCGGACGCACCTCACCGAGGCGCTGTGCTTCGAGATCGGCAAGGTCGAGCGCCTCCCGGTGAGGCAGCGGGTGATCGATGCCATCCTCGCTCCGATCGACGAGGCACTGGCCGCCACGGTGGCGAAGGCGGTGGGATCGAGCCGTGACAAGGCCGCGACGAAGGCGCCCGCGAAGGGCCAGCGCACGAAGACCATGGCCCCGTCGCCGGCGTTGAGCATCATCAGGCCGGATGGTGGCTCGATCGCCACGCGCCGGATCGCCATGCTCGTCGCCGAGGGCTTCGCCGGCAGATCGCTGGCAGCGGTCAAGGCAGCGCTCGAGAAGGGCGGAGCCAGCGTGGAGCTGATCTCGACGGACCTGGGCACCGTGAAGAGCGCGGACGGCGCGGATGCCGAGGCGGTCAGGACCTTCATGATCGCGCCCTCGGTGATGTACGACGCGGTGTTCATCGCCGACGGCCAGGCCAGCGCGGATGCGCTCGCGGGCACGGATGACGCCGTGCGCTTCGTGGGTGAGGCCTTCCGCCATTGCAAGGCGGTGGCGGCGCTGGGCGCGGGCAGGACCCTGCTCACGGCGGCGCGCATCGCCACGGATCAGGGCAAGGACCAGGATCCGGGGTTGATCGTCGAGACCGCTCCCGGCACCGTGGCCACGCGATTCATGGCGGGGATTGCCAGGCACCGGCACTGGGCCCGACAGGGCAAGGCCAAACCACGGCCGCCCCTGGAACCGTGACCGGCCCTCGTGGATGGAGGCCTTCCTCACTCTGGTCGCCGGCGTATCGGCCGTGCGCCTCTGCGACGCGCGGTCGCATGGCACGAACGGCAGTCAGAGGGGAAGGCTGAAGAAGAACATCGAACCGACGCCAGGGGTGGACTCGACCCAGATGCGTCCTCCGTGGCGCTCGACGATCTTCTGGCACGTGGCCAGGCCGATCCCGGATCCGGGATACCGGTCCTGGCCATGGATGCGTTGGAAGATCTGGAAGATCCTCGCCTGCTCATCCTGGCTGATGCCGATGCCATTGTCGCTGATGGCGAAGACGACCTCGTGCGGTTCGACGCGCGCGGTGACGCGGATTGCGGGCGCCCGCTCCTCGCAGAACGTGAGGGCGTTGCCTATCCCGCCGATCTGCCCGGCAAAGGAGTCGAAACACAGAATGGTTATCGATAAACGATAAAAATATATTGATTTTCAATGCCGTCTCTCAAAGTCCGCGCATGCTGAACCTATCATCCTCGACAAAGCCGATGCCCTGGCGCAGAACCGCGCTCATTGTCCTGGTATCGACTCTCACGCTCATGACCGCTCTGGCGCTCTGCGCCCCACTCGTGAATCGGTGGGTTTCGGACGCCCACGCGAACGGCGCTCGGCTTTCAGCTCCGGTGGCAGGATTTTTCGCAGTGGTCCGTTTCGCGCATGCGCCGGTGATGCTCGGACTTTTAGGACTTTCGTGGTTCTTGGTCACCATCGGCGTCCTCGCAAGGTTGACGGCATCCAGGGCCCCCCTGGAGACGAACCGACGACTGGAGAGGATCCGCCGCCACGCTACTCGATTACGCCTTATATTGGTTCTGTTTACGGCCCCTTGCGCCGTCATCGCGATTCCGCTTATCCTGACCGGGCGAGACACTGATGAGATCATACGAGGATATGAATTCAGTGATCAGGCACCGACATTTCTCGGTCGGGCCAACGCGCTCGCAATCATTGCGGTGATCATGGTGATGGCTTGGAATGCCTTCAAACTCCTCAATCTCTATGCCAGCGGAACGCTATTCAATCACGCCAACGCCCGCTGTTTAAAATCGATCGGCTACATAGTGGTTTTTCTCGGATCGGGTCTCTACCCGTTGCTGCTGAACAGCTTCCTTGGCGACTGTTTGGCCAAACCGCTGAACGTGATGCTCGATGTTCCGCTCATGCTGTCGGGAAGTGTGATTATTCTGCTGGGCTGGGTGACGGAAGAAGCCACGTTGATCCACGAAGAGCGCGAACTCACGGTCTGACACGAACATGCCCATCATCATTAATCTGGATGTTGTATTAGCGCAGCGAAAGATGCGGCTCAACGAGCTCGCTGATGGGATAGAAATTACCGCTCAAAACCTGTCTGTGTTGAAAACGGGCAAGGCGAAAGCGATTCGATTCTCGACCCTCGAAGCAATCTGCAGGCATATGAACTGTCAACCAGGGGACTTGCTCGAATTTCGACCCGATCCCGTTTCTGAATGAACGCCGGAAGAATAGTCAGTGTGCGCTAAAGAGGCGCTCTCAGGCGCTCTAGGACACACATGCTGTTTTCTGCACATTGGCCAGGAAAAACAAAGTCCTTGTCCATGGCGGGCTGCGCTCAGCCGTTTCATCGTGTCCGCTCATCCAACCCGTGTAGCCAACTGACCTCCCCCGCCGCATGATCGCGGCTGGAGGTCATCATGTCAGAGTCGTCAGCCGCCACCGAGCGGCATCCGAAAGGCGTACATCGGTACCGA
>JACCZE010000040.1 GCA_013696105.1 Planctomycetota bacterium | reverse complement strand
TGATCGACCAGCTCGAGTTCGACGCCTGCTCGTGGGATCGCATCGACCGCGGCCTGCCGGTGCTGGCCGCAGACAACGGCATGGGCCTGTGGCAGTCGACGCACCGCGACGACTGCGGAAAGCTGTTCGCCTACGCGGTCCTCAATCCCGCGACCTACGGCCAGGCCTACAATGCCACCCGCGACCAGGTGATCACCTGGCGCGACTATTACGCGCAGGTGGGCATGGCGTTGGGAAAGCCGGTGCAGCTCGTGAGCCTGCCGGCCGAGCGCATCGTCCAGGCCGATCCCGCCCGCTTCGGATTGCTGGGCGAGATCACGCGCTTCCATGGCGCGTACACCTCGGCCAAGGCCAAGCGTGACGTGCCGGAATTCCGCTGCGACATCGACCTGGTCGACGGCGCGCGGCTGACGCTCGATGATGTGCGCCGGCGCGGAAAGTGGCGGCAAGGGGCCGCGGACCCGCTCTATCAGCGCCTGGTCGATGAGGCGCTGACCGCTCGAGCGTGATCCACGGGCATCAGCGGCTCGTGGACCACGATAGCCGCGCCTGGTTGCGATCCCGGTGCGCGTCCACGCGCAGCGTGTGCACGGCGCGCCCGTCGACCTGATCGCGAGCGACCAGGTCGACGTTGGAGTCCGTGCTGGTGAATGACAACGGGGTATCCGCAGCGACCTTGACCACGAGTCGTCGGGAGAGGTGGGTGCGCGGCAAGCGGTCGAATCCGGAGTAGTCCAGATCGATGCCGTGATCACGAACCGTCCGCGCGGTGCAGAGGTGGTGCGCGAGTTGGGTCCGAAACTCCCCGGTGTCGCGTGCCAGCATCGTGCGGGGGGACCGGCCATGCGCGGACAGGAAGTGCACCCAGCCATCGACGGTCTCGCCGTTGCGCGCCGGATCCACGTGCAGCACGTGCGGCCAATGCATGCCCACGATGGGATGGGTGAGATCGCCGCTCGGGGTCGGACCGATCTGATGCCAATCGAAACGGTCGTGCGGGCGATCAACGGTCATGGTCTCGCCGTCGTAGTCGAACCAGCGCCATCGCGGCTGGGGAAGGCCGACGATGGAATAGAACGGCGTCGAGATGAAATCGATACCGTGCTCGCGCAGGATGTCCGCGAGGCCGCTGCCGAAGCGGTGCATGAAGGCGCACGGCACGAACGAGGTCGGGAACGTCCCCAGATGGTGCTGGTCGAGGATCCGCGCGAACGCGTCCAGCCGCGCCAGCACCTCCGCGCGCGAGCGCATGTTTCCCGCTGTGTCGTGCCATTCCGCGCGGGTGAAGCGCGTGGGCGTCTGCCCCGGCGCATTGCCGCCCCAGTATTCGTGCCCGATCCCATGCAGGGTGAGCTCGAGGTGATCCCCATTCGTGCGGATGATGTCCGCCGCCTGGTCCATCCAGGGTCCGACGCGATGGGAATTGTCCCATGCGGCCCCGTCCCGGGTCGCGGTCGGTATCGCGCGCAGGATTTTGTCTGTGTCCCATTCCGACAGGATCATCGCGGCTTGCGGGCGCATGTTCAGGCGTCGGCCGAGGTCGGCGATGGCCGTGTAATCGGCGGGCACGTGGTCGCGCGCGATGCCGGTGCGGTACGGTTCGTTGTCGGCGCTGCCGTTGCGACCGCTCCACCAGCCGACGTCGTCGATGACGATCTGCACCGGCATCGGGATGTCGGCGACGACCTCAGCCACGGTCGTAGACGATCACGTCGGTGAAACGGGTCTTGGCGACGTTCGCGGCGACGAAGCGCGGCAAGGTGCCGATCGGCTTGAAGCCGGCGGCGGCGAGCGCGCGCGACCGCTGCGGGCTGTCGCTGTCGCCATAGGCGATCGTCCGCCCCGCCGCTGAGAGATCGAACGGTGCGATCAGTTCGTCCGCCCGGTCCCAATGGTCCGGATGGCACCACAGGTCGAGCTGGCCGGCATCCGGCCAGGAGGGGTGGATGTCGCGCATCGCGAAACCGACGACGGCGCCGTTGTCCTTCTGCAGCGCGTACGCCTTGGGCTTCGCATCCGGCTGGCGCCGGTGCTCGCGGATCACCGGCAGGAAAGGTCCTTCGGTCAGGGTCCTCCCATGCAGGCGCAGGTTGCTCGAGCGCACCACGCCGGGGAACGCGCCGGCGAACAAGGCGGAGGCGGTCGGCCAGTGCTGCCAATCCAGCACAGAGACCGTCGCCGGGCCCTTGGCGAAATACTCGGCCTCGAAGCGTTCGAGTGGACCGGCGGTGCAGGTCATGTATCCGCTCCGATCCTCGATGCCGACGAAGCCCTGCTTGGCGTACATGCGATAGGCGACGCTGCCGTGCTCGGTCCCCAGGTAGAGCGCCTTGCCGCCGCGCGCGCGGAAGTGTTT
>JACCZE010000479.1 GCA_013696105.1 Planctomycetota bacterium | reverse complement strand
GCTCGCCCGCCGCACGGTCGAGCGGAACACCGGCGAAACCCGCGGGACCCAGGCCGTCTTCGCACGGTTTCCACGGCGGCAGCAGCCACACGATGCGACGGTGTCCACCCGCGAGCGCGAGATCGGCGAGTTCCGCGGCCCGGTCCGCAGCGGTGATCGCGTCGGACTCCTTCCACGCATGGTTGCTGCCCAGGGCGATCGTCACCAGGTCCCAGGTGCGGACGGCGAGCGCGGGCGCGAAGACCGCGGGCTCGATGCGGATGCCGCCCACGCCGAGATTCCATGCCGGCAGGTCCCAGCGCCGTGACAACCGGTGGACCCAGTTCTGACGCGGAGACTGCACGCTGAATCCCTGGGTCAGGCTGTCGCCGATCGCGAGCCATCGCGGAGTCGGCGGTTCGAGGCGCTCGACTGTCGCGCCTGCGGCGAACTCCACGCCAGCGATCGCGCAGGTCGAGATCAGCGGCAGCCAGAGCGACACAGTGCGCGGTGATCCGCGTTCGAGTCCGGTAGGCAACCGCACCGCCACCGCGCCGTCGCGCTCGCGCAGGTCCTCGCTCTCGGACGCATCGAACCCGCCGTCTGCGCGTGCGATCTCCGCCGAGATCCCGCACGGCACCGGCTGGTGGTGGCGCAGCCGCTCGAGATGGAGCTCGACCCAGGGGCTGTCGGTTGAGAACCAGATGGAGCAGCCGCTGGACGAGCGCAGATTCGCCAGCGGTCCCAGCTGTCCGGCGACCGCCTCGGTTGCGCTGCGCGCGAAGCGCTCGAGGCGCACCGGACCATCGATCTGCAGCACTGGGACCGGAGAGGACAATGCCAGGCGGGGATCGGAGGGGAGGAGGAGCATGGTCATCGGTCCGCCTTCATCCATTCCGACCGGGCACCCACAGCACATCCTGCTTGCCGTCGTCGTTGCACTGGCGCGACCAGATGAAGCACAGATCCGAAAGGCGGTTGAGGTAGCGCAGGCATTCGGGATTGAAGGCGCGTTCCGGCAACGCGGCGATGGCGGCGGACAGGTCGCGTTCGGCGCGGCGCACGGTGGTGCGCGCCAGGTGCAGCCAGGCAGCGGAGCGGCTGCCGCCAGGAAGGACGAAGCTCGTGAGCGGTACGAGCGCCGCATTCGCGCGTTCGGCTGCGGTTTCCAGGCGCAGGACCTGGGCGGCGGTGATGCGGGCGATCTTCGCTTCGTAGGGGCCGCCGGGTGGCGTCGCGAGATCCGACCCCAGGTCGAAGCAGTCGTTCTGCACCCGAGCGAGTTCTTCCGCCAGGACTTCGGGAAGCACCTCGATGCGCACCATGCCCAGCACCGTATTGGCTTCGTCGACCGCGCCGATGGCCGCGATCAGCGGGTGGTGCTTGGGCAGGCGGGAACCGTCTGACAGCGAGGTGGTTCCGCCATCGCCGCTGCGGGTGATGATGCGATCGAGCCTGACCATGACGTCACCGTGCGCGGCCATGGCGATGGGCAAGCCGGACCTGGCATTCACGCTGAAACGGCGTGGCACCAGCCCAGTGCCGGGTCATGATCAGGCATGTCGCTGCACGAACGCTGGCTGCTGCCCGAGCGCCCGGGAATGCGCCAATTCCTCATCGCGTTGGCGGCGCTGCTGCTGCCGATCGCCAGCCTGCTGCACAGCGAAGGGACCCACGTCGCTTCCCTGGTTGCTTCGATCACCATCGGTTGCGGACTCGGCATCGCGTGGATGGCGCTCACCGGATGGCAGTGGCTCAAGCTCGCGCCGGTGAACAGCGTGTGCGTGTTCCTCACCTGCTTCGGCTCGCTGGGCAACCTCGAGCTGATGCCGCGCTGGGACGTCGCGCTACGCGCGCGCGAAGCGCTCAGCGATCTGCAGTTCTACGCGCGTGAACGCGGTCAGGGCCGCACCGCCGAACTGCGTGATTACGATACGGGTCCGGCCAAGGCCCGCTTCCGCGAGATCACCCGCCCCGCCGACGGGCGCCTGATCACCGCATTCACCGGCGATCCCATCCAACGCTGGTCTCCCTTCGGGTTCAAACCCAGCTGCTACGTGATGATCCGCGCCGACGGCACCTGGAGCGTGGTGAAGAACCGCGACGAGCTGAACGGATTGATCGAGATAGAACGAGAGAAGGCGAAGTGAGCGGAGCGGAGCGCGGCGGATAGCGGATAGCAGATAGCGGATAGCAGATAGCTGATGGCCGTGTCGTTGCTCCTCGGGCGCCGAGTCGGAGGTGGCGGCATACAATCGCGAAGCGATGCCGCCACGATGTCGGAGGTTCCCGACGACATCGAGCCGCGACAAAGCCCGGGGGTAGGCTCGTTCGCGAGCCGTAGGGGCGACAGCCCCTGCACTAAGGATGCTGTTTGAACAGGACCTTCGCAGTCTTGTCGGTGCCGGCGCGGTCGCGGGTGGTGAACTCGACGCGGTCGCCGATCTCGCGGCCGACGAGGGCGCGCAGGAGGGAGACCTTGGTGGTGATCGGCTTGCCCTCGATCGAGAGCACCTGACTGCCGACGGTGAACCCGGCCGAGGAGGCGGGGCTGTTCTGGTCGACATGCCCGATGATCGTCGTGCCGTCGCGTTCGACGAAGCTCAGGCCGTGGTAGGGATTTCCGGGGATGGGGGTGTGGGAGAGGGGGACGACGAGTTCCGTGGACTGGCCGTCGCTCCGCGCGACCAGCACCGTGGTGCCCGCGCCGGCCCGAGCGGGAAGGGACGCGAACAATCCCATGGCCGTCGGCACGGATGCCACCGCGCGGCCCGCGATCGTCATCAGCCGGTCTCCGACCAGCAGCGGGGAGTCGCCGGTCTTCTTTACGAACACCCCATCGGCATCGCTCGCGAGCTCGAGGCCTTTTGGAGCCGCCGTATGGCGGACGTACCCGCCATCTGCAGCGACGAGCTCAGGGAGGAATGCCGCCAGCTGCGTGCTGGCGATCGCCAAGCCGATGCCGCTGTTGATGCGGTAACCCGAAAGGGAACGGATCTGGCCGTTGATGCCCAGCAGCAGTCCATTGCGGTCGAACAGCGGCCCACCCGAATTTCCGGGGTTCACCGGTGCGTCGGATTGGACGGAGTCGGAGTAATCGCCGCGCACGATGCGACCGCAGCTGAGCACGCCGGTCGACAGCGACGGCACGTCGTCGAGATCACCCAGCGCGAACGGATTGCCGATCGCGATCACTTCCGATCCGGGCAGGAGGGCCGTCAGTGGGGCGAGTTCGGCGCCAGGGAAGCTGCCGCCCCCCGGACGCATGGCCGGATCGATCTTCAGGAGCGCGATATCGCCGACCGGATCGGTGCCCAGGAGGGTCGCCTGGTAGGTCGTGCTGTCGGCGGTGCGTACGGTGTAATCCCGGAGGCCGTCGATGACATGGTTGTTGGTCAGGATGAGACCGTCTGTTCCGATCAGCACACCGCTGCCGCCACCGACGAACACGTAGGTCGCGAGCAGGCGATCGGCCAGCGCTTTGGGAACAGGAGTCGCGCCTTCGGCTGCGAACGCGGTCAGCGCGTACGCTGCGGTCACCCAGAGTGCGCACGTGCGGATCATGGTGCCACGAACTCCATGATTTCGACCTCGATCGTGTGCTTCTGATCGCCGCGAACGATGTCGACCTGGACGCGATCGCCCGGCTCGTGCCTGAGCAGCGCGCGCTGGGTCCCTTGACCGCTGGCCATGGCCACGCCGTCGATGCGTTCGATGACATCGCCAGTCTTGAGGTCCGATGCCGCGGCGCCGGTTCCCGGGATGATGCCGACGATCGACACCGTGCCGTCGGTGGCCTTGAGGCTGACGCCGAGGCCCAACCGTGCTTGGGCATCCGTGCTGGTGCCGGCGATGAGCTTGGGCAGCGCACGCGAGATCGCTGCCGCGTCGAGCACCATGGTCACGCCGGAGTTGATCAGCCACTGGCTTTGCGGACCGTCGGGTCCGAGCATGACGGTCATGCCGACGATCTGACCGGAAGCGTCGATCACCGCGGCTCCGAGGCTGCCATAGTTGGCGCGCGCATCGATCTGCACCCAGGTGTGCGAGCATTGCACCAGGTGCCTGCCCAGCGCCGACACCACCCCCCGTGTCATCCCGTGGCGGCCGAGCGCCCCGGGAACTGTGAGCGGTCCGACCACGGCGACCTGATCACCGACCGACGGACGCGCGGCGAACGCGGGATCCTCGAGCGGCAACGGCCCGTCGGCCTTGATCAATGCGAGGTCGAGCGGCTTGTTCACAGCGATGACCGAACAGGCGATTCCATCGCCGGAAGCCGACAAGAGCCGGCCACGTTCGGCGTCGCCGTGGAGATTGCTGCGCGCGGTCATCAGCAGACCGGCCTTCGCATCGACGACGATCGCGCACACGGATTGGTCGGTGTAGAACATCTGCTGTTGTTGATAGTAGATGTTCCACCAGCGTTGCAGGCGGTCTCGTTCGTACACCGGCGCCTCGGCGACCGCGCGTGGGGGACGCGGTATCGCTTCATCGGTGTTGCCCAGCCCATGCGGCCGCTCGAAATAGATCTGCGCCATGCTGCGCATCGCCTGTGCGGCGCCGGCAGCGAATGCCGGTTCGACCCGCGGCTCGCGCGGAGACGAGAGGGCGTGTTCGAGGGCGAGATCGCTGACCACCAGGTGCACGGGAATCGCGGTGCCCAATCGCCGTTCGCGCGCCTGGCCGAGCGAGACCAGCGCCACGCAACGCCCATCGGCGTCCAGGAGCGCGCCGCCTTGGCTGCCATCGTTGATGCCGGCATCGGTCTCGATCACGGGTCCGCGATAGGTGCTCAGGATCCGGCCCATGCGCCCGCGCACCGGCGCAGCGTCCATGGGGATGTCGTACAGGGCGCTGACGATGCCACGCGACAACGCACTGATGCCATCGTGCTCGATCGCGCCGGTGGCGTTGCCCGCGGTCCAGACCTCAGTGCCGACGGCCAACGCGCGGCTGTCCGCCAGCACGATCGGCGTGCAGCCCGAGGACGGCAGGCCATCGATGCGCAGCAGCACGGCCGTAGTCATGGTTCCGCGGCGGAGGACTTCGGCTTGGCGACGTTTGCCGCCCGCGATCACCTCGATGCGATCCCCCGCTTTCGGGTCCCCGGGCAGGGCCTCGGCGAGCGTGATCGCCTGGCCGTCGGCCGAGATCAGGATCGCCGAACCGCCGCAGGCCTCCTGCTCTTTCTTGGCCGTGGGCACGGCGAGGACGCCGGTGGGCTGCTGCATGGCCGCAGCCCATGCCGCCAATGACACGCACCCGATGATCCGCGCGATCGTCGCCCCGAGTCGCATGAAGGGAGCATACCCTCTGCTGCCGCGTCATGGCAGTGCTATTTGCTCAGGGGCTGTCGCGGCTTTTGCTCAGGGGCTGTCGCCCCTACGGCCTTCGGCCTACCCCCGGGCTTTGTCGCGGCACGATGTCGTCGGAAGCCTCCGACATCGTGGCGGCATCGGCTTCGCCGATTGTATGCCGCCAGCGCCGCTCGGCGCCCGGGGACGGCGTCGCGCTATCGGGTATCGGCTATCGGCCCTCCGCCCTCCGCCCTCCGCCCTCCGCCCTCCGCACCGGGGCTTCAGAACCCCTTGCCTAGGAAGCCGAGGTCGAGGCTGAACAGGCGGCAGAGGACGCCGAGGGCGGCGTCCTGGTCGAGCGTGGTCTTGAGGAAGAGGACCAGGATCGAGCCGTTGAGCTGGAGGTGCACGAGTTCGGCCAGCTTGACCGAGGCCAACTCCTTTGGGATCGAGCCTGCGAGGTGCAAGCGGACGTGGCGGTCCTGGACGTCGATGCGCTTGATGCCCAGCTCCTTGGCGCGGATGCGGATCGCGCGCATCTGGAACAGCCGCGCCACGGGTTGCGCGAGGGCGCCGAAGCGGTCGCGCACCGAGCGCGCGAGGTGCGAGAGGTCGGACATGCGGCGGCAGGAGTCGAGCTGCTTGTGCACCTCGAACTTCAAGGCCGGGGTCTCGAGCCAGGTGTCAGGAATGTACGCGTCCACCGCCATGCCCAGCAGCGTCTCGCCGGTGTCGTGGTGGCCCATCGCCTGCGCGAGCTTGTCGCCGACGACATGGCCGGGATCGGCGGCCTTGATCGGTTCCGATGGGCGGGCGACATCGGGCGACGGGGCGACCACAGCCTCCCCCGCCTTCTGGCGCGCGACCGATTCGTGCAGCAGCTTGGTGTAGAGCTCGTAGCCGATGGCGTCGATCTGCCCGCTCTGCTCGGCCCCGAGCAGATTCCCCGCGCCGCGCAGCTCGAGGTCGCGCATCGCCAGCTTGAACCCGGCGCCGAGTTCGGCGTATTCCTGGATGGCGTTCAGGCGCTCGCGCGCTTCCTCGCCCAGGTCGCGATTGGGCGGGGTGAGGAAGTAGGCGTAGGCCTGGCGCGAGAAGCGGCCGATGCGGCCGCGGATCTGGTGCAGCTCGGCGAGCCCGAAGAAATGCGCATTGTTGACGAACAGCGTGTTGGCGTTGGGGATGTCGATGCCCGATTCGATGATCGAGGTGGTGACCAGGCAATCGAGCTTCTTGTGGCGGAAGGCCTCCATCACGCGGGCGATGCGGTCCGCGTCCATCTGGCCGTGGATGGTGTCGAGCTTGATCGACGGCACGAGCCGCGACAGGCGGAAGGCCAGCGCGTCGAGGTCGCCCACCCGGTTGTGCACCACGAACACCTGGCCCTGCCGCTCCAATTCGCGTTCGATCGCGTGGCGCACCAGCTCGTCGTCCCACGGAGCGACGCGGGTCTCCACCGCCATGCGCTCGGCCGGAGCCTCGGCGAGCACGCTGATGTCGCGCAGCCCGAGCAGCGAGAAGTGCAGGGTGCGCGGGATCGGCGTCGCCGACAGGGTCAGCACATCGCAGCCGGCGCGCACCGCCTTGAGCTTCTCCTTCTGCTTCACCCCGAAGCGGTGCTCCTCGTCGATGATCAGGAGCCCGAGGTTCGCGAATCCCAACTTCTCGGTGAGGATGGCGTGGGTGCCGATCAGGATGTCGACCGTTCCCGCCTTGACCTCTTCCAGCACCTGCGCGCGCGCCTTGGCTTCGGAGAAGCGGTTGAGCCCTGCCACCTTGCCCTTGAAGCCCGCAAATCGTTCGGTGAAGGATTCGAGATGCTGCTCGGCAAGCAGCGTGGTCGGCACCAGCACCGCGACCTGATAGCCCGAGGCGACTGCCTTGAACGCCGCGCGCATCGCGACTTCGGTCTTCCCGAATCCCACGTCGCCGCACAGCAGCCGGTCCATCGCCACCGGACGTTCCATGTCGACCTTGACCTCACGCACGGCAGCGAGCTGGTCCTCGGTCTCCTCATAGGGGAAGGACGATTCGAAGCGGCGGATCTCCGCGGTGTCGGCCGCGAATTGCAGGCCGCCCGCAGCGACGCGGCGTGCGGCGTTGCGCAGCAGTTCGGCCGCCATGTCCTGCACCGCGCGCTCTGCCTTCGCGCGCTTCTTGGCCCAGGCCTGGCCGCCGATGCGTGACAGTTCCGGCGCACGGCCGGTCGCGCCGACGTACTTCTGCACCAGGTCGATGGCGTCGACGGGGACGTAGAGCTTGGTGTCCTCGCTGAACTCGATGAGCAGGAAATCCTCGAGGAATCCGCGCTTCTCCAGGGTGGTGACACCTTTGAAGCGGCCGATGCCGTGGCGCAGGTGCACGACGTAGTCGTTGCGCTTGAGGTCCGTCAGCGACGACAGCGGAGCTCCGCCGGCGATGCGCGCCGAACGCCGCTTCACCGGCTCGCGCTCGGCGAGCTCGAAATCGTGCGCGACGGTGAACCCGCGCTCGAGATCGCGAAAGCCGGCGCTCAGGCGACCGATGCGGATGTCCGCGACGACGCCATGGTCGTCGCAGTTGGCTTGCAGCTCGAGCTTGGCCTCTTCGTTGCGGGCGAGGAGGAGGACGGAGCGGAGGGACGGTCCTTCGTTCTCCGTCCTCCGTTCTCCGTCTCGTGCGAGGTCGTCATTCGCGGTGGGTGTCGGCTGTCTGACGGAGGACGCAGGACGGAGCACGGAGGACAGTTGCTTCACCTCCGCCAACCCTCGCCGCAGATCCCCGCGCAGCCTCTCGACTCCCAGCGAGGCGCCGTCGACCGCTGAGTGCTCGAGCTGCCGCGCGAAGCGCACCTCGTGGCGTTTGTGGTCCTTCTTGAGGCGGGCGCGTAGCGCGATGTCGCCGATCACCACCACCGGGGCCGGCGGCAGCTGCTCCCACAGGCCCATGGTGGCGAGGCCTCCGGTCGAGGAGGCGAGGACCGCCTCCTCGACGCGCGCGATCGACTCCTGACTGAAGGCGTCGAAGCGGCGGATCGAATCGACCTGGTCCCCGAAGAACTCGACGCGCAGCGGGTCCTGGCCGATCCACGGGTAGACGTCGACGATGCCGCCGCGCACCGCCAGCTCGCCGCGCGCCTCGACGGTGCCGGTGATCTTGTAGCCCGCTTCGACCAGGCGCTCGACCAGGCCCTGGAGGGGGTGCTCCTCACCGGGACGGACGACGATCGACGAACGCACCACCTGCTGGATATCGGGCACCGGCTGCTCGACCGCAGGCGGGCTCGCGACCAGCACCGCGCCGGCTGAGAACGCCTCAAGCGCGGCCATGCGCCGGTTGTGGCCGGGTCGATCGATGGTCGCGGCTGCGCCACCGGATGCGACGTCCTCGCCTTCCTCGAAGCGGTCGAGTTCGGGCAGGCAGGCCGCCACCACCCCGAGCTCTTCGAGATCGTCGACCAGGGTCTGCGGATCGTTGCAGACGATCAGGCGTGGTCGCTCGGCAACGTTGTCACGCACGCAGAGCGCGGCGATGAGCACCGGGATCAGTCCGCCGTGGCAGGCGCCGACGACCACATCGCGATCCAGTGTCAACGCCGCCGCTGCCGCCGCGACGCGAGGATCATCCCGATACGAATCGCGCAGCTCGCGCATGGGGCGGAGACACTATCCGTAGAGGTATCCGGGGCCACCTCGGAAGTGGGGTACGACGGGCCCAGCGCCCTGTACGACGCTCGCGCGTCAGCAGTCGTCGATGGGAGTCTCAGCCCGCCTATGCCTGGCCATGAGCAGCGATGCCAGCGCCAACAGCGCGATGCTGGAGCCGAAGCCGCATCGAGGATCGCCCCCGCCGTCATCGTCTCCGGTGGTGAATGTGAGGTCGCCGATGGGCGCGGCGCTGGCGGGATCGAGGCCGCTTTTTCCGATCAGGTAGCCATCAGTGGTGGTGGCGAGATTACCCGCGGCATCGCGACTCAGGACGCGGTAATGGTAGGTGGTCTTCCGAGCCAGGCCGCTCAGCGTCACGCTGTGCGAGGTGACCAGGCTCGGATCCAACGCCGACACGCTGCCGTAGCTCGTGGTCCTGCCATAGTGGACCTGGCTGTCGCTCGCCTCGGTGGTGGTCCAGGTGACGGTCGCCGAGCGAGCGGTGATGCGCGACGCGACCACTGCCGAGATCACGGGCGCGGTGGCATCGACCGTGCTCGTCACGGTCCACGTACCCATCTGTGCAAAGTGGGCGACGACACCGGTTGCGCTGGCAGCCCGCACATAGGTGTTCTTCTCGCCGACGAAGCGTGCGGTGAAGGAGATCGGCAGTCGCAGCGTCAGGTCCGCGCCGTTGGAGGTAACCGTGACCTTCGAGAGATCGATGGAGCACTGGCTGTTACTGAGAACCGAGGAGGATCCGATGGATCCTTGAGTGCTTCCGCTCAGGAAGTCATCGTTGCTCAGCGACAGCGTGCCGGTGGAGGCGGTATAGGTCACGGCGCAGGCGTTCATGGAGTACAGGATGTCATTCACCAGGATGTTCACGAGCGCGATATCGGAAGACCCGGCGGTGTCCGATATGGTTGCCGTGAACATCGCCGACGAGCCGTTGCCCGTGGAAGGGGTCAGTGCGATCACTCGCACGGTGACTGCGGGCACGGCGGGATCCACGGTGATGATGACGGTCTTCGAGCCGGTGCCGCCCGCGTTGGTCGCGCTGACGGTCGCTGTGGTGGTTCCGGCAGTGGTCGGCGTTCCGGAGATGACCCCAGTGCTGGCATTGAGTGTGACGCCGGCAGGCAGACCGATCGCGCCGAAGCTGGTGGGGACGTTGCTCGCGGTGATCGCGTATATGAAGGATTGGCCCACGGTTGCCGACGCGGTGCCGATACTGCTTATCACGGGCGGCACCGGGGATGAGCCCCCATCGTCATCGGTGATCGCATAGGTGAAGGTCGTTTGCGCACCGAGCGCCGCGCCGCGGGCATTCGCCAGGGTGATGATGATGGTTTCGGAATTCTCGGGCGTCGCATCGTCGACGATGGCGATCGGCAGGTACTTCGACGTCTCGCCTGGTTGGAAGGTGAGCGTGCCGGGGATGACCATGGCATCGACGCCGTCGCCGGTCGCGGTGCCGCCGGTGGCGGCGTAATCGATGCGGATGATCGTCGCCGACGGATGATCCAGGCGGACCACCGGGTAATGATGGGCCAAATGCTCGCTGCCGCCGTCTGCGGCGAGGTGGAATTGCGCCGTCGGTAGCGTCGCCACGACCGTGTAGGTCGCGCGGTTGGAGTGGCTCGGATTCGAGCCAGCAACGTAGGTCCGGGCGATCACCACCATGGAGGCGCTCACGCTGATCGGACCGACATATGCCGGGGATGCGGCGGTCGGATCGCTGCCGTCGGTGGTGTAGCGGATCGTCCCTCCCACCGCCTCGCTCGCCAAGGTGACGCTGACCGGACCGGTGATTGCCGCCGCCATGCGGGGCGCGATGCGTGGCCGCGGTGCTGTCCGACCCGGAGATGACGTCACATAGGCGGCATTGCGGTCGGCGAGGACGAGACTCTGCACCGGCGTCGTGCCGCCGGGGAGGTGCCAGGATCCCGTGGGCAGCGAGATGGTGCGCGTGGTTCCCGTCCAATTGAGGCACACCAATCCGCCTTGGCATCGCCGCCAGTAGAGGCGGAAACCGTCGCCGCTCGCGCTTTCGCTCCCGGCTGGAGCGATCGGCAGACCGAGCTGATCGCGCATCTCGGCGTAATCCGCCGGGGGACATTCGGGCTGGGCGGGCGAGTCGGTGAACTGCGGCGAGAAGAAGAAATTATCGCCCCGGAAGATCAGGTAATGCCCATATGCGGCGCGCAGCCTTTCGGTGTACGACAGGTCCTGCTGGAAGGTGTACATCGCGATCAGCACCTTGCCGGTGGCCCCCAGCCATTGGTACTTTTCGGTCAGTTTCTGGAATTCCCCCCGTCCCCACGCGTCGGTGTACGGGTAGAAATAGAAACCGTCCTCCTGCATGATTCCCGATGCGGACACGCTGTAGATGTTCTTGAAGGCATCCAGCGAGCTGGTCATGGTGTTGACCTCGATGCCTCCGTCGTTGCACATGATATCGAGATTCGGGGCGATCTCGCGCACGCGCCGGAAGAATGTCGTGATGCTGTCCTGGTACTGGGCGTTGTCCTGCTGGAACGGGGGATCCCAGGGGATGCCCGGCACCCACCGGCCGTCGTCGTCGAGCACGCCATAGAGGCCGTACATGTACGCGCACTCATCGCAGCCGATCCACATGTTCGGCAGGTCGACGAATCGGCTCAACAGCTTCGGATAGGCGTACTCGTGGATCCAGAATTTGATGAAGCGGTCGTCCGCGAGATTCACCGCCTGCTTCCAGTACGAGGCGGGCATAGTCGGAACCTGCCCCGCCGCGACGAATCCGAGCGACCAGCTCCACAGCACCGGTCGCTTCTTCCCTTGATAGGTCGCGGTGACGAAGATGGGCGGTCTGCCGGCGGCGATCTCCTTCTGCTCGTACCGCTTCAGGTGGGCGTAGGGGAAATAGACCCAGGTCGAGTCGTCGTCGGCATTGAAGACGTGGAAACGTCCGTGCGACACCTTGATCGCATCTGGAGACTGCCGCGGGAAATCGGGCGAGACCACCACGTCGACGTTCGCCCCGAGGGCCTGATAGGCATCGCCAGAGGCGTCGCCGAAGATCATGCTGCGCTCGCTATCGCAGACCGTCCGCTCGCTGCCGAAGGCGCACGAGGCGAGGAATATGAGCAGAGCAAGGATGTTGCGGAACATGGGAATCCCTTTCCGGTCGGCCTGATGAGCCGTCCAGTCGGTGAGCGTGCCGAGATGTCGATGGAGCCGCGGCTGATTTAAGGCGGTGCTGAATTTGGCGGGGGGATGCGCACGATGCGCACCTGGTCGAGGTGGAACGGCTCGGACGGCTTGGGCTCGACCGAGAAGCGGAGGAAGGACAGGAGATCGCCAGGCCGGATCCCTTCCGGCCGCCGGTCATCCGCTGCGAACGCGCTCAGTCGCAGGGTGGCACGCGACCAGGTGGATGCGCCAGGTGTCGGGATGATGGCGTAGAAGCCGCGATCGCTGGTGGAATCGTAGAACCAGACGATCAGGCGTTCAGCTCCCGGGGGTGTGCGCATGTCGAACTGCAGCTGATCGTCCGCGGCATGGCGGAAGAGACCCGAACGCCAATCGACGGCGCAGGCGGCCATCATCCCAGGTGAGATCGCTTCGTCGACGTCGGAAGCCAGGCAGTTCCCGCCCGATCCATCCGGCTTCGCAACGACTCTGCCTTGGCTCCACTGCGAGGGTGTCGCGCCCGCAGCGATATCGAATCGCCGTACGACCTCGGTACCGGCCTCCACGGGTCCACCCGCAGCTTCCGTCCGCATCACGAACGCGCCTTCTGAATCCGCGCGTGCGGATCCTCCGCGCGCGACCAGGGTCGTTCCGATCCCGGTGATCAGGCGGACGGCGCCGTCGGAAACGGCGAGGGTGGAATCCCGTGCGGTCACGGCGAGGGTGAACCTGGTACCGACGACTTCGACCCGCGCGTGCGGAGTGGTCAGAACGAGCGGTCGATCGGACGGCTGCTTGGCGACCTCCGCCGAGAGGGAGCCGGAGGCGATGCGCACGTTCTTCGCCCCCGAGAGGTCGTCGACGCCGACCTCCGTCCCCGGCAAGAGCGTGAGGACGGTCCCATCCGCGTAGGAGATGTCGGCGGGGGAATCCGTTACGCGCAGGTTGTCGCGCCGGTGCAAAGTCCGAACGCCAGCCACCACGATCCAGTCACCCGGGGACGTCCCCGACGAGAGTTCGCAGCGTGCGGTTCCAGGACGCAGGATCGCGATCGTCGATTCGTCGGCATCGGCATCGGCATCGGCATCGGCATTGCCGCGTTGGTGCCAGGTCCACATCGTCGCGGCAAGCAGTCCGATCATCACCAGCGCGGCTGCCCTGAGCATCGATCGCGGCAGGAAGATGCGTCTGTGCACCGCTTGTGCGAAGCGTCGGCCCGAGTCCGGCGCATCGAGCTGCCGCCCCACTTCGCGCGCGAACGCACCTTCGTCATCGTCGGCCTGCGTGGCACGACCGAGCAGCCGCTCGATCACCAGCAGTTCCCCCGCGCGCGCGGCGAAATCCGCATCCTCGGCCAGGTCACGAGCGATGTCCCGCTTCAGGCCCTGGCCCCGGTCACCCGCCAGCCAGGCCCCCAATCGGTCGTCACGAGATGCGGTCATGGCGCCGCCTCGGTCAGATGATCGTTCACGCACGCACGCAGCCGCATGCGAACGCGGTGCAGCATCATCGTCATCGCCGAGTGCTTGCAGCCGACGCTCTTGCAGAGTTCTTCGATCGACTGCTCGCTCACGTAACGCGCGTGTACCAGCTGCCGTTGATCGTCTGGCAGCTTCGCCAGGCAGGATCGCAAGGTCTCGACCAGGCGCTGTTCATCATGGCGATCCGCCATGCGCTCCGCTTGGTCGTCGAGGATGCTCAGGCTGCCAGCATCCTGGGTCGGCGTCTGCGCCTGCCGGCTCCTGAGATGGTTTCGCAGCAGATTGTGTGCGATCCCCCGCACCCAGGCAGGAAAGCTCTCTCCATCGCGGAACTCGGCGAGCCGCCGATAGCTGATGATGAAGGCGTTCTGCGCCAGATCGTCGGCGGCGTGGCGATCGCTCAGGCGGGCTGACAGGTACGCCCGGATCCCCGCCTGGCACGCCTCGACCAGTCGGACGAATGCTTGGGTGTCGCCGGCGCGCGCAGCAATGATCCAGGCCGGAAGCGGGTCGCTCATGACCGGTTATTGTCTCTCGCCGGAGCCATGACACCGGATTTCCGACCCGCTGCGCAAGCCCTTTATCACCCGGGAGCTGTAGCCTACCCCTGACCGTCTATCTCTGCGGCATGAGCTTCTTCAGGTGTCCGATGCAGCCGTCGCGGAACTCGTCGCCCTCGGGGCCGTCGCGTTTGTCGGCGGGGACGGCCGCGGTCTGCTGCGCTAGCCAGTCGAGGGCGGCCTTGGCGGCGGGATCGCTCGCGTTCTTCTTCGCCCGGTTGGCGAGCGTCACGGCGAAGCGCAGGTCGTCGACGCCTTCGCGCGCGCGCGCCAGGTCCAGGGTCGGGATGATCTCTTCGCGGCCCCACTGGGCGATGGCGAAGTCCGGCTCGCGCCCGTCGAGGTCGAAGAACTGCATGCCGGAGATCGCTCCGGTGTGCCACTGCATGTAGCCTTTGAAGCCCTGGCTCATGCGCGCCCAGCTGTACTGGCCGAAGGCGAAGCGCGTGCCTTTCTGATTGTACATCACCAGCTCGCGGCCGAACTCCTTGGCCTTGTCGAAATCGACCTGCGCATAGAGGTTGAGTCCGGACCAGGTCAGGGTCTTGAAGGTCTCCTGGACGACCTTGTCGAACTCCTCATCGGACCAGTGCACCGAGTAGAATCCGCCGGTGGGAACCGAGGGGACGTGGTCGCGGTAGGCCTTCTGCAGCTCGAGCTGCTCGCGCGCGCTCTCGATGGTGCGCGGCTCGTCGTTGAGGCCGTACTTCACGCGCGGCCATCCCGCCTGCTTGGCGTGCTCATCGACGGCGGCCCAGACGATCTTCAGCAGCTCTCCGAAGGACTTGCCGGTCTTCTGCTCCCAGCCGTGGCCGGTGGCGCCGATGACGTAGCCGTCGTGCAGGCCGTCGACCATCGCCGGACCGCCGTAGGAGAACACGTCCTGGGTGAATCCGCATTCCTTGGCGGTCTTGAAGAAGGCGTCGCAGGCCGAGAAATCGAGCATCGGCTTGCCGTCGGCGGCGAGCCCCGTGAAGGGGATGCCGGGCCCTCCAGTGAAGCTGCTCATGCCGTGGGCGCGCAGGACGGTCAGCAGTTCGGCCATCGCCGTGCCGCGGCGCGCGCCCGCGAGCTCGCTCGGAGCATGCACGCCGAAATAACCGCGCGGGAAGTCGGCTTCGTCGAGCACGACATCCAGGACCTCCACCGCGAGCGGAACCGACTGCTTGAGCGCCCCGGCGGCGACGGTGACCTCGGCCGCGTACTTTCCTGGCTTCGCGTCGGCGGGAACCGAGACGGTGACCCAGAACTGGCGGGTGAAATCCTTCGGCAGGGTCGCTCCCGAGGATGCGCGGCGCAGTCCCTTCGGCGCGATGGTGTAGGCGAGGTCGTTGAAGCTGCGGTTCAACTCGTTGTGCACGTAGCGCAGGTCGACGTTCGCCGCGGGGATCTTGCCGTTCGGTCCGGAGAGATCGGCGCACGTGACCTTCGCCTCGCCGAAGTCCTTGAGCGTGCGGATGGCGAAAGTAAACGAGACGCGCTGGCCCCTGGCTGCGGCGCGCGCGAGCGTGCCGCTCGATTCGCCAGGGGGGCTGAAGTACGAGACGGTGTCCGCGAGCTTGGGGTAGCCGAGCCAGAAGCCCGCGGCCTTGGCGGAGGCAGGGACCTCGGGCAGCGATTTCGGCGCGCCGGTGAAGATGGCGCGCGCTTCGAAAT
>JACCZE010000456.1 GCA_013696105.1 Planctomycetota bacterium | reverse complement strand
CGTCGAGGGCTACTACCGCACCCTGAGCATGGTGAAGGACGAGCATCTGCGCGAGCGTTCAGCGGACATCCGCGACGTCGGCCGCCGCCTGCTCGACAACCTCGTCAGCCTGCACAAGCCGGGCGAGGATGACGACGAGAAGGAGGAGCAGGAGGGGAGCGACCAGGACATCATCTTCGCGCGTGAGCTGTTTCCGTCGGACCTGGTCACCCTCGAACGACGGCACTGCCAGGCGGTGATCTGCGAGCTCGGCTCGGACCGTGGGCATGCGGCGGTCATGCTGCGCGCGATGAACGTGCCCTCGGTGATGGGGCTCCAGGATCTCACCGAGAACATCGAGGATGGCGACCAGATCATCGTCGACGGTTCGGCGGGGACGGTCCTCCTCAATCCGAAGAAGGATGTCGTCGACAGCTACCTGAAGACGAAACGCGAATTCGAGCACTACAACAAGCTGCTGCGCGCCGAGGTCGAATTGCCCGCGGTCACCACCGACGGGCACGCCATTTCCCTGCTGGCGAACGTCTCGAAGCATAGCGAGATCGACCTCGCCAAGCTCTACAACGTCGACGGCATCGGCCTCTATCGCAGCGAATTCCATCTGATGATCGGCAACAGCTACCCCGACGAGGAGGAGCAGTACTGGATCTATCGCGAAGCGGTGCAGAAGATGCCCGACAAGCCGGTCACCTTCCGCACCATGGACATCGGCTCGGACAAGAAGCTGCCGTACGTGAAATTGAACGATGACGACACCCATGTGCTCGGCCGACGTTCGATCCGCCTGATGACCGAGCTCGAGGAGTACCAGCTCATCCAGCTGCGGGCGATCATCCGCGCGAGCGTGCACGGCAAGGTGCGGCTGATGTTCCCGTTCATCACCTCGCTCGAGGACATCCGCACCGCGAAGCGCCTGGTGCGCACCGCACGGCGCGAGCTCGAGCAGCGCGACCCGAAGAAGACCTATCCCGAGATCCCGATCGGCATGATGGTCGAGGTGCCCGCGGCGGCGCTGTCGCTGGACAAGTACGTGCGCGAGGTGTCGTTCTTCTCGGTCGGAACCAACGACCTGACCCAGTACGTGTGCGCAGCGGACCGCAACCACCCGGACGTCGCCCCCTGGTACAAGGCCCACAATCCCGGGATGCTGCAGCTCCTGAAGATCATCGTCGACACGTCGAAGGCCTACAACGGCGACCTGACGGTGTGCGGCGAGATGGCCGGCGATCCGTTCTACACCATGTTCCTGCTCGGGATCGGCGTCACCAAGCTGTCGATGTCGGCGCCGCAGGTGCCGCTGGTGAAGAAGATCATCCGCTCGGTGAATCTCTCCGGAGCGCAGAATCTCGCACGCCGAGCCCTCCAGTTGACCTCGACCGGCCAGATCCGCGAGACCTTCGCCACCACCGTCGAGCAGATCCTCGGGCGCGATCTGGGCGGTTGGACACGTACGGGGCCGGAATGACCTCGCCCAATGGTCCGTATCGCGCTCCCGTTGCGAATCCCGAGCCGGCTCCCGGATCCGGCCCGAGCGCATTGCGGTGGATCGCCGCCATCGCCGCGATCGTGCTCGCCTGTGTCGGGAATGCCTTGATCCAGGCCGGCGGCGAGCGCTCGACCGTCGGCATCGTGCTGGTCGCGATCGGCGGAATCGCCTTGATCCTGGTTTTCGTGCGCGCTGCGATGGGCGGCATCGCGGCGCGTGGCCGTGGCAGGGATCGCACGCCGGGCCATTGACGCGAGCGCTGTCCGCGCGACCGTGATCGCCCGCATGGACCAACGCACGAACGAGCTCCGCGCCGCCTTCAAACACGCGTTCGGATCCGATCCGCAAGCGGCGGTACGTGCGCCCGGCCGCGTGAACCTCATCGGCGAGCATACGGACTACAACGACGGCTTCTGCCTGCCGATGGCGATCGAGCGCGACGTGCTCATCGTGTATCGACCGCGCTCGGACACCACGGTGCGTGTGCAGTCGCTGCAGCAGAAGAATCTCGAGATCTTCGACGTCGGCCCTTCCGAGGGCAAGCGCATCCACAAATCGAGCCAGGTCTCGGCGCGGTGGGCCGACTACATCAAGGGTTGCGCCCAGGTCCTGCGCGAGGAAGGCCTGAAGCTGCACGGCATCGACATGGCCTTGACCGGCGACGTGCCGCTCGGCTCGGGCCTGTCGAGTTCAGCTGCCCTCGAAGTCGCGACCCTGCACGCGCTGCTGGGCGCGAATGGCCTGACCTTTTCCGCGGAAAAGATCGCGAAGCTCGCGCAGCGCGCCGAGAACACCTACGTCGGCATCAATTGCGGCATCCTCGACCAGCTGTCGTCGGCCTGCGCGGTGCAGGGGCAGGCGATGCTCATGGATTGCCGGACGCTCGCCCTGACTCCGGCGCCGCTGCCGAAGGGCCTGAGCGTGGTGATCGCCGACACTGGAAAGCGCCGTGGATTGGTCGAGAGCCAGTACAACGAGCGCAGGTCGCAGTGCGAAGCCGGAGCCAAGGCGCTGGGCGTATCGCATCTGCGCGATGCGACCATGCATGGCCTGTGGCAGGCGCGGCAGGCGGGGAAGCTCGACGCCGCCGCGGTCAAGCGCTGTGAGCACGTGGTGGCCGAGAATGGCCGCACCGTCGCCGCGTTCGCGTGCCTCACCAGCGGCAATGGTGAAGCGCTCGGACAGCTCATGGATCAGAGCCACGCGGATCTGCGCGACAAATTCGAAGTCAGCTGCCGCGAACTCGACGACATGTCGGCGATCGCCCGCTCCCTGCCCGGCTGCCTCGGCTCGCGCATGACCGGCGCAGGCTTCGGCGGGTGCACGGTGAGCCTGGTGCGCGACGAGTCGGCCCCGGCATTCGCATCCGAGTTGGCCACGGCCTACAAGCGCCTCCATGACCTGCCCATGGCCGTCTACGTCACGCGCGCGGCGGCGGGCGCGGGCCCCGTGCCCCTGGCATAGCGGCATGGCCGTCTGGTACGAGTCGGGCCTGCGGTTCACCTGCACCCAGTGCGGCAACTGCTGCACCGGCGCTCCCGGCTTCACCTGGGTCGATGGTCCCGAGATCGAGGCGCTGGCCGCGAAGCTCGGACTCGATGAGGATGCGTTCCGGCGCAAATACATCCGCGAGGTGTGGCGCGGCGGCGAGCTGCGCACCTCGCTGATGGACAAGAAGAACAACGACTGCGTGTTCTATGCCCGCGGCGTCGGCTGCACGGTCTACGCCGAGCGGCCGAAGCAGTGCCGGAGCTGGCCCTTCTGGAAGCGGGTGGTCGAGACGCCCGAGGACTGGCAGGACGCGGCGCGGGAGTGCCCAGGGATCGGCCGAGGCGCGCTCCACGATGCGGCGTCGATCGGGGCGAGCGCGTCAGACGATGGCATTCCCTGATCAGGGACCGGTTTGCCCGGTCACGACTGCTCCCATACTGGATGCGTGGATCCAGATCAGGTACCTGACGTCGGAGCTCTGATCGCAGCCGCGCGCGTCGGTGACCGCGACGCCTGGGGTCGCCTCTGTCGCGTGCACGCACCGCGTCTGACCGCATATCTGGGCGCGCGCCTGCGAAGACCCGACGTCGTCGAGCAGCTGGTCGCTGATACCATCGTCGCCGCGTGGGCGCAGCTGCCGGAGCTTCCATCGGCCGAGGAATTCCCGGCCTGGTTCCGCCGCATCGGCGCGAATCTCGCGATGAAATGGGGATCGGAGCATCCGGGCGAACCGCTCAAGGAGCCGTTCCCGGCAGATCGTTGCGCCGACGACGAGGTCGCCCTCGCGCGCATGCGGCGGCTCGAGGAGGCCTTCGGGCGGCTGTCCAAGCCCGAACGGATGGCGCTCGAGCAGCGGTTTCGCGGCGGCCTGGATGGCCCGCTCCTCGATGAAGCGCTGCATCTCGGCCCCGACGGCGGTCGCGAGGTGGTCGAACGGGCGCTGGAGTCGCTGCGACGCGAGCTCGGATCGTGATGGCGCACGCGTGGTCGACGCGCTGGCGGACGCGATGCGTGGGCGTGACCGTGGTGCTCTCGTGGTCGGCATCCGCTGGTGCCGTCGAGGAATCCCCTGCGGTCGCGGCAGCGCGCGCCGCGATCGCCGCCGGTCAGGCGGTCGAAGCCGAACGGCTGGTGGCTGATTCCCCGGGCATCGCCTCCAAAGGCCCCGAGCTGCTGATCCTCGCCCGCGCGCGCCTGGCCCTCGGCCGGCCCGAGGAATGCCTGCGTTCACTCGGAATCGCTGACGCGGCCACCGCTCTGGCCGCGATCGCGCGCTGGAAAGCGCCGCTGAGCGGAGAAGCGGCCCAGCTCGGCTCCGAAGCCCTGCTCGCCACTCCGCCGGTCGATCACGCGGTAGTCTCGTCGCTGCTGCAGACCGCTATCGACCATCCCGGAGTCGGCGTGGAAGCGGACCGATGCCTCGCCTTGTTCTGCCAGTCGTGCCTGCTGGCAGGTCGCAACGAGACCGGCATGCAGGCGGCCGCGAAGCTCTGGCAGGATTGGCCACGCAGCCGCTACCGCGTGCGCGGGGGATTGGTGGTCGCGCGTGCGGTGGCCCAGGAGGATCCCGATCGGGCGCGCCTGATCCTGACAACGATCCGCGTGGATTCCGCCATCTCCGCCCAGGATCGTCTGGATGCGGCCGAGCAGCTGTGCCATGTCCTCCTGGGAATGCGCGCCGGAGAATGCCTGGTGGTCGCCGAGCAGGAGATCGCGCGCCTCGCCCAGGATCCGGTCGGCCAGCTGCCGTTGTATCGCGCGCTCGCTCTCGCCCGCTTGCAGCCATCGGAAGGCCTGGCCGCCATGCGCGCCTTGCCGGCCCCGTTGGCCGCGGACCCGGCGGTTCAGGCGGCGATTTTCCGCGCCGAAGCGTCGGTGGCGGATGGCGGGGCCCGCGGTCCGGCGATCGTCATCGAACGCGCGCGGGCGGACGTCGAGCTCGGTCGGGTGGCAGAGGCGCGTGCACTGCTCGAGCCGCTCGCAGCGACCGAACCCGAGGCGCTGGCGCTGCTCGCGTCCCTTCCGGGAATCGATGCGCGGAAGCTCGCCCAGCTGCCGACGGCGGCTTCCGAGCACGCGGTCCTGGCCGTGGTGCGCGCACTGCACGACCTGCGCGATCCCCTCGCCACGGCCCAGGCGCGCGCGCTGCTGTCGCCGTTCATGGCCGCTGCGCGTGCGCGCGCTCGATCACCGCTCCCGGCGAGCGACGTGCTGTTCTGGGCTGCGCGCTGTGCGGGCGAGCCGACGGATCGGCGCGCTCTGCGGGCAGAGCTCTTCGCGCTCGAACGCAGCGATCTGGCCACCGCGCTGGGATGGTGCGATGCGGGCCAGGATCTCGAGCTCGCGGGCCAGGATGCGGTCGCGGCATGGTCGCGAGCAGCGGCGCTGCTGCCTGCAGCTCATCCCTGGGCGGCCGAAGCGGCGTGGCGTGCGGCGAGGTCCCTGGTCGCGGCAGGGGACCTGCGCGGCGGCCGGACGCTGCTCGATGGTCCGGCATCCTGGCTGGGCGACGACGAGGCGCGCCTGCGCTGTCGATTCCTCCTGTGTCAGATCCAGGAACGAGAGGGGGATCCCGTGTCGGCCGTGCGGACGGCAGAGTCGTTGGCCGCAGCGTTGCCTCCGGGATCGGATCCCCAGCGTCGTTCGCGGGTCGAGGGAGTGATCAAGCGATTGCGAGAAGCTCGCAGAGGCGATTGATTATTCGAAAATCCGAAAGCATACTGAGTCCTTAACTGATGCCGGCCAATCACACCTAACCTTTGACAGCTCAGGAAGTACCTCATATGGTCCACACGGACCGGCTTTGCGCGAACGCGTGTTCCTGTTTGGAGATAGGCATGTCGGGCGGTGTCAGACTTTCGGCGATGACGAGCGGGTGAGCACTTCATGATCCTGATCAACCTCTTGCCGCCGGAACTGCGAAAAAGCGGGGGCGGCGTCAATCCGTTGGTGGTCACGGCCGCCGCCGGCGTGAGCATCTGCCTGCTCCTGTTCTGCTTCTTCGCATGGATCTCTTGGGTCAAGGTTCCGGCCGCCAAGCGGCTACTCGCAGACAAGCAGGACGAGCTCGTCCGCAAGCGCGAAGAGGCCGAGAAGGTCGAAGCCATCCGCGCGCAGATCGTCGAGTTCGAGGCCCGTCGCACGGCCCTGCTGACGCAGCTGGGCAAGAAGGTCTACTGGGCGCACACCCTCGATGATTTCGCCACGCTGCTCGCCGGCGACTGGAAGGGATTCAACGTCCGCTGTCTCGATCTGAGCGCCATGCCCACCGGCGGCGACCGCAAGGGAGAGAGCGCCAACGCCTTCAAGGTCCGCCTGCAGTTGGTCGGCGAGGAGCGCGCCAAGGCCGGCGACTACATCAAGTCCTTCTTCCATCGCATCACGGAGAGCACGTTCTGGAAGCAGAACGGCTTCGTCGGCAAGGCCGAAGAGACGTATTTCCAGGACAAGCCGGTGTGGAATCCATCGCTCAACAAGGTGGTCATCTTCTTCAACCTGGAATTCCAGCGTGTGAAGCCGATCAATAAGCCCAAGGCAGGGGGCTGACATGGCGCTGCCCGCATTCGGTTCGCTGCCGAAAAAGCAGCAGATGTACATCCTGTACGGCGTGCCGGCGGCGATCGCAGCGCTGCTGATATTCCTGACCTGGAAAGCGCTCGGCACGCTCGGTCCGATCGACAACGCGATCGATCCGTCCAACAAGCTCCCGGGCTTTCTCCAGCGCAACACCGGGCAGGGCGTCTGGAACGAAATCGTCACGACCCAGAGCGAGATCGACCAGAAGGATGCGGTCATCCGCGAGAAGCCGAAGCTCGAGGCCGACCTCGCCGCCTTGCAGCTGGACATCAAGGCCGCGGAGGAACGTCTGCCCCGCGAAACCGAGAAGGCCGAGATGCGCGAGACCATCGAGCGCCTCGCCCGCGATATTCCCGCCGATACCGGCTCCGTCGAGCTGCAGTCGGTACAGATCGTCGATGGCAACGACCGTGGCAGCGATATCCACACCATCACCTTCAAGACCGAATTGACCGGCACGATGGAAGGCATCATCTACTACATCGATGCCCTCGAGAAGAATCAGCGCTTCATGTCCGTGAATTCGCTGGTCATCAAGGGCGGCACCCTCAGCGTCGACGCTCCGAATCGCAAGATCATCTACGGTCCACACGTGGTGCGGATGGATATCGTCACCTACGTGTACACCGGAGGGAAGAAGTGATGCGCTCCCTCGCCCTGCTGATGTGCATGGCCTTGACGTGCCTCGTAACCCGTGGCTTCGCTGGCGACGCCGCGCCCAATGCCGAGAAGCCGACGGTTCCCGCCGCTGCGAAGTCGACCGCGCTCAGCTTCCTCACCGAGGAAGAGAAATGGGTGTTCCAGCCGACTCCCGGCAGGCCTGACGTGTTCTACGACTTTGAGCAGTACCTCATGGCCGTGAAGGCCATCCAGGAGCCGGTCCAGGATCAGGGCACCAGAAAGGTCGAGCCCGGTGCCGACAATCCGCGCGAATACGCCAAGCAATCGATCCAGCACATCGAAGACGCGATGTCGCAGCGCAACTGGATCGAAGCGATCCGCACCGCCGATATCGCCATCCGCAAGCTTCAGGCCAATACCGAAGATGCGGAAATGGTCAAGTTCGTCGCAACCATCAAAGGTTATCGAGACCAGGCCCAGGATGCGCAGACACGTGACGAGGCCCAG
This sequence comes from Planctomycetota bacterium, assembly GCA_013696105.1. Taxonomy (GTDB): domain Bacteria; phylum Planctomycetota; class UBA11346; order UBA11346; family UBA11346; genus JACCZE01. The sequence continues at coordinate 1,949 of JACCZE010000456.1, read as the reverse complement.
GCCGCATTCGATGGCCTCGGCCTCAAGGTCGTGGGCATCATGTGGTCCGAGACCGGTACGCGCCTGGCCCTCATCGCCGGCGAGCCGCGCGCGCTGGGCATCAACGACCGCGTCAAGGATTGCGTGATCATCAACATCGATACCGATCGCGTCGACTTCAGGTACCACTTCAAGAGAAAACGCTTTGAGTTCCCCCGCTATGTCGGGGAGGACGCGAAGAGCAAATAGCGAGTACGCCCTATGCGCCTCCGCCATCTCGTAATCACCAGCCTCGCTGCACTGACGTTGGGTAACCCCAGCGCCTATGCCGCGGATGCTGCGTCTGCCGATCAGACGCAGAGCACGACCATGTCGATCGAGACCAGCGATAAACCGCTGGAAACGGTCCTCCAATGGATCAGCCGGCGGGCGGGAGTGAACATCGTCTGCAACGAGCAGGACCAGCCCCGCATCACCCTGCGCCTGGTCAACGTCACCTGGCAGGAGGCGGTCGAGCAGATCGCCGCCAAGTACGACCTGGTTGTCGAGAAGAAGAGCGACCGCATCTGGGTTCTGACCCGACCGCCCAAGGTGCGCATGGAATTCCAGGACGCGCGCCTGGTGGTGATCCTCGAGGCCCTGGCCCGTCAGGCGAACGTGAACATCGTCATCGGCGACGACGTCGATTCCGAGAAGCGTCTGACCATGACCCTCAACGGCGTGCCGTGGAAAGAGGCGCTCGATGTGATCGTGCGCGCCACCGGCTACGCGTGGATCGAGCAGGATTACCACATCATCCGCGTGGTCTCACCAGACAAGCTCCAGAAGGATCTGGTCACCCGCATCTACCACCTCAACTACACGGCATCCGCCGATGTGGCGAAGGTCGTCGCCGGCACCCTGAGCAAGGATGGCCGCCTGGTCACGGATGCGCGCAGCAACAACATCATCATCACCGATACGCAGCCGGCGCTCGAAGCCGCGGCACGGATCATCGCGACGATCGATACCCGCACGCGTGAAGTGCTCATCGAGATGAAGTTCGTCGAATTCTCGGACGCTGATGCCCAGCGCCTCGGCTTCGATCCGGTGCAGCTGAATTTCGACGTCGAGCGAGTCGGTCAGATCAGTGGAGCCTTCCGCCCTGGCAGTTCGGATATCGGCACGGCAGGCGCATCAGGGGTTCGCGATGCCGCGAACATCCCCACGAAGACCGGCAATCTCAGCGGCGGTCTCGCATTCGAGGCTATTTCCAGCCTGAACAGCACGGAAATCATCCAGGCGCCACAACTGCTGACGATCGACAATGTGCCTGCGACGATCACCATCGGCCGCGAGATCCATTTCGCGGAGGAGACGGTCACCAACGAGAACAACGCCACCGTGCGTACGCTCAAGGAAGCTTCGTCCAGTCCGGTGAAGGATGGCATCACGATCGCGGTGACCCCGCACATCACCACCGACGGCTACGTCCAGATCGCCCTCAAGGCATCGAATGACGACGTCACCCTGGTGGTGTTCACCAACAAGGTGAACGACAACGATCCGAACGGATCGAAGATCAGCCTGCCGACCAAGAATACGACGACGCTCGAGACCACCATCATGTGCGGCGATGGTCGCACCGGAGTCATCGGTGGATTGCTCAAGAACAAGACCTTCGAGGACGAGCGGAAGGTGCCGCTGCTGGGCTCGATCCCGGTGCTCGGATGGCTGTTCAAGAAGCGTGAAGACCGCATCGAACGCCGCAACCTGACGATCTTCGTGACGCCTCACATCGTCCCGCTGAACGACAAGTCCGAGTACGAGATGCGCAAGGAAGCGGTGCAGGAGCGTCTGTCCGGCAAGAAGCCCGCCTCGGTCAAGACGAGCAATGATGCATCTCAGGCCGGTCCTTCCGCGCCAGCTGCATCCAGCCAGCCCTGATCCGTCGCGTTCGTCAGTGACAGCATCGGGCGACCGCCTTGTGG
>JACCZE010000353.1 GCA_013696105.1 Planctomycetota bacterium | reverse complement strand
GGGTCGGTGTTTCGCAGCAGCATCTGCATCACCATGCCCATCGCGTCGCTGGTGAGCGCCGCGGTATCTTCCATCGCCTGCAGCTGAGCATCCGGGTCATCGGGGTCGAGCTTGGCGACCTTGTCCTGCATGGTCTTGGTCTTGGAGAACAGCTTCAGCGTATTGCGCACGAGATCGGCCTCGTACTGCGCCTGCGGCTTGGCGCTATCGTAGTGCGCGTGCGTCTCGGCCTCGGCGCGCTCCTTCTGCATCTGGCGATCGCGGGCGAGCTCGGCCTGATAGGCGAGCTTCATCTCCGACCATTTCCGTTCCTCCTCGCCGAGGCGGTCCACGTATCCCTGCGCCTGCGCCATCAGCTCGCGCGCAGCCACCAGGCTGGCCACGGTCGACACCACGAACAGCAGGATCCAGAACCACAGCCAGAAGCGCCGTCGCCCGCGCTGCTTGCGATCGTACTTCTCCAATCGCTGGTCGAGCAGGTTGCCGATCGCTTCGACGTCTTCGGTGGTCAGGGACATTCGTTCAGATTAGGGCGGTTTTTCCGGAAGACAGCCGTACCCGGTGCCTGCAACCACGAGCCGTACGCGTCGTATGGTCGCCTACGCCCCGAACTGCCTCAATGCGCGCAGATCCGCGCCGTTGAACATGCGGATGTCCGAGATGCCGTGACGGATCATGCACAGGCGTTCGAGGCCGAGGCCGAAGGCGAAGCCCTGCCACTCGGCGGGGTCGATCGCGCCCATCTCGAGCACCTTGGGGTGGATCATGCCGCAGCCCATCAGCTCGAGCCACTTGCCGAAGCGGCTTCCGGGTTCGGCGTTGGCGTAGCGCACGTCGACCTCGAAGCCCGGCTCGACGAAGGGGAAGAAGCTCGGACGCAGGCGCACCTCGATGTCGTCGCGCTTGAGCACCGCGCTGAGCATGGTGCGGATGGTACCGACCATGTTGGCGACGGTGATGTCGCGGTCGACGATGAAGCCCTCGACCTGGGTGAAGGTGTTGTCGTGGGTCGCGTCGACCGCCTCGTAGCGGAAGACCTTGCCCACCACCACGCGGCGGAACGGGGGCTTGGTGGTCTGGTAGGTGCGGCTCTGCACCGAGCTGGTGTGGGTGCGCAGCAGCTTGGACTCGGCCCAGCCGGGCGACTTCAGCCAGAACGTGTCCTGGTGATCGCGCGCGGGATGGTCCGGCGGGATGTTCAGGCGCGAGAAGTTGAACTCGTCGAACTCGATGTGCGGCCCATCGACCACCTGATAGCCCATGCTGGTGAACACCTGCTCGACCTCGAGCGCGACCTGGCTGAGCGGGTGGATGCTGCCCAGGCGCGCGGCACGCACCGGCAGGGTCAGGTCGATCGGGGCGTCATCGGCCGCAGCCGGACGCGCGGCCTGCGACGCGGAGAGCGCCGCCTCGATCGCGGTCTTCACCTCGTTGAACAGCGGACCAAGCAGACGCTTGTCCTCGGGCGACGCGGTGCCGAAGGCCTTCTGCAGATCCTTGAGCTTCCCGCTGCGGCCGAGGTAGGCGACGCGCGCGGCTTCGAGGTCGGCCGGGGTCGTCGCGGCGGCGAACGCGGCGAGCGCTTCGGCCTTGGTACGCTCGAAATCCTCTTTCAGGGTCATGGAAACCTCGCTGCGGGTACCTCGAACGATAGGCCGGACGGGGCGGGAATCCAGCCAAGCAGCGTGCTCCGTCCTCCGTGCTCCGTCCTCGGTCGACAGCGGTGTGGTCAGGGTGAGACGGTCACCGCGGTGGTGCCGGTGGCGGGGGCCGCGACCGCGAGGTCGACCACCGTCGCCGAGCCGTCGTCGGAGGGGAAGGCCTCACGATCCGTCCCTCCGATGCGCGGTAAGTACCAGCGCGCAGCACGAAACGCAGCGACGCCGTCGGAAAGGCCACGCGGCAGTCGTTGACGATGGTCGCGGTCATGCGATCGGCGCTGCCATCGTTGGCGGCGGAGTACGACACGCGCAGCGGCGACGGCCCGACGCGCGGGACGCGGATGACCGGCAGATCAGCGGTGCTGGCGATCCCCTCGGCCAGTCCGCCGCGCGACATCGGGATCCAACGCAGGGAGCGTTCGTCGGGAGCACGCGTGTGCAGCATGCCGGGCGGAAACTGCGCGGCGCCGGGGTGGGGATCGTCGCCGTGCCCGTCGACGACCAGGACGACCGCGTGCCTGCGCAGGAGGTCGAACGGACCGCACCCAGGATGCGGCATACCTGCCGGTCACGGCCGCTCCTGCAACCCCGCCGCATGGATGCGGAGGCCGGCGGCCGTGGCCGTACAGGTCAGGCTCGGCGTGCGCTCGCCAGCTGGCGACGTCGGCGTGAAGTCCCCCTCGGCCGTCGACCACGCATCGACCACCGTGCCATCGATCAGCACGATCAGCCCCTCGGCCCGGCAGCGTACCTGTGCGAGGTGTCGGACGCCGCGCTCGGGTGGTGGCGGAACCAGCCGCGCCGACGCCGCGCGCGGCAGCGCGAGTCCCCACTCGGATGCGTCGCCGATCGTCCAGTCGCAGTCGCGGCCGTCGTGCACCACGGTGATCACCAGCGAGCCGCTGGCGGGGAGCGTGAAGGCGACCTCGAGGTCGTATGCCGCCGGAACCGCGCTCACCAGGAGCAGGGAAGTCGCCATGGTCGCGACCAAGCCGTCGCGGTCGCGACGCCATCCCGCGGGGAGCAGCGCGGTGTCGCGAGGCAGCAGATCCGAACCGCCCGGAACCGCAGCGTCCGCACTCGACGGGCGCCCCGCGGGAGTGGCGTCACCGGCCGCGACCGTCGCCGCGGGCGCGGGCGCGATCATGAGCGGGAATCCGCCTGGGTCCGGGAATGGCGGGGTCTGTCCCAGCAGAGCGCCGTCGTCGTTGCTGGACGCGGGCGATGGCGTCGGCCGCAGCAACTCGGCGCCCGGATCCGCCATCCGCGCCGTGCGATCGACTGGTTCGGGCGCGGACCGCGACACCAGCGCGGCGACAGCCATCACCGACACCAGACCGATCACCGCCATCGCAGCGGTGATCGCCAACGCGCGCGTCCACGAGCGGCGGCGACGCAGGGCGTCGCGGCGGATGGTGCGGGTGGTCGGCATGGGCGCCGACGAAGCGGACAGGACCGGCCGGGTCAGCATGCCGGTCGAGAGATTCGCGCCGAGCGACTGGCTGAACGCCAGCGGCAGCACACCGGCGCGGATGCGCTCGAGCTCTTCGCGCAGCTCGACCGGACGGCGGTAACGGTCGTCGCGCGAACGCGTCATCGCGCGCTTGATCACCTCGGCGAGCGAGGCGCTGACTTCGGGCCGGTGCTCGCGCGGGTCCGGGGTCGGCGAGGTGATGACCTGCGAGACGATGGCGTAGATGCTGCCGCCCGAGAACGGCGGCGCCCCGCTGGCCAGGTCGAACAGCGCCGCGCCGAGCGAGTAGACGTCGCTGCGGATGTCGAGGTCGCGCACGCCGCGCGCCTGCTCGGGCGACATGAACGCGGGCGTGCCGATCGGCGAACCGCTGATGGTCATGCGCTCGTCGCCAGCGCGCGGTCGCGCCAAGCCGAGATCGCCGAGCTTGGCGCGGCCGCCGCGCAGCGGATCGCTGGTGAGGAAGATGTTCGCGGGCTTGATGTCGCGGTGGATCAGGCCGGCGTCCTCGATCGCCTCGAGCCCGCGGGCGCAGTCGATGCCGATGGTCAGCACCTCGGCCTCGGACAGACGTCCGTTCTTGCGCTTCGAGAGCTGCGCAGCGTCGCCGCCGGAGATCAGCTCGAGCGCCATGTAGAGCATGCTCTGGTCGGATCCGGCGTCGAAGCAGGTGACGACGTTGGGATGGTTGATCAGGCCGGCGACACGCGCCTCGCGCGTGAAGCGCTCCGAGAACGAGCGGTCGCGCGCGATGTGCGGATGCAATACCTTGAGCGCGACCTCGCGTCCCATCGAGAGCTGGGTCGCGCGGTAGACCGACCCCATCCCGCCCGCGCCGAGCTTCGAGCGGATGCGGTAGCCCCCCAGGACCTCCGGCGGCTCGGGACGTCCGATCTCGGCGGTCAGGTTCGCAGCATCGTCCCAGGTCAAACACCCGCTGCCCACCAGGATGTCGACCACCGACACATCGCCGCGCGCGCGATCGAGCGCCTGGGTGGCCGCCGACGGATCCACCAGGCCCCTGGCCACCGCCAGATCGGTGAATGCCTTGTCGAGCGTCCCGTCCATGGGGGGCGGACTATCCTACCGCGACACGGCTCTCCAAGGGTTTTGCCAGGCTTCGGTTCAATCGCTGCACCGCTGCGCTGCTCCCCCCGGGAGATGGCGGATGCGGATGCGGATGCGGATGCGGATGCGGATGCGGATGCTGATGCTGATGCTGATGCTGATGGCGACCGACCGCCACGTAATCCTCTCGGGCGCCGAGCGGCGCTGGCGGCATACAATCGGCGCAGCCGATGCCGCCACGATGTCGGAGGCACCCGACGACATCGAGCCGCGACAAAGCCCGGGGGTAGGCCCGTTCACGGGCCGTAGGGGCGACAGCCCCTGAGCAAACAGCCGCGACAAAGCCCGGGGGTAGGCCCGTTCACGGGCCGTAGGGGCGAAGCCCCTGTGTTAAAGCGCGTTGGCGCTTGAAAAAAGCCGGCTACGTTTTGCGCCCCGGCATGATCACCGTCCCGCCCGCGATCATCACCCAGATGCAGGACCACGCGGTGGCGTGGTACCCGGGCGAATGCTGCGGCCTGCTCTTCGCTCGCGCCGGCAGCGACGAGGCCGTGCGCGCGGTGTGCATGGACAACCTCGCCGACAAGCTGCACGCGCGCGACCCCGAGGGCTTCCCGCAGACGGCGCGCGAGTATTTCTCGCTCAACGAGCGTCAGGCCGCCCGCCATGTCGAGGAGGCCACCGCGCGCGGCGAACGCTGGTTGGCGATCTTCCATTCGCACATCGATTGCGGCGCCTACTTCAGCACCGAGGACCAGGCCATGGCCGCTCCGGGCGGTGTCCCGGTCGACCCGTCGCTGTGGCACGTGGTGATGGAGGTGTGGGCCGACGGCATCCGCATCGCGCGCGCGTTCAAGTGGGATGGCAGCGCCTACGCGGGTGTCGTGCTGCCTGGATTCGAGCGTCCGTCCCCGCGCCGCGAGGAGCGCTGATGTCCAAGAGTCCGGATCGTCCGATCCCCAAACCACACATCGAGACCCTGGCGGTGCACGCGGGCGAAGTGCGCGACAAAGCCCACGACTCGCTGGTGACGCCGCTGATCATGGCGACGGCCTATCCGTTCGAGAACACCGACGAGTTGCACCGCTATTTTCGTGGCGAGCACATCCGCAACGAGGAGTACGGCCGTTACGGCAACCCCACGCAGGAGGTCGCCGAGGCCAAGCTCGCGGCTCTCGACGGCGGCGAATCAGCGCTGCTGACATCGACCGGCATGTCGGCGATCGTCACCACGCTCCTGGCGATGGTGAAGCCGGGCATGCACCTGGTGATCACCGCGGACAGCTACCGCAAGACGCGGGTCTTCGTGCGCGAGTTCCTGGCCAAGTTCGGCATCCAGCACACCAGCTGCGAGCCGTCGGTCGCGGGCATCGCGGCGGCGGTGACGCCCGGGACACGGCTGATCATCACCGAGAGCCCGACCAATCCCTATCTGAACTGCATCGACCTCGAGGCGCTGGTCGCGTTCGCGCGCGAGCGCAAGATCAAGACCCTGATCGACGCGACGCTGGCCACGCCCTTCAATCTGCAGCCGCTGGCGTTCGGCGTCGACCTGGTCGTGCATTCGGCGACCAAGTACCTGGGCGGCCACAACGACCTCATGGCCGGCGTGGTGGTCGGCAACGACGGTCTGATCGAGGCGATCCGCGAGCACCAGGGCATGTTCGGCGCGCTCGCCAGCCCCTTCACCGCGTACATGCTCATCCGCGGGCTGAAGACCTTCGCCGTGCGCATGCGCCAGCACAATGCCAGCGGCCAGGCCATCGCCGAGTTCCTCGAGAAGCACCCGCAGGTCGAGCAGGTGTGGTATCCGGGCCTCGCGAGCCATGGCGCCCATGCCATCGCCAAGCGGCAGATGAAAGGCTTCGGCGGATTGATCAGCTTCTCGATCCGCGGCGACCTGGTGGCGGCGTCGCGCGTGATCGACGCGGTGAAGATCCCCTACCTGGCCCCGAGCCTGGGCGGACCAGAATCGCTGATCGAACAGCCAGCGCTGATGAGCTACTACGACAAGTCGCCCGAAGAGCGCACCAAGCTCGGCATCCGCGAGAACCTCATCCGCCTGAGCGTGGGCTTGGAGAACACCCAGGACCTGATCGACGATCTCGATCAGGCGCTCGCGAAGGTATGAAATCCGCCGCAGGCGCGGTGGTTGGTGGTTGGTGGTTGGTGGTGTCATGATCAAGCGAAGTCGCATTTCTCACCGGGCGCCGAGCAGCGGTGGCGGCATATAATCGCCGAAGGCGATGCCGCCACGATGTCGGAGGCTCCCGACGACATCGAGCCGCGACAAAGCCCGGGGGTAGGCCCGTCCGCGGGCCGTAGGGGCGTCAGCCCCTGCACAAACAGTCCGCGACAAAGTCCGGGGGTAGGCACGCTCGCGTGCCGTAGGGGCGACAGCCCCTGCACAAACAGCCCCCCCTCCTATTTCTGAAGTGCCGCCCACTCACACCACGCCTTGCTGAAGCCAGGATCGACGAGCTTGAACACCGCCTTCATCGCGGTCTCGCTGTCGCTGCCGGTCGCGGTGGTCTCGAGCAGGCGACGGAACTTGTTCTCCGGGCCTTTCTTCGCGCCGCTGATCGAGCGTACGAAGCTGCACAGGCTCCACAGCTGCTGATACTGGACGTTCGCCAGGGTGTCGAGCTTCAGGCGCATCAGCTCGGAAGCGGGCCGCACCTGGCGGTCGCCCTTCTTGATCAGGTTGGCGACGTCGCGGGCCCAGCTCTCGCTCATCGGGAAGGCCTTGTCCTCGTAGGCGATGGTGGTGCACAGGATCTTCCTGCACAGGGTGCGCTGCAGTTCGGCGGCCATGCCCTCGCGCAGCCAGGTCGGGCCGCGGCGGATGCCGTGGGCCTGGTAGTACGCGTCCAGCGACATGCAGCTGGCGCAGTACACCGCGAAGTTCTCGAAGATCGGCCCGACGTGGGCCACGTGGGTGAAGTAGGTGCGGTCGCCGGGGAACGCGAGCAGCTTCTTCATCAGGTCCTCGCCTTCCGGCCGACCCTGCATGTTCGTCTCGCGCAGGTGATCGATCCACGACGAGACCTGGCCGGGCGAGGCGAAGACGCAGATCCAGTAGATGTCCTCGGGTTTGGGCGCCTTGGCGATGAACGTCTCCTGACCGCCGGTCCAGGCCTCGAGGCCGTCCAGGGCCTGGTTGCCCAGGGCCAAGCCCTTGTCGAGATTCTCGATCGCTGCGCCGCCGATCAGCAGAACGCGGATGTTCCCAGTCCCCTTCTCGGCCACCGGCCACTGCTGTTTCGCGCTGAAGGTTTTGAGGGCTGACAGGAAAGCGGTATTCACCGTCGGCTTGAGCACGACCTTCGGCGCATCGGCGGTGGGGACGCCTGGGGCCACAGCGGGCTTATCAGCCAACTGCTTCAGTGGATCCGCCAGCGCCGGATCATCGGCCCCCATCATTCCGCCCGCGGCCAGGAACAGGATCAGCAGCGCTGTGGCGGCGCACGAGAACGAGAATCGCGGCATCGCAGACTTCTAGGTCGCGGTCAGCTCGGGCGAAGCGGCATCTTCGCCCACATCAGGTCTCGCCGATCACCGCGAGATCGGTCTCGAGGGCGGCGATCACCGCATCGACCCGCTCGACCTGCTTCGCGGTGGCGGGCATGCCGAGCGCGCCCAGGGCAGCGCCCTGCTCGGCGTTGCGGGCGCCGACGATGCAGCCGGTAAGCCCCGGCGTGCACACCAGCACGCCGATGGCGAGTTCGGCGATGGTGATCTCGTCCTCGTCGGCGATCACGCGCAGCTCGTCCACAGCCCTGAGGAAACGCTGGAACCGCTTGCCGCGATAGTCCGGCCGTTCACTGCGGTGGTCGGTGGGTTGGAAGGTCTTGTCGGCGTCCCATTTCCCGAACAGCAGCCCGCGGTGCAGCGTCGAATACGCGATCGCACCGACGCCGTGCTCGGCACACCACGGCAGCACCGACTCTGCCGCCTGGTGGCGGATGATGCTGTACGGGGTCTGCAGGCAGTGCAGCGGCACGCCGGTGGCGCGCCAAGCGTCGAGCTGCTCGACGGACAGGTTGCATACGCCGATGGCGCGGATCTTGCCCGCGCGCAGCAGTTCGCCGCAGGCCGCAGCGGTCTCGGCGATGGGCTCGGGTGCGGGCCAGTGCAGCTGGAAGAGGTCGATCGCATCCACGCCCAGATCACGCAGGCCGGTCTCGCAATCGGCGATGACCTGCGCGTGGCTCGCACAGGTCACGCGCTGGCCTTCGACCAGGCGGTGGGCGAACTTGGTGAACACCAGTGGACGACGGTCCTTGGGCAGCTCCGACAACACGCGCCCGACCAGCCGATCGGCCCGGCCCGAACCGTAGATCGGCGCGGTGTCGATCCAGTTGACCCCCGCATCGAGCGCCGCATGGATCGCCGCGAGCGAGTCGGCGTCATCCTGATCACCCCACATCCAGCCGCCGACAGCGAAGGTCCCGAATCCGATCATCGAGATCCGATATCCGGTGGTGCCGACCTCGCGTCGCATCATTCCGGCATGGTGCGTCCCGCCGGGAAACGCACAACCGCGGTCAGGATGCCTAGGATCAGGACAATCCGTGGTGGGGAGCGGACGTCGACGATGGGCGGACCGACCGGACGCGCTCTGAGGCCTTGCCAGGCTCGACGGCGTCCTGCCGGGCTCGCCGCCGCCGGTGGACGACGTAGAGCACGATGCCCATCAACACCACGCCACCGATGATGATGGCGCCGATGCGGCCGCCCCAGCCCATGACCTTTTCATAGCTCTCGCCAGCGAAGTAGCCGAGCAGGGCGAAGCCGGCGCCCCAGATCACGCAGCCGATGACGTTCCAGAAAAGGAATTTCCGGTACGGGATGTGCGCAGCGCCCGCGGCGGCGGGGACGACCGCGCGCAGGAACGCCGAGAACTTCCCGAAGAAGACCGCCGAGGCGCCATGGCGTTGCATGAACGACTCCACCCGCTGCCACCGCGGGCCGAATTTCCGCTTCAGGAATGGCGCACCGAAGCGCTTGCCGAGGACATAGCCGAGGGAGTCTCCGACGATCGCTCCCAGGACCGCAGCGGGGACGATCAGCCAGATCGAGGCGCTTCCGCGCGAGGCCAGGACCCCGCCGAGGATGACCGCGATCTCGCCCGGCAGGAACAGACCGATGAACAGCGCCGATTCGGTGGCGGCGAGCAGGAACACCGTGCCGGTGACCCACCAGCCGGACAGCGCGAGGAAGAAGGCGATGAAACGTTCGACCATCTCCCCGCAGAATACCCCCGCGACGCTCGACGGGATAACCCGAGTCCAGGCACCGTATACAGGAAGTGGAATCGCGCCTGGCAGATGGCGGAGTGTCGTCCTCGGGCGCCGAGCGGCGCTGGCGGCATATAATCGGCGCAGCCGATGCCGCCACGATGCCGGAGGCTTCCGACGACATCGAGCCGCGACAAAGCCCGGGGGTAGGCCCGTCCAGGGCCGTAGGGGCGACAGCCCCTGCACAAAAAAACGCGGGCGACAAAGTCGCCCGCGTCTTCGCTACCGTTCCGCCGTGAGGCGGCGCGGATCACTTCGCCTTGGCAGGAGCGGGAGCCGCTTCGGTGCCGGCCTTCTCGACCGCCGCGCCGGATTCCTTCCAGCCGGAGATGCCCGCGCTGAAGTGCTTCACGTTGGTGTAACCCAGGGCGATGGCGGCCTCGGCGGCCTGCTTGTAGGCGGGGCACTTGGGGCTGCCGCAGTACGCGACGATCAGCGAGCTCTTGTCCTTGGGCAGCTTGGTGGCCAGGTCGGCCTTGGTGGTCTCGAAGTCGATCGCGGTCGGGATGTGGCCTTCCTTGTAGGATTCGGTGCCGTTGACGTCGATGACGGTGACCTTCTTGTCGGCGATGGCCTTGGTCAGCTCTTCCTTGCTGATGTCGGGAACCTTGACGTCCGCGGCGAGGATGGCCGGGGCGAAGCAGCAGAGGATGGCGAGGATGAGGGTCTTCATGGAAACTCCTTGATGAGTGCGTTGCTGGTCCTGAACAGGATTGTTGCAGGCGTTTGAATCAGCGCGGAAGTGTAGACGGAGGGGATCATCGGCAAGGCATTCGGCCCAAATTCACTCGGCCGACAGCTTCCCCGCGGTGAACGACATCTGCAGCTCTTTGCGCCCGTGCTGGTCGAAATCGATGATGATCGATCTCCCATCCTTCGGGCCCTTCATCTCCAACACCTGCCCACGACCGAAGATACTGTGGACCACCCGCTCGCCCGGACGGTACGGATCGTCGTCGAGCACGTGCGCATCGCCCTCTGCCCCAGAGCGCTGTAGGTCAGATCCCTTCATGAGGGCGCCGCTGCGCATCGCCTGAGCCACGGAGCGGTACCGCGCCGACATCGGCTTCGAGGCTTCGGGCACCGGGTGCCGGCCGGTGGCGTCCTTGGCCTGGAAGCAGTCGGACGGGATCTCGTCCAGGAATTGGCTCGGCTGATTGCGGAAGGTCTGGCCGTATTGCATGCGGCAGCGCGCGCGGCTGAGGTACAGGTGCTTCATCGCGCGCGTGATGCCGACGTACATCAAGCGGCGCTCCTCCTCGAGGTCCGCAGTCTCGCCCATGCGCTGCAGCGGCAACACGCCGTCCTCGCACCCGGTGATGAACACCACCGGGAACTCGAGGCCCTTGGCGGCATGCAGCGTCATCAGCGTCACCTGATCGGCCCGGTTGCGATCCTGCGCGACCTCGGGTTCGGTCACCAGCGCGACCAGCTCGAGGAATCCGGTGAGTCCGCCGTCGGGGGCGGACTCGTGGTACTGCTCGGCGGCGGTGATCACCTCGCGCACGTTGGCGATGCGCTCCTGCGCCTCGCCCGAATCCTCGGTCGCGCGGTAGTGCTCCTCGAGGTTGACCAGCTCGATCACCCCGCGCACACAGGCGGTGGGGTTTGACGTCGGCAGCGCGCGCACCATGCGCCATGCGCGCGACAGGTCGCGCATCGGGTTGGCGTTGCGACCCACCGCCACGCGATCGAGCAGCTCGGCGTTCTCGAGCACCTCGAGCACGCCGACGGTCTCGTCCTCGGCCACCTGGTAGAGCGCTTCGAGGCTCTTTTCGCCGATGCCGCGCTTGGGGATGTTGGCGACGCGCTCGAAGCTGTCACGGTCGCGGGGGTTGATCAAGAGCTTGAGATAGGCGAGCAGGTCCTTCACCTCGCGGCGATCGTAGAAGCGCGTCCCACCGACGATGCGGTAGGCCAGCCCGCGTCGGCGCATGCCGTCTTCCAGGACGCGGGATTGCGCATTGGTGCGGTAGAAGACCGCGATCTCGGAGAGCTTGCGTCCCTCCTTCTGCATCCGTTCGATCGCCGCTGCGATGGCGAAGCTCTCGTCCATCTCGTCGTCCACCGCCAGCACCACCAGAGGCTTGCCCTCTTCGTTGTTGGTGCGGATGGTCTTCTCTTTGCGCTTCTCGTTGTGCGAGACCACGCCCTGGGCCGCGCGCAGGATGACCTTGGTGGAGCGGTAGTTCTCCTCGAGCAGCACCACCTTGCAGCCGGTGAAGTCCTTCTCGAAGCTGAGGATGTTCTCGATGTCCGCGCCACGCCAGCCGTAGATCGCCTGATCGGGATCGCCCGTGGCGCAGATGTTGCGGTGCGCGCCCAGGAGCTGGATCAGGCGGTACTGGGCCTTGTTGGTATCCTGGTATTCGTCGACCAGGATGTAGGGGAAGCGTTCGACGTACTTCTGCCGCAACTGCGGATCCGCTTCGAGCAGGCGCACGGGCATCACCAGCAGGTCGTCGAAGTCGACGACGCACTCCTCCTTGCAGATCTCGACGTAGCGCTCATGGCACTTCTTCGCCCATTCGTCGGTCTCGTCGGCGGCGACGAACATCGCGATATTGGTCAGCTGGTTCTTCCAATGGCTGATCCGCCATTGCACCTTGCGCGGATCGATCGCCTTGGGATCGAGCTTGAGGTCCTTGTAGATGCGCTTGAACTTCTTGCGCTGCTCCTCCTCGTCCATGACCGTGAACGGGTGCTGGAAACCCACGCGATGGCTCTCGAGCTTGAGCAGGCGCAGACCGGCGCTGTGGAACGTGGTGATCCACGGCGTCTTGAGACCGAGCAGGCGATGCACGCGGTCCTGCATCTCGCCCGCGGCCTTGTTGGTGAAGGTGATCGCGAGGATGCGGTCCGGGCGATTCCCGAGCTGGATCAGGTTGGCGATGCGATGGGTGATGACCCGCGTCTTCCCCGATCCCGCGCCCGCGACCACCAGCAAGGGCCCGTCGACATGCGCGATCGCCTCGCGCTGGGAATCGTTCATGCCTTTGTAGACGTCGATCATCGGAACCGTGCTCCGTGCTCCGTTCTCGGTGCTCCGTCGAAGCCGGGAAACAACACTGCGATGATCGCGCTCCGTGCGGCTGTCGACGGAGGACGGAGAACGGAGAACGGAGAACGCCCCCTACTCATCGACCTTCACCGGAATCGACGCGCCCCCCAGCAGCACGTGGTCGATCAGGCGGATGCCATCGATGAACACCGCGGCGGCGAGCACGCATGCTTCCCCCGCGGTCTCGGCCTCCTCGAGCTTGGGCAGCTTGACCACGTTGGCGTAGTCGACCTCGACTCCGGGGTGGACCAGCAGTTCGTTGTAGACCAGCTCGGTGAGCTTCAGGCTGTTGGTCTCGCCCTGCTTGAAGGCGCGGTTCGCGAGTTCGAGGCCGGTCGGTAGGCCGATGGCTTTCGCGCGGCTCTCTACGGAGAGGCGGCGATTGCGGCTGGACATGGCCAGGCCGTCGGGCTCGCGCACCGTGGGGCCGACCACGACCTCGATCGGCAGGTTCAGGTCAGCGACCATGCGGCTGATGATCATCACCTGCTGCAGGTCCTTCTGGCCGAATACCGCCACATCGGGCTGCACCACGTTGAAGAGCTTGGCGACCACCGTCGCGACTCCGCGGAAATGACCGGGCCGCGCGACGGCGCACAGGCCCTCCATCAGGGGGCCGACGAGCTCGACGAAGGTGCAGTAGCCGTCCGGATACATCTCGCCGCTGGTCGGAAGCCAGAGGGCATCGACCCCCTCCTGGGCGAGCATCTGCCGGTCCTGCTCGAGGGTGACCGGGTACTTCGCCAGGTCCTCGGGATTGTCGAACTGGGTGGGATTGACGTAGACCGAGACGACGACCCGGTCGCAGCGCTCACGGGCGCGGCGCACCAGCGTCAGATGCCCTTCATGGAGAGCGCCCATGGTCGGCACGAAGCCGATGGTCTTGCCCGCGCGGCGCTGCTCCAGGCTCCAGGCGCGCTGCCCGGAAATGGTCGTAAACTCTTCCACGTCTGCTCCGTATAAGAACCAGCCTTGATCCGATACGCCCGTAGCTAAACCGGAGGACGCATGGCCTTCCTGACCATCCGAATCAAAGGAGCCGAAGGGTATACGCGCACTGCCTTGGGCAAGGAGCGCATGATCGTCGGCCGCGCGTCGGCGACCGACATCCCGATCAAGCACACCAGCATCTCGCGCGAGCACTGCGCCCTGGTCCGGGACGGCGACACCTGGTTCGTCGAGGACCTCGGCAGCTCGAACAGCACCTGGGTGGGCAAGGTCAAGGTGTTCGGCCGCGAGCGGCTGAACGAGAAGGACATCGTCAAGGTCGGCCATGCGCGACTCACCTTCCACGTCGGCGACCTCTCCGAGCCCGAAGCCGCGGTCGAGTTCTCGTCCGATCGCGGCGAGGACGACGATGCTCCTGGCGAGACGCGGCAGCGCGCCGCCAACGATCCGCCCGAAGCGATCGCCTGCACCGCCTGTGGAGGCTGGTTCTCGATCGCGCACCGACTCTCCGGCGACACCATGCCCTGCCCGCGTTGCGGACAGAACGCGAAGATACCCATCCTGACATGACCGACACCGACCAGCCGATACCCCCCGCGAATGCCAACCCGGTTCCGCCATCGGCGACGCCTCCCGCGGATGCCGTGCCGCCAGCGAAAAAGCCGGGATTCATCCGCTGGAAGCTGCTGATCGTGCTCGTCGTCCTGGTCGCCGTCGCCCTGCTCACGGTTCCATTCGTCCTCGACCCGATGATCAAGGGCAAGCTTGCGACCGCCCTGGCCGCTCGCGGACTCGAACTCGCCCCCGCGAGCAAGCTGCACGTCAGCCTGCTCGGCGGACGGATCACGGGCGAGAACCTCACGCTCCTGGACGCCACCGCGCCCGACAAGCCCGTCGCGGCATCGGCGACCCGCCTGAATGCGGACATCGCCATCACCGACAGCCTCTCGAGCTGGGACCTGGTCATCGAGGAGCTCGCGATCGAGGGCATGACCGGCAGCCTGCGCCGACGGTCCGACGGCAAGCCGCCGATCGGCACCGACAAGAAGGACGACGGCACCGATTGGTCGAAGGTCGATTGGGCGAAGTGGTACGAAAAGGCGATGGAGCAGTACAAGCAGCGTTCCGAACAGAAGAAGAAGGAGGAAGAGGAGGCCAAGAAGCCCAAGCCCGACGACCAGGACCCGGGCAAGGAACCCAGCACGCATCCCAAGGACGTCGATCCGCACTGGCCTGACGCCACCGTCTATCGCCCGGTCCGCCGCAACGGCCGCACCACCCCGCGCGTCTTCATCCGCAAGCTTTCGATCTCGGGCAGCGGGCTGGCCCTGCCCGACGAGTCGCCCTTCGACGTGACCGGATTCACCGTGAACGGGAAGGACATCGCCCTCGACCAGGACGCCGGCGAGCGCATGCAGCTGACGGCGAGCCTCACCACCAAGGGTGCGGGCCCGATGTCCCTGGACCTGCAGCGGACCCAGGACGATGGCGGCGTCGGCCAGCTCAGCCTGTCGGCGCCCAAGGTTCCGCTCGCCGCCTTGAACGATCCCAAGATCGCCGGACCAGAGTACGCCAAGTACGGCGCGACCGGCGACGCCAGCATCGAACTGAAGAACGTCTGGACCGGATGGGACCTCACCGGCGGACTCGAGAGCCTGGTCACCGGCCTGAACCTGAATCCCGCCGCCGATGCCGGCGCCGAGGCGCAGCGCGTGGCGCAGTACGTGAACCAGCTCAAGGGCCAGCCGATCAAGTGGCCGGTGAAGCTCGGCGGCACGCTGTTCAGCCCGCGCATCACCGACTCCGGCGTCGACGAGGTGCTCTCGGGCAGCGCGCTCGACGCGGCCAAGGGCATCGTCGGTGACAAGGCCAAGGACGAGGCGAGCAAGGTGATCCAGCAGCAGGCCGAGAAGAATCCCGAGGTGAAGAAGGCGGCCGACAAAGCCGCCGACGCCGCCAAAGACCTGTTCAAGAAGAAGTAGCCCGAGCGATGTACACCCTCTACCGTCTACTCCGCAATCTCATCCGCTCGATCGCGTCCGCAGCCGAACCCTGGCAGATCGCGCTCGGCACGTTCTTCGGCACGCTGCTGGGCTTCATGCCGATCTGGCCGCTGTCGCAGGGACCGTCGCCGCTCGGCCTATCGATCCTGGTCCTGGCTCTGCTTGTGAACTGCCACCTCGGCTCGGTCTTCCTGTTCATGGGCACGTGCAAGCTGCTGTCGCTCGCGCTCATGGGCATCGAGCTGAACATCGGCCAGCATTTTTCCGCGCTCGCCCAATGGAGCGCCGACCAGCCCTTCTTCTATCTCAGCCTGTGGTCGCACACCGGCTACCTCGGCAAGACCCTGGTGGGCATGGCGTGCGCGCCGATCTTCGCCGCGGCGATGTGGTGGGTCACCGTCACCTTCCGCACCAAGCTGATGGCGAAGCTGATGGAGCGCCGAAGGCTGATGACCGCAGGCAAGTTCGCGAACAACCCCTGGCTGTTCCGCCTGGGCTGCTGGTTCTTCGGCGTTTGACGGGCGGATGTGCGGCCG
>JACCZE010000432.1 GCA_013696105.1 Planctomycetota bacterium | reverse complement strand
CTCGCTGCGCGGCTGCGCGCCGCCGGGCATTACGCCCCCGCCATCCGCCCGCCCACGGTGCCCGCCGGATCGTGCCGCCTGCGCTTCACCGTCACGCTTGCACACCAGCCGCACGATCTGAAGCGGTTGATCGCGGTGATGGGTCGACTGCGACCATGACTGTTCGCCAGGGGCGGTGACGCACTCAGGCGCGCGGATGCGCTTTCTCGTACACCGCCCGCAAAGCGTCGATGGTCAGGTGGGTGTAGATCTGCATGGTGTTGAGGCTCGCGTGTCCCAGTAGCTCTTGCACCGCGCGGATGTCCGCTCCGGCGCTCAACAGATGGGTGGCGAAGCTGTGGCGCAGGGTGTGCGGACTGGTCTTGGGCGATAGTCCGAGGACCGCCAGGTGATGCGCCAGTATGCGCCGCACGTCGCGGTCGGCCAGGCGCTTGCCGCCGCGGCGTTTGGGCGCGCGCACGCTGAGGAAGGTCCCGCGTGCGCCGGCCCCGGGTCCATGGGCAGAGTCGCGTCGGCGCACGTAGGCTTCGAGCGCGGTGATCGCCGGCTTTCCCAGGGGGGCGAGGCGCTCCTTGCGCCCTTTGCCTCGCACCACCGCGACGCCGCCGATGAGATCGATCTGGCGGTCGTTCAGCGCCACCAGCTCGCCCACGCGCATACCAGTGCTGTACAGCACTTCGAACAGCGCGCGATCTCGGCAGCCGCGTTCGTCGTCGCCCTGCGGCGCCGACAACAGCAGATCGATGTCGGAGGTTTCCAGCCAGTGCGGCAACTTGCGTCCGACGCGAGGCGCGCGCAGCAGCGCGGCGGGATTTGCGCCCAGGCGTTCGGTCGTGGCGAGGAACTTGCCGAAGGAGCGCAGGCAGGCGACCGCGCGCGCCACGCTCGCGGGAGCGAGGCCGGATCCCGCGCGGTCGGCGACGTATGCGCGCAGCAGCGAGCCGCTGATCGATCCGACGCTCGCCACCTCGGGGGCTTCGCGCGCGAGCCAGGCGAGCACGTCCGCGAGTTCACGGGTATAGGCGCGCAGCGTGTGCGCGCTCGCCTGGCGGGCGTCCCGCAGGTACGCGAGGAACGCCTCAGCCGACTGGCCGATGGTTTCCGTCATGTCGAGTCGCTCATGTGGGAGTCGGATCGATCGGATCCGATGACGATCGGCGTGGTCTACGCGCTGGCGCGGCTCAGGTCAGCGGGTCGATGCGATTCAGCTGGCCGCAATGCACGCAGACCACGCTGTAGGTAGCGGACTTCACCACGACCATGAACGGCTTTCCGCACAGGGCGCAGGCGACCGGACGGCTGTTATCGGAGGTCGCGGCGTCGGCCGGCGGAGCGGATCGGGTGATGCGCTCGGTGCCGGTGATGGTGCGACGCAGGCGCGTGGTCATCGGCGCGAGCGGCTTCACCGCCGCCGGGGGCGCATCGGAAGGAGAAGCGACCGGCGGCCGATCGGATGCGCCCGAGGGCTGCGGCACCGGGATCGCCGCGGGCGGCCTCTGATCGATCGCCACCGGACGAGGGATGCTGTCGGTGGTGGGGGCCTGGTGCGAGTACGACTGCACCTGCCTGGGCTGAGGGGGGAGCTCGGTCTCCTCGAACGGCAGGGGCGATGGGCGCCTGGTGTACGATGCGCTCCCCGGCGCGGGATCGGTCCGCCGCTCCAATCCCTCTCCGGCTTGCGACTGTTCGCGGCGGAACGTGTTCGTGGTCTTGGGATCGGCGGAGCGCACGACGCGGGCGGTGCCGAAGAACGGTTGTTCGGTCCGGGCCGTGCCCGGGGTCGTGCGCTTGCGCGAGCTGGCGAGGGCGATCACTTCCTCGAGCTGCGAGAGGTCGGCGGGTTTTTCGAGGATGCCGATGCAGTTCAGACGATCCGCGTCCTGCTTGAGGTGCGGATTCATCGACGCGTAGGCGGTGCAGATGACGAGCTCGATCGGCTCCTGGCGGCGGCGCAGGTCGCGGAACAGGGCGAGCCCGTCCATGCCGGGCAGCGTGATCTCGCTGATGATGAGATCGAAGGGATCGTTGCCGCCCTTGCGGCGCAGAATGGCGGAGAGGGCTTCCTTGCCATTGCCGACGGTCGCGACCCGGTGCTTGCGTGAGAGCAGGAATTCGGTCAGGAACAGCACGCTGTCCGGACGGTCGTCTGCGACGAGGATGTTGAGGGGCTGGGCCATGGTCGCGGTTGCGGATCATTACCCCGATCGAGCGGGAAATGCCAGTGCTACATGGCCTCTGTCCTGAGCGGCGGTCGACACGGACCTGCGAGCCGGGCCACCTTGCGGCCTGGGCAGCCGTCGGGACCATCGCGCATGGCATCCAAGCGGGTGGTGATCGGGGTCATGGTCGGCGTGACCGCTGTCGCGGTCGTGACCGGCTTGGGCGGGGTGGTGTGGAACCGCGCTGGAAAGCCGCTGGAGCCCATCCAGCGCGGCATGGCCCGTATCGCCGGCGAGGACGACGAGACCACCTCCCTGCGTGAGCAGGTGATCCGTCTCAATGCCGAAAACGTCGTGCTGCGCACGCGCTTGTCCGAGTACCTCTCGATCAAGGGCGAAGGCGGCATCCCCCCCGAGCAGGCGGTGGTCGTGCGCGCGCGGGTGATCGCCCGTACCCACCGCGCCGGCCGCCGTTACTGCGAACTCGACTCGGGTGCGGTCGACGGGGTCCTCAAGGGCATGCCGGTGTGCAGCGGATGGTCGCTCATCGGCGTGGTCGCGGGATTGCAGGACGGTCGTTGCCTGGTCCAGGAGATCACCGACAGCGAAAGCCGCATTCCCGCAGCGATCATCGATGCGCAGCAGAAGATCGCCGAGGGCGTCCTCGTCGGCGGCGGCTGGCCGGGAAAAGTCTCGTTGGAATTCGTCGAGCATGTCGAGGGCCTGGCGATCACCCCCGGAATGCATGTGGTCACGGCTGGCGCGGACGGCCGGCTCCCGGCCGGCCTCGTGCTGGGGACGATCACCAGCGCGAACCTGCTCGCCGGAGCCGACCATTGGCAGATCTCGCTGACGCCGATGCGCCACACCGGCAATGTCGAGTCTCTGCTGCTGATGCGCTTCAGCCCACCCGCTCGGTGAGCGCATCGCTGACGCCTGCCTGCTGCGCGCACGGGCAAGCCGGCGCCTCCTTGCCGATTGCCGACAGCGCGATCCATCGGTAACGTCGCTATATGCGCATCCTCGCCAGCGTCTTCGCGACGCTCGTCCTCGTCCTCGCCCTCGTCCGCACCGCCGCCGCCGAGAGCCGGATCGACCTGCCGGTGCTCAAGGAGGCGACGTCGATGCTGCGCGTCCACGACGCGCTGTGGATCGAGCGCCAGGCCACCACCCTCGTCGGCGCGGCGGGCCAAGATCCGAAGGCGGTGCGTGAGCTGATCGCGCGTGCGCTGTATTGCTCGTCATCGCTCGCCGGGATCGACATCGCGCGTCCGGCGGTATTGGCGTGGCGGACCGGAAAGTCTCCACTGATCGCGGTCATCCCGGTGTCCAACCGCCGTGCGTTCGTCGACAACTTCGGCGCGCTCCCCGCCGGTGAGCCGCCGCTGGTGCGCATCGGCGACCGTGACGGCACCGTGGTGCTGACCCAGAGCCGCGAGGGCGGTCGCGAGGAGTACCGCCTGCTGGTGAGCGACAACACCGCGTACCTCGCGCGCACCGCTGACGAGTGCCGTCAGCTCTCCGGCAAACCGCTACCCCAGGCGGTCGACGATACCGTGGTATCCTTCACCGCGTGGGGGCCGTTCTCCGAGCGTCTGCCGATGGGCGTGACCATCGATCTGCCGAGCGCCCTGAAGCTGTGGCCGCGCGCTGGCAGCGCCGCAGCGGTGGTTGCCGACCAGGTCGGCGCCGCGGTGCTGTCTCAGCTCGAGAGCTGGTCGTGGCAGATCCGCCCCGCTCCGTCGGGCGCGTCGTGCACGGCCACGATGCAGGTCGCCCCGGACAGCCAGCTCTCCCAATGGCTGCGATCGCAGGCCAATCAGGGGAACCGCCTCGTTCCCATGGTCCAAGGCGCCAACACGGTCGCATTGGTTTACGGGCAATTCATCTGGCAAGGTCAATGCGAGGCGTTCGGACAGGCTTTGACCACTCCGATCAAGGCCATCGCCGGCCAGAACTGGGCGCCAGCATCCGAAGCGGCCTGGCATTCGGCCTGGAGCATGATCGACCGCACCGGTTCGTTCGCCATCGCGCACGATCTCTCGGTCGACCGTGCAGAAAGCGGCGCATTGGTGGCAGAGCAATCCCAGGCTCAGGTGCTGGCGGAGAACATCGGGACTCTGGCGCCCGTGCTGTTCGAACGCGTCGCCCAGCCGGTGACGGCTGGGAAGTCGCAGGCGACGAAGCTGAGCCCACAGTCGGATCCCAAGCGCGTCGAGGTCGTGCTCGCGAGCGAGCGTCATCTCGCTGCGACCTGGAGCGGTGGCGATGATGCGGTCGCGGCCGCCGGCGAGCTCGGCTCGAAGCTCGGCGCGTCGCACGCTCCGGCCGGCACGCCGGCGATGCTCGTCTGCTGGTTCGACCTGACGCGCTGGTCGCGGATCCATGCCAAGGAGACTCCGGAGCCGGACGCGCATCTGCCGCAGGTCGCCCTCGCCGTCGCCGTCAAGGCCGGAGCAGACCAGGTGACGATCGAGAGCCAGGTGCCCCTGGCGGACATCGCGCAGCTGTTGAGCCGTACTTCTAGCAAATAGACCAGTAAATAGACCAGCAAATAGCCCAGCACGTAGGCGCCCTCGCACCGGATCGGCCGTGCGCTGAGTCCGCGCACGTGCGCTCCCTCGTGGGGTGTTTACCGTTGGCCTGGTCCGCTGTCCGGCTATGACCCCGAACCCGGGGGATCGACATGCCGCAGAGCACCGAACATCAGAAGAAACCGCATAAAGTCGCGATGTTGACCGCGGGGGGCCTGGCCCCGTGCCTGTCATCGGCGGTCGGCGGGCTGATCGAACGCTACAGCGACCTGCGTCCCGAGATCCCGATCATCGGATACCTCGGCGGCTACAAGGGCCTGCTCCAAGGGCAGAGCGTCGACGCCACCGCCGAGGTCCGTGCGCAGGCCGGCATCCTGCACCGCCACGGCGGGTCGCCCCTGGGCAACAGCCGCGTCAAGCTCACCAACGCCGCTGATTGCGAGAAGCGCGGCCTGGTCCAGCCCGGTCAGGATCCCTTGAAGGCCGCGGCCGAACAATTGACGCGCGATGGGATCACGATCCTGCACACCATCGGCGGCGACGACACCAACACCACCGCCGCGGATCTCGCGAAATTCCTCGCGACCAACGGCTATCAGCTCACCGTGGTCGGCCTGCCCAAGACCATCGACAACGACGTGATCCCGATCCGCCAATCCCTCGGCGCCTGGACCGCCGCCGAGGAGGGGGCGCGCTATTTCGAGAACGTGGTCAGCGAGCAGTCGGCGAATCCGCGCATGCTCATCATCCACGAGGTCATGGGTCGCAATTGCGGCTGGCTCACCGCCGCGACCGCGCGTGAATACCGGGCGCGCCTCATGCATCAGCAGTTCGTGCCGGGATTCAACTTCAGCCGCGACCACAAGGACATCGACGCGGTCTACATCCCCGAGATGCGCTTGGACATCGCCGCCGAGGCGAAGCGCCTGAAGCAGGTGATGGATCGCAAGGATTGCGTGAACATCTTCATCGCCGAAGGCGCGGGCGTCGAGACCATCGTCGCCGAGATGCAGTCGCGCGGCGAAGCGGTCGAGAAGGACGCGTTCGGCCACGTGCGCCTGGACAAGGTGAACGTCGGCGGCTGGTTCTCGAAGCAGTTCGCGAAACTGCTCGGAGCCGAGAAGACGCTGGTGCAGAAGAGCGGCTACTTCGCGCGCGCCGCAGCCGCCAACTCCGAGGATCTGCGCCTGATCAAGAGCATGGTCGATCTCGCGGTCGACTGCGCGCTGCGTGGAGAATCCGGGGTCATCGGCCACGATGAGGAGCGTGGCGGCGTGCTGCGGGCGATCGAATTCCCGCGCATCAAGGGCGGCAAGCCGTTCGATGTCGCGACGGCGTGGTTCGACGAGCTGCTCACGGGAATCGGCCAGCCCGCAGGCGAACGCGTGGCGGTCGCCCACGGCGGCGAGCAGTAGCGCGGATTCAGCCCCTGCGGCGGCCGGTACTGGCGAGCGCGCAGGCGATCGC
>JACCZE010000430.1 GCA_013696105.1 Planctomycetota bacterium | reverse complement strand
GGGCGCGCGCGCGCAGGCCAAGGCGGCCGAGCGCTTCGGGGCCGAACGCATGGTCGCGGCGTACGAGACGCTGTACGGACGCATCCTGGGAGCAGCGGTATGAGTGCGGCCGGGAAGATCCCCATCTCTGCGGTGCTGATCGTACGCGACGGCGAGCGTCACCTCGATCGCGTGCTCGCGGCGCTCGCGAGCTGCGACGAGATCCTCGTCCTCGATTCCGGATCGACCGACCGCACGCTCGAGATCGCACGCGCCCATGGCGCACGCATCGAGCACCAGGATTTCCTCGGCTACGGCAAGCAGAAGCAGCGCGCGGTCGCGCTCGCGCGCAATGACTGGGTGCTGGTCATCGACGACGACGAGGTGCTCGACGCCGAGGGCATCGCCGCGCTCGCCTCTCTCACCGGAACCGACCGGTCGGACCCCACGCGCGCCTGGCGCATCCGCCGCCGCACCTACATCGGCGCGCGCGAGGTGCGCCACGGCGTCTGGACGCCCGACTACAGCCTGCGCCTGTTCAACCGCACCTGCGCGCGCTTCGGCGACGATGCGGTGCACGAGTCGGTGCGGACCGCCGGCGCGGTGGCGACGCTACCGGGTGCGCTGCACCATTACAGCTTCCGCGATTACGCCGATGTCTTCGAGCGCATGGGATCGTACGCGCGGGCCAAGGCGGCCCGTTACCGGGCCGAGGGACGGCGCTCTGGCGCGACCCGCCTCGCGGCGCGCGCGTTGTGGGGATTCCTGCGCAGCTACGTCTTCAAGCTCGGCTTCCTGGACGGCGTCGCCGGCGTCGTCGTCGCGCTGTCATTGTCCCTGGACATGGTCACCGCGCTGGCGATGGCGAGCGATCCGGCTGTGGACGCGGAGCCTGGGCATTGAGCCGATACCTGCTGCTGTCGAAGAAGACCGGCCAGCTCGGCAACCGGCTGACCGTCTTCGCGCACTGCCTGGCCGCGGCGCGCGAGCGCGGATTCCGCCTGCTGAATCCGTCGTTCTGCGAGTACGCGCCATTCTTCACCGGTCCGTCGGGGTCGCTGTGGCGCATGGACGAACCACGGGCGTCCCGGCAGGGGATCCCGATGGCGGAGCGTCAGCTCGGCTATGCGCTGGCGCGCGTGGCCTGGCAAAGCGCGAAGCTGCTGCGACACGCGTCGCTGGGCACGATCGCGATGGCGCGCGCGCGCAACGAGGTGCCGCTGGATCTGCGCGACGTGCTCGATGCGGCAGGGCCCCGCTGCCGGCTGCTCATCCTCCAAGGCTATCATTTCCGCCACCATGGCTGGTACCGCCGCCATGACGCGTTCATCCGCACCTTCCTGCAACCGGCGCAGCCATGGCGCGCCGAGGGCGATGCCGCCGTGGCGGAGCTGCGCCGCGCCTGCGCGGTGGTGGTCGGCGTGCACATCCGGCATGGGGACTACCGCCAACACCTGGGCGGCCGGTTCTTCTTTCCGGTCTCGACCTACGTGCGCTTCATGACCGAGATCCGCCGCGCGCTGGCCCCGCGCACCGTGGCCTTCCTGGTGTGCTCCAACGCGGTGCACGCCGATGACGATTTCGCGGGCTTCGTCTGGCGGCGCGGTCCCGGCCACCTGGTGTCCGATCTGCAGGCGCTCTCGCGCTGCGATTTCATCGTCGGGCCGCCCAGTTCGTTCAGCTCGTGGGCCGCGTATCATGGGGGGGTGCCCGTGCTCCGGGTCGAGGATGCGCAACGCGCCATCGACCTGGAGGATTTCCAGGTCGACCCCACGCCTCACCCGCTGTATTGACGCCTTCCCGCGCCACACTCGGGACATGGCTCCACGCAGCGCGCTGTTCATAGAATCGGATTCCGCAT
Source organism: Planctomycetota bacterium (assembly GCA_013696105.1). Lineage (GTDB taxonomy): Bacteria > Planctomycetota > UBA11346 > UBA11346 > UBA11346 > JACCZE01. The sequence continues at coordinate 19,693 of JACCZE010000430.1, read as the reverse complement.
TCGTCGACGTGCCTTCGGCACTGGACCCATCCGGCATGGCCGTGCTCGCACGGATGCAGGTTGCCGGGGTCGCGATCGTGATCCTCGGCTCAGCCGATGTCGCGCGCCGCGATGCGATCACCGTTGCGCTGGCCGCCCGGAGCATCGTCCCCGCAGCAGTGCTCGACCAGGCCAAGCCGTGGAGCGCGAAACGGCTCCTCGCTGCGGCCGCCGCCGCCGGAGCCGCGACCGCGACCAGCTGGCTGGTCTGCGGGGATGCCGGCGCGATCCCTGCAGCGGAATCCGCCGGGCTCGCGGGGGTGGTGCTGATCGGCGTCGATCCGCCGCCGGGGGAGCACCTGCTGGTCGTCAATCGGGCCGACTCGCTCGCGGATGTTCCGCGCGTGCTGATCCCGCGTGCGGGCGGATGCTGGCACGAGCGCGTGGACAGCTGAGCGGCGCAAGCGGTCACTGCAGCGGGTAGTGCGCCAGCAGCTCTTTTTGTAGCAGCGGCTCCTGACCGAAGCGGTTGGTCTTCTTCCAGAAGTACAGGTCGAGCGAACCAGCGTGCTCGCCACCCTCGTGCGCGGCGTTCCAGCGGTCGCACAGCCAGCGCGCGTAGTGCTGGCGGAAGCGCGGCGCGAAGTCGGCTCCCGACAGGTTCATCAGGTATTTGCGCCAGCGCTCGTTGGGGTACTGCGCGGACAGCCGTCTCGGCTTGGCATCGCTCGGCGACAGGCCGGAGAGCAGATCGACCTTCGAGCCATCCTGCAGCGTCGCCTCGGCGACATACCAGCCATCATCGCGTAGCGGCCTGGGCGAGAACATGCTCCAATACTGATCCAGGCCGGGAACGACCAGGATCCAGTTCTCCTGCACCGGGAACCAGCGCTCGGACCAGAGGTTGAAATCGCTGTTGGCGTGGAGCGAGCGGATGTTCCACAGCAGAACGTAGCACAGCAAGAACGCGCACGTCGCATCCGCGAGCATGTGACCGTGCTTCGGATTGCGCGACGGAGAGCCTCTCATGAAGAAGAGTAGTCGCGCCGCTTGCGAGCGATGACGCGCGATCCACCGGTAGGCCCGCGTCCCGAGCGAGGTGATCGGGCCCAGTGCCAGCACGTGCGCCAGCCATCCGAGCCACGGCGAATGCGCGAGTACGAACACCAACCCATCGAAACGGTAGCGACGTACGCCGTCGGCTCCGACCACCACCCAGGAATCCTGGGCGATCATGTCGGCGTGGATCGTCGGATCGTCCTGGCACGGCCGGCTCGCGATCGCGGGGATCAGCAGGAAGGTCTCCAGCAGGCGGGCCATCGCCTTGCAGAATCCGCAATCGCCATCGTACCAGATCTGCACCGGGTCGCGCTTCCTGCGCCGGCGGGCCAGTCCGTCCCAGAACAGCGCGGGCAGGAAGGGGATCCATGCGACCCAGCAGATGTACGGGAACGGACCGAGCTCCATCGTCGCCGCCAGGCCAAGGTGGAAGCCGACGAACGCGACCACCACCAGGAGCCGCGACCACTCCGTCACCTGCCCGGCCAGCCGCAGCGACCAGAACCCGGCCAGGAGCCCGGGAACGAAGGCCACATACGGACCGTACGCCTCCTGCACCATGGTCCCGGCGGTGAGCGCGCGGAGGAATTCCGGGAAATTCAGCAACCATTGTCCCAGCGGCGTCGACAGCTGCTCGATGCTCAGCGCGTAGAACACGGCAGTGCGATCCGTGAGCCAATCGGCATCGGTCTTCAGCGCCGAGCTGAACCAGTAGACGAAGGCGACCTGCAGCAGCAGCGCCGCGCTCGCGACCGAGGCGAAACGCCAGGTGGTCGGCGGTGGTTCATCGCGCAGCGCCGCGCGGGCCCGATCGACCGAGAACACCGCGCCCAGCGGCAGGAACATCGCCCAGAACAACAGGCACCGCAGCAGGACGTCGCCGCCCTGCAGGACCTGCGGATTGCGCGCATGCAACGACAGCAGCAGGACCCACGAGCAGATCGTCGCCAGCCGCGTCCGCCATCCGGCCAGCAGCATGAACGCGAATCCCGCGGCGATGGCGAATAACGCCGCCTGCCAGACGGCCGACCCGTTCGCGAGGTGCAGCGAGACATGCCAGGCGGCATTGGGATCGGCGATCGGCTGATCGATCCGCGGAAGCACGCCCTGATCGGTGTAGAAGACCGACAGGCTCCCGACTCGGAACCAGAGATCGCACAGGAGGAGCACGGCCAGTCCGATGCGGAACAAGGCGAGGCTGCGCAGATCGACACCGCAGATCGTCGCTGCGAGGCCGGTGACGCGCTCGCCAAGGCGCGAGGGGGGGCGCTTCTGCGGCGACTCTGCCGGGACCCCGATCCCACAGGCCGGGGAGGACGTACGCTCATCGCCACCGAGACCGCAGGAGGGCTCCATACCGGCACCCTACGGGCTTTGGCTGGGGGAGAATCGCGCACCCGCCACCGGGTGGAGAGGGGCATATGATCTACTGGATCCGGATGGTGCTGGATCAGGATATCCAGCACCACGGGCGGCCTCATGCTGGCGCCATGGAAGCATCCGGGAATCTTATGGACGCCACCGGCAAGATCCTCTTCAACTGCCCCTCGTGCGGCTACCGCGCGAAGATCCCCGGCCATTACCTGGGCATGTCGATCCGCTGCCCGGGCTGCAACACCGCGCAGATGGTCGAGAAGCCCACCGACAAGGCCGCCGAAACCACCGGCAAGACCGTGTCGATCACCCGCGTCGCGACCACGCCCTTGCCATTCACGGTCGAACAGGCCAAGCAGCCGTTGAACACGCCGGCGCAGCAGAACGTGGTGACCCGCACTCCGCTGCCCGGATCGCTCAACGCGCTGGCGGTCCCGGCAACGCCGGTCGGCCAGGCGATGCCCAGCGGCTCCGATCTCAAGAATACGGTCCTGTTCAGCTGCACGACCTGCGCGTACCGCGCACGCATCCCGTCAACCTACGCGGGAACGAGCATCCACTGCCCGAAATGCAACGCGATGCAGTCGTTGCCCATGGGCGGCTCGCCATCGACCACGCCCTCGACCGGGGGAACGGTGACGATCAGCAAGGTCGCCACCGCGACTCCCGCGTTCGGCACTCCCGCCCTGTCGTCTCCCGCACCGATCGGCGATCCCGGACTCGCGCCCCAGGAGACCGCCAAGACCAGCGCCGCGCAGGTCGATTTCAGCGACAAGATCCTGTTCACCTGCCCGGCGTGCAAGATGCGCGCCCGGCTTCCCGCCAAGTACGCCGGCACCACCATCAAGTGTCCGAAGTGCCAGGTCGCCGCGACCGTTCCCTTGTCCGATGCCGTCGAGGCCGCCACCGGGAATACCGTCAGCATCAGCCGGGTCGACATGGCCAAAGGTTCGGATGCGAAGAAGCGGCCCAGCGGGGAGATCGCCAAGCCCGCATCCAATCAGGCCAAGCGACCGAGCGGCGAGTTCGCGGCCCCGACCGCATCGGCAGCGAAACGGCCCAGCGGCGAATTCGCTGCTCCCCCGGCGGCTCCGGCCGCCGCGAAACTCACGGCCAATCCCCAGGCCTCCAGCAAGAAGCCGAGCGGCGAGATATCGCTCGACGAGTTGTCGGCTCCGACAGCTTCCGCCCCGGCCGCGTCATCGCCGTTCGCCGACGCCGACGCAGAGCCGAGCGGAGACGATCTGCTCGGCGACCTCGGCGAGACGAAACCGTCGGGCGAGGCGCGCGAGGGCAAGAAGGGCGTCATCAAGCGCCGCGGATCGAGCACCCACCTGCCAGCCGCCGCTGCAGAGCGGCCGGTCGAGAAGCCCGCTGCCAAAGCGCCCGAGAAGCCGGCTGCCAAGACCCCTGCCAAGACCCCTGCGAAGAGGCCGACGCCCGCTCCGGCGCCCACTATTTCGACCACCGATGCAGTCTCCGATGATGACGACGCCCCGACCCGTCCGGCTCCTGCGCGCAAGGCGGCGCCGTCATCCGCGCGTCAGTCCCGCCCGGACTCCGAAGACGCGACGGCGCGTCCGTCGGGTATGGCGAAATTCCTTCCCATGGTCCTGGGCGCGGTGCTGGTCATCGCGCTGATCGTCTCGGCGGTGCTGCTGGTGAAACTGCAAGGCACGAACGCCTCCCTGACCCAGGTCCAGACCGAACTCGAGCAGACCCAGAAGGACCGCGACGGACTGAAGAAGAAGCTCGACGAGGCGAATCAGCGCGCCGACAAGAGCGAGGCGAAGGTGGTTACCCTGACCGGCGAGCTCGAGGCTGCCTCCGCGGAAGCCGCGAAGCTGAAGGTCGACGCTCAGAACCAGAAGTCGGATTTCGACAAACGTATCGTCGATCTCGAGACCCAACTTGCGGACAAGTCGAAGGCGCTCGAGGCGGCGACCAAGCCGGATCCCAAGAAGAAGTGATCGCTGCGCTCGCTCGCCGAGCTTCAGCAGACTGCTGAAAAACAGCAGTCTGCTTGTCGAAAGTCGCAATCACGGATCCGGAAAAATAGCGACCGCAGGTCGCGCCGGGCTTTCGTGATGTCGTGATGCTAAGGGATGCGCGCTGCAGGGATGCGCGCGCGGCCAGTCGACACCGGAAGCTTGCGGCTGTCCCCGGGCGGTTTGTTCTGCTCGCGTGCGAAGAGGATGAAGTCGAACGACGCGATGGGCGTTCCGGCGGAGCGTGCGAGCGCGGCCAGCTGGCCGCGGTGATGGGCGCTGTGCAGGGGAACGTGGTGCAGGATGTCCGCTAGTGCGTCTGCCTGCGGTTCGCCGAGCGTGTTGTGGAACGTGACGACGCGTGAGAGTTCGCTCTCAGGAAGGTCCGCCAGGAAGGACCTCCAGCCGGTTTCGGCGTCGGCGAGCGTGCCGTCGGCGACGGACACGGTCAGCGTCGGCCATACCACCTGGCCATCGACGTCCTCACCCAACACGCGTGCCAGCCAGATCCGCTTCGAGGCCGCCAGATGGTTCCAGAGTGCGAGTTCACGTTCATCGCCATCCGTCGCTGCCAGGCACGAGCGCAGGCGCGCATTCGCCCAGGCATCGTAATTGAACGCACGCTGGATCTCTTCGATGCGGGTCGATGACATCGGTTTCCTTCCCGGTGGATGTGCGGGCGGCATCGGAATGCGGTCCGAAGCTCGCAGGCTCAGCTGATCGGCCGTTGTCGCAGTGGGAAGCGTCCACGGGCCCGACATTGAGCATGCGCACCGTGTGCGCGACACTCAGACGCCAAGGATGGCGGTGCCGGTCGGGGTCGGGGTATCGTGCGGATGATTGGCTTCACGATGGCGCAGATAGCGCGACATGAACTCGACCAGCGCGAGATAATCGCCGAAGTAGCTCGGCTTGACCGCATAATGCACCGCTCCGAGGTGCAGACAGTCGTCGCGGTCGACGCGTCGCGTCGATCCCGTCAAGACCACGGCCGGGATGCGGATATGGCTGCGGTGCAGGTGCTGAAGGATGGCCTTTCCGCCCGGAGGGGGGAGGCCGAGATCGATCAGCACGAGATTCGGAAGGGGTGCGTCGGGACCAGGATGTTCCAGGAATGCCAGCGCCGAGGGAGCATCGGGGACATGGTGGAGCACGACCTCGGAGGCCATGCTGCGGAACGCCTCGCGCAGGAGGACGAAATCGCCGACGTTATCGTCGACGACCAGGACATGGCGTACCGGATGATCGCTGGGTTCCACGACGCTGCAGTATATCGACGGCGAGGGCGCTTCACGGTCCGAGAGGGCGTGGTTCGACAACGGTCGGCCCGCCGAGGCTGCGCCGGCCTAATGAATGCGCATGCCCGGCTTGGCCCCGCTGTCCGGACTGAGCAGGAAGATGTCCTGTTCGCCCAGGCCGGCGGCCAGCGCCATGCCTTCGGAAATCCCGAAGGACATCTTCCGCGGCTCGAGGTTGGCGACGAACACGATCAGCCGGCCAACGAGCTGCTCGGGCTTGTAGGCCGACTTGATCCCGGCGAAGACCACGCGCCGTTCGCTGCCCCCCAGGCCCAGCGTGAGCTTGATGATCTTCTTGGCCTTGGGGACGTCCTCGGCCGTGAGGACCTCGGCGACGCGCAGATCCACCTGCGAGAACGCCGCGAAGTCGATGGTTTCGGCGAGCGGCTCCTCGCGCAACGCCTGCGAATCCGTCTCGGCTTCGACCTCCTCGAGTGGGACGGTCAGCTCGACCTCGTGTGCGGGGACGGTGATCGGCACCGCAGTCGAGGTCGTTGCCGCAGGGACTTTGGCTGGCGCTGCGGGCTCCGCCTGCGCGCTCGCTGCCACCATCGCCGCGACTTTCGCGGGGTCGACACGGTCGAGCATGCGTGCGAAGTTTCCTATCGCATGCCCGGTCAGCGGTCGCTGCGCGTCGCTCCAAGCCGTGATCGGCGCGCCGAGCAGCGTTCCGGCCTGTTCGGCCAGACGAGGCAGCACGGGAGCGAGATACACGGCGAGCTGGCGGAAGAGATTGAGCGCCACGGTGCAGGCGTTCTCCAGGCGCGTGGCGGCAGCGGGATCCGTGGCGGCCGCCTTCTTCAGCGCCCATGGAGCCACGTGCTCGACGTACTCGTTCGCGCGATCGGCCAGGGCCATCACGCGGCGCATCGCCTGGTTGAAATCCCCATCGTCATAAGCCTGGGCGATGGCTGCCGATTCCGCGGCGCCCGCAGCGAACAGGCCGCCATCGTCCGGGTAGGCGGCCGCGATCGCGGGTATGAAGCGCGCGGTGCGGCTGGCGAGGTTCACCACCTTGCCGACGAGATCGCTGTTCACCTTGGCCGCGAATTCTTCGAGGTTGAGGTCCAGGTCCTCGGCCTTCTGCGTCAGCTTCGAGGCGTAGAAATAGCGCAGGAAGGCGGGATCCAGGTGGTCGAGGTAGGTGCGCGCGCGCACGAAGGTGCCCTTGCTCTTGGACATCTTCTCGCCGTCGACGGTGAGGAAGCCGTGGATGTGCACCTGCTTGGGCAGCGAGTACGCGGTCGCCGAGAGCATCGCCGGCCAGAACAGGGTGTGGAAGTACGCGATGTCCTTGCCGATGAAGTGGTGGACCTCGCAGGCGGGGTCCTTCCACCAGCGCGCCACATCGTCACGTTGCGCATCGCACCAGTCCTTGGTCGCAGCGATGTAGCCGATCGGGGCATCGAGCCAGACGTAGAAGTAGTTTCCCGGCGCGTCCGGGATCTCGAAGCCGAAGTACGGCGCCGGGCGGCTGACGTCCCAATCGCGCAATTCATCGGTGAGGAAGGTGTTCTGCAGCCACTTCGCGATCTCGGGCTGGAGCGTTCCCGAGTGGACCCAGGTCTCGAGGAAGGCGCGGAACAGTTCGAGCCGCACGAAGTAGTGCTTCGCCGAGCGCAGTTCGGGCTTCGCACCCGACAGGGTGCTCACCGCGTCCTTCAGATCCGTCGGCGCGTACGTCGCCGAGCACTTGTCGCAGTTGTCCCCGGGCTGATCCGCCGCTCCGCACTTCGGACAGGTTCCGCGTACGAAGCGGTCGGCGAGGAAAGTCCCGGCCTTGGGATCGTAGAGCTGCGTGACCTCCTTCTCGGCGACACGGCCGGACGCGCGCAGCGCCGACCAGAATTCCCCGACCAGCGTGCGGTTGGATGCGCTGTCGGTGGAGCCGTAATGATCGAAACGGATATCGAACGCGGCGAAGTCGTCCTGATGCGCCTTGGACATCTCGCGGATGATATCGGCCTCGGAGCGGCTTTCCTGGCGCGCACGGATCATCGTCGCGGTGCCGTGGGTGTCGTCGGCGCAGATATAGGCGCACTGGTTGCCGACCAGGCGCTGGAAGCGCACCCAGATGTCGGTCTGCAGGTATTCGACCAGATGGCCGATGTGGATATGGCCGTTGACGTACGGCAGCGCCGACGTGACCAGAAGACGACGCGGTGCGCTCACGACCGACGCTCACGAGTGAGCGTCGTCGCGTGCACCAGGACGGATCGGGCAGGGACGAGGATTGCTGGGCGCCGGACCATGGGGAGGGGCGAGGTTGTCGACCCTCCTCATGGTGCAAGCCCTCAGGCGTCGCTGCTAGCTCCTCAGGCCGCGCCGCTATCTCCTCCGGGCTGAGGCCTCAGCCCAGAGCGGCCTCAGCGGCCATTCGTACGCAGTGTGTCGGATGCCGAGGTGTCCGCTGGCGAGGACGTGCCCGAGGACGTCGTCGACGGTTGCTGCAGTCCGCCGTCGGGCGACCACTGCCAGCGGTCGCGGTCCGGCAGGATCGATTCCTGCACCGGGCTCCGGACGTTGACGTTCTGGTACGCCTTTTCGGAGGCTCCGTCGTTGAACCACCAGTAGCCGGCGACGATGGCGCCGACGATGACGATGAAGACCAGCAGTCCGGAGATGACGCCTCCGGCGCGGGACGGGAACGCAGGGGTGCGGGGTGCTGGGGTCATGGAGCCTCCGAGGTAGTGCGTCTGCATCGACGCATCGATCGATTATCCGCATCCGCAGGGGAACAGCGCAGTGTCCGAAGCCGAACCTTGTGCGCCGCCACCAGGGGCCTCGCAGCACGGTCGGGACGGATCGCCGGAAAAACGCGCGAAAATCATCTTGCGCTCTGGGCGCTCTTCGTACCCTTCGCCCCTCCACCCATGTCCGGCGTCGTGAGACCCGGACCTCTAGGGGCCGCTCCTGTGACACAAGCCCGTCCCAGGAGCGAGGTTGCATCCCGGCATAGCCCTCAAGGCCGTAGCCGGTAGCGAGCGACCAGGTCACCCGGGCCCACCGCAGCTTCCCTCGCCATCCGCTTCCGGGATCGCGAACAGCTGACTCGACGCACCAGGCGTCGTGGGAGTCATCGTGAAAGAAAAAATCAAGATCCGTCTTGAGGCGTACGATCATCGTATCCTCGACAAGGCCGCCCAGGACATCGTCGATACGGCGAAGCGTACGGGTGCCAAGGTCGCCGGCCCCGTGCCGATGCCGACCAAGATCGAGCGCTTCACCGTCCAGCGCTCTCCGCACATCGACAAGAAGTCGCGCGAACAGTTCGAGCTGCGCACCCACGCGCGCATCATCGAGATCCTCGAGCCGACGGCGAAGACGAACGACGTCTTCTCGAAGGTCGACGTCCCCGCTGGCGTCGACATCACCATCAAGCAGACGGTGAGGTAAGCCATGACCACTGGCACCAGGGCCGTCGCCCAATCCTCCGCGGTGAACACCAAGCCCGCGAACATCCTCTACGGCACCAAGGTCGGCATGACGCGCATCTTCGATGGCGACATCGTCGTGCCCGTGACCGTCATCCAGGTCCTGCCCAACGAAGTCGTCGAAGTGAAGACGCTCGACAAGCACGGCCACGACGCGATCAAGGTCGCGGTCGGCGGCAAGAAGCGCAAGCCGAACAAGGCGCTCGCTGGCGAATACAAGAAGGCCGATGTCGCGCCGCGCCACTTCCTGCGCGAGATCCCCGTCGCGCCCGGCGGCTCGGATCTGGCCAAGGCTGGAGCCAAGCTCACCGTTGCGCTGCTCGACAAGGCAAAGCTCATCGACGTCATCGGCCAGTCCAAGGGCCGCGGCTTCGCGGGCGTGGTGAAGCGCCACAATTTCGGCGGCCACAAGATGACGCACGGCGCGATGGGTCACCGCACGCCGGGCTCGATCGGCTGCCGCATGGATCCGGGCCGCGTCTTCAAGGGCAAGCGCATGGCTGGCCGCTGGGGCAACGAGCAGGTCACCATCAAGAATCTCAAGATCGTTTCCATCGACACCGAGCAGCACCTGGTCGTCGTCCGCGGGGCCATCCCCGGACCCACGGGCGGCCTGGTCGCCATCAAGCAGGCGTCGTAAGGAGTCCGCCATGGCCACTATCACGATTTTCACTGTCGACGGAGCCAAGGCTGGCGAACTCGATCTCGATCCGACCAAGCTCGACAAGGCTGTCCGCTCCGGCCTGCTGAAAGAGGCGCTCATCGCGCACCTCGCCAGCCTGCGCCAGGGAACGCACAAGACCAAGGACCGTGGCGAAGTCGCCGGCGGCGGCAAGAAGCCGTGGCGCCAGAAGGGCACGGGCCGCGCCCGCCAGGGCTCCACCCGCTCGCCGCAATGGGTCGGCGGTGGTCGCGCCCATGGACCGAACCCGCGCGATTATTCCTATCAGCTGCCCGACAGCAGCCGGCACGCCGCGCTCATGTCGTCGGTGCGTTGGCAGCTCGAGCAGGGCAAGATCTGCGCGGTCCAGGGCCTCGAGAAGCTCGACAAGCCGAAGACCGCCAAGGTTGCGAAGTTCCTCGCCAAGATCGGCCTCGCCGGCAAAGGCGCGCTGCTCGTGAGCGAGGACAACCAGCCGAATCTCTGGCTGTCGGCCCGCAATCTCGAGAAAGTCACCGTGTCCGAGCGCCGCAACCTCAATGCCGGCGCGGTCCTCAAGCACGCCAACCTGATCTTCACCAAGGGCGCGCTCGATGCGCTGGTGAAGGAGCTCGCATGAATCCCTACGAGATCGTCAAACGCCCGCTCGTGACCGAGAAATCGGTGCACCTGCAGAACAAGCTTGGCTCGTACACCTTCGAGGTCCACCCGAAGGCGAACAAGACGCAGATCAAGGAGGCGGTCGAGACCCTCTTCAAGGTCAAGGTCGTCGCCGTGAACACCATGAACTGCCGCGGCAAATATCGCCGCATGCGCACCAAGCTGCCGGGCATGACGCCCGCCTGGAAGAAGGCCATCATTCGCCTGGTCGACGGCCAGAAGATCGAGGGAGTCTGACATGCCATACCGCAAGCTGAGTTCGTCGTCCGCCGGTGCCCGCTTCGCGACCATCCCCGATTTCGCCGAGGTCACCAAGACCTCGCCCGAGAAGTCGCTGGTCGTGCGTTTGAAGTACCACGCCGGCCGCAACAATCAGGGACGGATCACGGTCCGCCACAAGGGCGGCCGTCACGATCGCCAATACCGCCTGATCGATTTCAAGCGCGAGAAGATCGACATCTCCGGCGTCATCTCGGCGATCGAATACGACCCCAACCGCAACTGCCGCATCGCGCTGGTGCAGTACAGCGACGGCTCCAAGGGCTATATCCTCGGCGCCAAGGGCCTTGGTGTCGGCACCAAGGTCCAGAGCTTCAGCGCCGCGGGCGAGCCGGTCGCCGGCAACGCCATGGAGTTGCGCTACATCCCGCAAGGCCTCGAAGTCCACAACGTCGAACTGCAGCCCGGCAAGGGCGGACAGCTCGCTCGCGCCGCCGGCACCTTCGCGCGCCTGATGGCCATCGATGGCGACTACGCGATCCTCGCCATGCCCTCGGGCGAACTGCGCCGCGTGCATGCGCGCTGCCGTGCGACCATCGGCATGATCGGCAATGCGGACGCCAACATCCGCAACATCGGCAAGGCAGGGCGCTCGCGCTGGCTGGGCATCCGCCCGACCGTGCGTGGCAACGCCATGAACCCGATCGCGCATCCGCTGGGCGGTGGTGAAGGCCACACCAACGGTGGACGTCAGCACTGCTCGCCGTGGGGTTTGGTCGACGGCCTCAAGACGCGCACGCGCAAGAACCGCAACAATATCTTCATCATCCGCCGCCGCGACGGCAAGACCTTCAACCAGGCGAAGTAAGACATGAGCCGCTCATCCCGCAAAGGTCCGTATCTCGACCTGAAGCTCCTCTCGAAGGTCGAGAAGCAGAAGGTCTCCGGCGCCCGTCAGCCGATCAAGACATGGGCCCGTGCCTGCACGGTCGTGCCCGACTTCATCGGGCACACGTTCTCGGTGCACAACGGCAAGAATTTCACCCAGGTATTCATCACCGACAACATGGTCGGGCACAAGCTCGGCGAGTTCTCGGTCACGCGCACCTTCCGCGGCCACGGTGGCGAGAAGAAGGTCAAGGAAGGAGCGGCGCCGGCACCATGAGCGATAACCGATTCCACGCTATCTCGCGCAATGCGCGCATCAGTCCACGGAAGGCCCGGCTCAGCGCCGGCCTCATCCGCGGCAAGCGCGTCGAGGACGCCCTCAACATGCTTTCGTTCCAGGCGCGCCGCGGCAGCGTCATGATGAAGAAGGTGCTCGAGAGCGCCGTCGCCAACGCCGCTGCCGTCGGCGGCGTCGACCCGATGGATCTCACTGTCGTCGACGCACGCGTCGACAGCGGCTTCACCATCAAGCGCTTCCGCTGCCAGGCCAAGGGCCGCGCCGCGAGCCGCTACAAGCGCTGCAGCCACATCACCATCGCCGTGGCCAAGATCGCCGGGAGTCGCTAGACCATGGGCCACAAGATCAATCCCCTCGGTTTCCGCATCGGCATCACCGAGCCTCACCGCTCGACGTGGTACGCGAAGGGCAAGCGCTACTCGCAGCTGGTCGTCCAGGACTACAAGATCCGCGAGTACCTCAAGGATCGCTTCGCCTCCGCCGCGATCGAGAAGATCCAGGTCGAGCGCAAGGCCGATCGCGTGATGATCACCCTGCACGCCGGCCGTCCGGGCGTGATCATCGGCAAGCGCGGCGCCGAGATCGATTCGCTGACCAAGATCCTCGAAGGCATCACCCAGACGGGCGTCAAGGTCAACATCCAGGAAGTGCGCAAGCCCGACATCTCCGCCCAGCTGGTGGCCGAGAACGTCGCCGAGCAGCTCGTCCGCCGCGGTTCGTTCCGCCGCGCGATGAAGCGCGCGGTCGAGAACGCGATGCGTGATGGCGCCAAGGGCTGCAACGTGAAGATCTCCGGCCGCCTCGGCGGCGCCGAGATCGCGCGCGTCGAGCACGACATGCAGGGCAGCGTGCCCCTCAACAGCCTGAACACGAAGATCGACTACGGCTACGCCATCGCGAAGACCAATTACGGCGTCATCGGCGTGCGCTGCTGGGTCAACCACGGCAAGTACAGCGACATCCGCCAAGCCGCCGAAGCCTGAACGAGATACTAGGTAACCGCCATGCCACTCATCCCCTCACGCGTCAAGTACCGCAAGCAGCACACGCGCGGCTTCCGCATGAACCACACCGCATCGAGCGGCAACACGCTTGCGTTCGGCGACTACGGCATCCAGGTGCTGCAGAGCGGCGAGATCTCCGCGAAGCATATCGAGGCCGCCCGCGTCACCGCCGGCCACTACCTCGGTCGCGTCGGCAAGATGTGGATCCGCGTGTTCCCGCACATCCCGTACACCAAGCATCCTCCCGAAAGCCGCATGGGCTCGGGCAAGGGCGAGGTGAATTACTGGGGCATGCACGTCCACGCCGGCACGGTGCTTTTCGAGTTCGCCGGCATCACGGAAGACATGGCGCGCGAGGCCCTGCGCCGCCAGGCCTTCAAGCTCCCCCTGCGCACGCGCATGATCAAGCGCGACGCCCACGCCTGAGACCCACATGAAGAAGTCCGAGAAGAACACCCTGCGCGAAAAGACCCCGGAAGAACTCCAGGGGATGGTCGCCGAATTGCGCGACAGCATGCTCAAGGGCCGCTTCAGCGTCGCCCTCGAGGGCAAGACCATGGGCGTGAAGTACCGCGCCCAGCGCCGCCAGATCGCGCGCATCTCGACCATCCTGTCGCAGAAGTCCGCGGGGACCTCTCCGACCGCGACCGCCGCGCCCAATCAGGCGCCCGCCAAGGCTTCGGACGCCGCGGCCAAGAAGCCCGCGCGCGCCAAGAAATCATCCGCCGACAAAGCGAAAGCCTAAATCATGACGACGCACACCAAGGAACAGAAGGCCGACGAGACGCGCGGCAACCGCAAGCGCGTGATCGGCGTGGTCTCGTCCGACAAGATGGACAAGACCCGCACCGTCGCAGTGACCGAGCTCTACCAGCACCCGCAGTACGGCAAGTACCTCAAGCGCACGCAGAAGTTTCACGTCCATGACGAGAAGAACGACAGCAAACAGGGCGACAAGGTCCTGATCATCGAGACGCGTCCGCTATCCAAGACCAAGCGCTGGCGCCTGATGCAGGTGCTCGAGCGCGCGGTCTGAGCCGACGGACCCGTAAGCCTCCCATTGTGATCGCAGAGAAGGATTCCCCATGATTCAGATGCAGACCTGGCTCGACGTAGCCGACAACAGCGGCGCCAAGCGCGCGATGTGCATCAAGGTGCTCGGTGGCTCGCATCGTCGCTACGCCTCGGTCGGCGACGTGATCGTCGTCACCATCAAGAAGGCGATCCCGACCAGCGAAGTGAAGCAGAAGGCCGTGCAGAAGGCGGTCATCGTGCGCACCGCGGCTCCGATCCGCCGCGAGGACGGCAGTTACGTGCGCTTCGACAACAACGCCGTCGTGCTGCTCGACAAGGATCTCAATCCCGTCGGAACGCGCATCTTCGGACCGGTCGCCCGCGAGCTCCGCTCGCGGAATTTCATGAAGATCGTCTCCCTCGCCCCCGAAGTCGTCTGAGGAAACGGAAGAGCCATGCCCAGCAAGGTCAAGTATCCCAAGCCGGCGAAGACGCCGAAATGCCACGTCCGCACCGGCGACAAGGTCGTCGTGCTCAGCGGGTCCAACCGCGGCAAGACCGGCACGGTCATCCGCGTGTTCCCGATGGACCAGCGCGCGCTGGTCGACGGCGACGCCTCGCATTTCGAGACGCGCCACGTGAAGGCGAATCCGCAGGCGAACATCGAGGGCGGTCGCATCAAGCGCCTGCGCCCGATCCACATCAGCAAGCTCGCCCTGCTCGACCCCACGACCAACAAGGCGGCCCGCATCCGCCACGAGCGCACCGCGACGGGCATGACCCGCGTCGCCAAGAAGAGCAATCACCGCTTCGAGGCCGCTCCGGTCCCGGCGAAAGCCTGAGCCGGCAGAACTGAATTTAAGGCAAGGATAGCACATGGCAGTCACCACTACTCTGCAGAAGACCACTCGCGACACGTATGGCGAGCGCCTTCCCGAGATCCTCAAGAAGCACGGGATCACCAACAAGCTCGCCGGCCCGCGCATTGAGAAGGTGTCGCTGTCGATGGGCGTCGGGCGCGCCATTGCCGACGGCCAGATCCTGAATGTCGTCAGCGAGCACCTGACCATGATCGCCGGCCAGCGCGCGACGGTCACCAAGGCGAAGAAGGCCGTCGCCAACTTCCGCAGCCGCATCGGCGTCAAGATCGGCTGCCACGTCACCCTGCGCGGCGAGCGCATGTGGTCGTTCCTCGATAAGCTCATCAACCTGGCCGTGCCGCGCATCAAGGACTTCCGGGGCCTGAGCCCGAAGGCTTTCGATGGTCGCGGCAACTACAACATGGGTCTGCGCGAGCAGGCGCTCTTCCACGAGATCTCGCTCGAGAAGCTCGAGCACAACCAGGGTCTCAACATCACGATCTGCATCAAGAATTCGACCGATGCCATCTCCCTCGACCTGCTGAAGGCGCTGAACATGCCCTTCAGAGAGAAGTAAGGACTCGTCCCATGGCGAAGACCAGCCTCATCCACAAGAATCTCCAGCGCATGAAGATCTGCGAGAAGTACAAGTCCAAGCGCGCCGCCCTGCGTACGCGCTCCAAGGACCTGAAGCTTTCGCTCGAAGAGCGCATGGAGGCCCGTGCGGCGCTGTCGTTGCTGCCCGCCAACAGCTCGCCCACCCGCGTGCGCAACCGCTGCCAGATGACCGGTCGTAGCCGCGCCTACCTGCGCAAGTTCGGCATCTGCCGCAACGTCCTGCGCCTGCTCGGCCACCAGGGAGTCCTGCCCGGCGTCACCAAAGCTTCTTGGTAGGGGGAGCCGCATCAGGCGGCGTCCCTCCGGAACGCGCCTCCGGCTCTGCCCCCTAAACAGCCTCAGGTTTGAAGACCAGACAACGAACAGATACGGAAAACGAAGCGAAAACCATATGTCCTGCACCGATCCCATCGCCGACATGCTGACCGTGATCCGCAACGGTCTCGCCGCCAACAAGGGCACCGTCACGATCCCGCACTCGAACCTCAAGGTCGGCATCTGCGCCGTGCTCAAGGAAGAGGGCTACATCACCCGCTTCGACGTCATGGACACCAAGCCCGCGAAGACCATCCAGGTCGGCCTCAAGTACGGCCCCGGCGGCGAATCGGTGATCCACCACCTCGATCGCATGAGCACCCCCGGCCATCGCCGCTATTCCGGACGCGGCGCCCTGAAGCCCGTCCTGCGCGGCTTCGGCATCTCGATCGTGTCGACTTCCCAGGGCATCCTGTCCGATCGCGCCTGCCGTAAGAAGCGGCTCGGCGGCGAAGTCCTCTGCACCGTCAAATAGCCCAGCAATCGAGGAATCAGATATGAGCAGAATCGGCAAGCTGCCTCTCGACCTCCCCCAGGGTGTCCAGGCGACCGTCGACGGCCAATCGCTGTCGGTCAAGGGGCCCAAGGGCACTTTGAAGCTGGCGATCACCACCGGCATCAAGGCCACCGTCGCCGACAACAAGGTGGTCTTCGAGCGTTCCGAGGACACCAAGGTCCTGCGCGCGATGCACGGCACCACCCGCGCGCTCGCCCGCAACATGGTCGAGGGCGTCACCAAGGGCTACAGCCGCAGCCTCGAGATCGTCGGCGTCGGCTACAAGGCGCAGGTCCAGGGCAAGAACATCGCCCTGAACGTCGGCTTCGCGAACACCATCGTCGTGGCCATCCCCGATGCCGTGACCGTCGCCCTGCCCGATGCGACGCACATCAACATCTCCGGAATGGACAAGCACGCCGTCGGCCAGCTCGCCGCCAACATCCGCGCCGTGCGCAAGCCCGAGCCCTACAAGGGCAAAGGCATCCGCTACGCCGGCGAAGTGGTGCGCAAGAAGGCCGGTAAATCGGCGACCGCCGGCGCCGCCGGCGTCAAAAAGTAAGGATCGGACACCGTCATGGACAACAACAAAGCCAAGCGGCAGGCCATCGCCACCAAGAAGCTGCGCATCCGCAAGCGCGTGTTCGGCGATGCCGAGCGTCCGCGCCTGTCGGTCTACCGCAGCGAAGGCCACATCTACGGCCAGATCATCGACGACGTCCAGGGCCGCACCCTGTTCGCCGCGAGCACCATCGCCAAGGACGTGCGCGATCAGGTCAAGGGACTCAAGCCGCAGGCGGCCGCCAAGGTCATCGGCGAGGTCCTCGCGGCCAAGGCCGTGGCGGGCGGAGTCACCAAAGTGGTGTTCGATCGCAATGGTCGCCGCTACGGCGGACGGCTCAAGGCACTGGCCGACGGAGCTCGCGGCAAAGGTTTGCAATTCTAGGGTTTACGCATACATTTCTCCCCCCTTCGCCCGAACCGGGCGGGCTTGACCTTCGCCGTTCGGCGAACGGCTGAAACGACAAGGACATACGCATGGTTATCAGACGCAGCGGGCCCGGAGGCGGCCAAGGACAAGGCGGACCCGGCGGCCAAGGCGGCCAGGGTGGACAGGGCGGAGATCGTCGCGGCGGCGGCGACCGTCGTGGCGGCGCCCCCCAGCAGCGCGAGTCGCGCTCCAAGCTCTACAGCGAAGACGTGGTCAAGATCAACCGCTGCGCGAAGGTCGTCAAGGGCGGCAAGCGCTTCAGCTTCGCAGCCTTCGTCGTCCTCGGCGACGGCAAGGGCAAGGTCGGTTTCGGCAAGGGCAAGGCCAAGGAAGTCGCCAGCTCGATCGACAAGGCCGTGCGTGACGGCGAGAAGGATGTGCGTCCCTACCCGATCGTCGGCGGAACCATCCCTCACGAGGTCGAAGGCCGCTTCGGCAGCGCCAAGGTGCGCCTGCTCCCCGCGTCTCCCGGAACCGGCGTCATCGCGGGCCGCAGCGTCCGCGCGGTGCTCGAGAAGGCCGGCGTGCACGACATCCTCACCAAGTGCTATGGCAACCATAACCCCGTGAATCTCATCCGCGCGACCTTGAACGCGCTGTCCAAGCTGCGCACCAAGGACCAGTACCAGCAGCTGCGTGGAGTCGAACTGTGAGCCGCCTCGACAAGATCCTCTCCACCGACACCGGTCGTCAGCAGCGTCGCCGCGTCGGTCGCGGCCTCGGCAGCGGCATCGGCAAGACCGGCGGCCGTGGTTCCAAGGGCGAAGGCTCGCGCACGGGCGGCAAGAACCGTGGACCGATGTTCGAAGGCGGCCAGTTCCCGTTCTGGATGCGCCTGCCCAAGCGCGGCTTCTCGAACCACGAGCACAAGGTCACCTACCAGACCATCGACCTCGCCCGGGCGCTCACCCGCGTGAAGGGCAAGGAGCTTTCGATCGAGACGCTGGCCAAGGCAGGTCTGATCAAAGCGGAAACGCGCGTGAAGATCGTCGGCGGTCGCTCTGAAGGCGCGGTCAAGGTCGATCGCGCGGTTTCGATCACGGTCAACCGCGTCTCCGGTCCGGTCAAGGCCGCCATCGAAGCCGCTGGCGGAACGGTCATCGAGACCGATCTCAAGGACGCGCAGGCGTAAGCAGACGGAATGGCCGACAAAGACCTCAGCGAAAGTCCGGTCAGGGAACTCACCCGGCGGTTCCTCATCACCTTCCTGCTCGGAGTGGTGGTGTACCGGCTCGGCGTGTTCGTGCCCATTCCCGGAATCGACGCCAAGGCGCTCGCGAGCCTGGTCGAAGGCAAGGGCGGCGAAGCGGACGGGCTCGGTGCGCTGCTGCGCTACGCCAACATGTTCAACGGCGGCGCGATCGCGAACGCGTCGATCTTCGGCCTCGGCATCACGCCCTATATCAGCGCGAGCATCATCTTCCAGCTCCTGACCTTCAGCATCCCGTCGTTGAAGGCGTTGCAGAAGGAAGGCGAGTCCGGCCGCCGTAAGATCAATCAGTACACGCGCTACGCCACCCTGCTGATCTGCATCGTCCAGGCGGGGATCGCCGCCGTGGCCGCGGTACACTACCATACCAATGACGTGGTCCTGGTTCAGACCAGCAATGTGCCGTACTTCATCGCGCAGAGCATCCTGGTGATCACCACCGGCAGCATGCTCATCCTATGGATCGCCGAGCAGATCACCCGCTACGGCATCGGTAATGGCGTCTCCATCATCATCATGATCGGCATCCTCGCATACCTGCCCGGATCCTTGGGCGACTTCGGGAACGATCTGCCGAAATTCCTCGGCATCGTCCTCGCCGCCCTGGTGATCATCGCCGCGATCGTGGTCGTGGTCCAGGCCGTGCGCCGCATCAACCTCGAGCAGCAGCGCCGGGTCCAGGGCAACAAGGTCTACGGCGGCGCCCAAACCACACTTCCGCTCAAGCTCAATCAGGCCAACGTCATCCCGGTCATCTTCGCCTCGCCGGTGATGGTCGTCCTCGGGTTCGTCGCCGCCCAATTCGGCTCGGGCATCGGCCTCGATCAGCTCTTCTCGTACGGCGAGCCCGGTCACCGCTACGTGTTCGCTGCGCTGATCATCGCCTTCACCTACTTCTATATCTCGGTGACCTTCGACCTCTTCGACCTCTCCAACCACTTCAAGCAAGCTGGATTCTTCGTTCGCGGCATCCGTCCGGGCAAGAACACGGTCGACTACCTGGCTGCGATCCTCAAGCGCATCACCTTCGTCGGCGCCGTTTTCCTCGCGGTGATTGCGATCCTTCCAGAGCTGATCGGCACCGCGGCCTTCGGCCTCAGCGGCAACAGTTCGATGGTGCTGCTCGGCGGCACCGGCCTGATGATCGTCGTCGGCGTCTCGCTCGACGTCATGCAGAAAGTGGCGGCTTTCTTCCTGGCACACCAATACCGCGGCCTCGGCGGCGGTGACGATGGCGGCCTCGCGGCAGCCAAGAAATCCGGGAAGCGATTCTGATGCCCAAGGAAGACAACATCCGGCTCGAGGCGAAGGTGAAGGAGAGCCTTCC
>JACCZE010000429.1 GCA_013696105.1 Planctomycetota bacterium | reverse complement strand
CGCAGTGCCGCCCAACGGCAGTTCGGCCAACGCATCGGCAGCCGCGAGCGCGCGCGCCACCGCGCGCCGCGCCTGCTCGGCGTAGCCGCCGAACTCCTGCCCGAGGGTCACCGGCGTGGCGTCCTGCAAGTGGGTTCGGCCGATCTTCACCACCTCGGCCCACTCGCGGGCTTTGCGATCGAGTGCTTCCGCAAGCGCGGTGAACGCGGGCGCCAGCTGTCCGCGGATGGCCCACGCCGCGGCTATGTGCACCGCTGAGGGGAACGCATCGTTGGACGATTGCCCGAGATTGACGTGATCGTTGGGGTGCACCGGCTCGCGCCGTCCGATCGGCTTGTGCGCCAGCTGAGCCGCGCGGTTGGCGATGACCTCGTTGACGTTCATGTTGGTGCTGGTGCCGCTACCGGTCTGGAAAGCGTCGACCACGAATTCACGATCATGCGCGCCGTCGACCACCTCGGTCCCCGCGGCGATCACCAGCAACGCGATATCCTGCGGCAGGAGGCCGAGCGCCGAGTTGACCTCCGCTGCGGCGACCTTGATCGCCGCCAATGCGCGGATGACCGCGATCGGCACGCCGCTGCCGCTGATGGGGAAATTGGCCAAGGCGCGCGCAGTGCTCGCGCCGTACAGGCGGTCGACGGGAATCGCGACTGGCCCCATGGCGTCTGATTCGCTGCGGGTCTCGGCCATGGCGCCTCCTGCGCGAGTCTAGCAGCGCCCATGCCGACCAGCACCGCCGGTCGGCCGTGCCTCGACAACCCGCAAGGCGACGACGGCGGGTCGCCGCCCACTCCGCGCATACCCTTGGCATGGCGTGACCTTGCACCCGCGTGCAGGCGCCCACCCTCGCAGGTCCCCCCCGCAGGAATCGCCATGCTTGCCCACCACGGCTACACCCGCCAACGCATCCAGAAGCTCGCGGAGCGCCTGTGGGCGCAGGTCTATCCGCAGACCCGGCCGGTCGACGCGATCCTGGTGTCGCCTCCGGGCGATCGCGTCCCCTACGATCAGGCGCAGTCCCTGGAATATGCACCGGCCAAGCTCGGACAGGAGTTCGGCCCCCTGTGGGCGACGCACTGGTTCCGGATCAGCGCCACCGTGCCCAAAGAGTGGGTGGGCAAGCGCGTCGACCTGCGCTGGGATTCGCGCAGCGAAGCCACGCTGTGGGTCGCCGGCAAGACGCTGCAGGGATTGAATTCCGAGAGCGGCTGGGGCAAAGGCGCCACGCGGCGCGAAGCGACCCTGCTGAAGCGCGCGGCCGGCGGCGAACGCATCGACTGCCAGGTCGAGATGGCCTGCAACCGGCTCTTCGGTGGCGGCGGATCCGACCACGACCAGTCGACCCCGCCGTTCATCCTCGACCAGTGCTCGCTCGTGGTCTTCGATCCCGAGGCGTGGGAGCTCTATTTCGACTACCACGTGCTCGTCGACCTCGAGAACGAGCAGACCAAGGATCTCGACAAGACCTGGGGCGGCGAGCTGATGTACGAGCTCAACCGCTTCGCCAACACCTGCCAGCCCGAGGACCGCAGCACCTGGCCCGCTGGTCGTGAGATCCTGAAGAAGCTGTACACGCGCACGAATGGCACCGTGGTGCACGAGCTGTCCGCGATCGGACACGCGCACATCGACACCGCGTGGCTGTGGCCGATCGGGGAGACCTGGCGCAAGTGCATGCGCACCTTCTCGAGCGCGCTGGCGTACATGGACGAATACGGCGACTACCGCTTCTCGTGCTCGCAGGCGGCGCAGTTCGAAGCCATGAAGCGCATGAATCCGGATCTCTATGCGCGCATGAAGGCCAAGGTCGCGGCGAAGCAGTTCATCCCCGTCGGCGGCAGCTGGGTCGAGCCCGACTGCAACCTGCCCTCGGGCGAGGCGCTCGCGCGGCAGTTCCTCTACGGCCAACGCTTCTTCAAGCAGGAGTTCGGCGCCATCTGCCGCGAATTCTGGAACCCCGACGTGTTCGGCTACAACGGCCAGCTGCCGCAGCTGATGCGGCTGTCCGGAATCACGCGCTTCCTCACCCAGAAGCTGTCGTGGAACTACTTCAACAAGCCCAAGCACCACACCTTCACCTGGCAGGGGATCGACGGCAGCGAGGTGCTCGCGCACTTCCCGCCGGCCGACACCTACAACGCCGAGGCGACGGTCTCTCAGCTGCGCGACAACGCGCGCAACTACAAGGACAACGACCGCTCGCGCCACAGCCTGATGCTCTTCGGCTATGGCGACGGGGGCGGCGGCCCGCAGCGCCGCATGATCGAGGTCCTGCGCCGCGCGCAGGACCTGCAGGGCCTGCCGCGCACGCAGATGCGCACGTCTGATGAATTCTTCGAACTGCTCGAACGCGACTGCACCGACCGTCCGGTGATGGTGGGCGAGCTGTACTTCGAGTTCCACCGCGGCACCTACACCAGCCAGGCCGCGACCAAGCGCGGCAACCGTCTGGGCGAGCTCGCCCTGCACGATGCGGAATTCCTCAGTGCGGTCGCGGCGCGCCTCGGCCGCGGCGCCTATCCCACCGCGGAACTCGACCGCCTGTGGAAGCTGCTCCTGGTCAACCAGTTCCACGACATCCTGCCCGGGTCATCGATCACCCTGGTGTACGAGGACACGCACCGTGACCACGCCGACATCCAGGCGTCGGCCGCGCTGATGCGCGAGGTCGGCATCGCCGGAGTGATGGGCCACTCGGTCAGCGATCCGGCGCACCTGTTCGTGCCGGTGAACACCATCGGCTTCGACCGCCACGAGGTGGCGGTCAAGCCCGACGGATCGATCGCCTACGTCGAGGCGCCGAGCTACGGCCTGGGCAAGGCGACGCGCTGCGAGGACCACGTCGCGGTGACCAAGCTCCCCGCCGGCGGCTACCGGCTCGAGAACGTGCACCTGCGCGCCGACCTCGGCTCCGATGGAACGCTGCGCAGCCTGGTCGAAAAATCGAGCGGACGCGAAGCCCTGAGCGGTCCGGGCAATGTCCTCGAACTCTACGACGACCACCCGACCTCCTATGACGCCTGGGACGTCGATCCGTTCCACCTCGAGACCCGGCGCGCATGCCCGCCTGCGACCTCGTGCACGGTGGCTGAGCAGTCGATCCCCGTGGGCTCCGCCCACGGCAGAGAGGGCGCGCTGCGGGTGCAGGTGACCTTCGAGCGCGCCATCGGCAAGGCGAGCCGGATGAAGCAGGTGGTGTCGCTCAGCGCCAATGCGCGCCGGCTCGACTTCCACACCGAGATGGACTGGCACGAGAGCCACACGTTCCTCAAGGTCGCATTCCCGGTGAACGTGCGTGCGATGAACGCGACCTATGAGATGCAGTTCGGCTGCGTCGAGCGCCCGACGCACGTGAACACTCCCTACGATCTCGCCCAGTACGAGGTCCCAGGCCACCGCTGGGCCGACCTGTCCGAACACGGCTTCGGCGTCGCGCTGCTGAGCGACTGCAAGTACGGCTTCAGCACGGCTGGCGATACCATGCGCCTGAGCCTGTTGCGCGCGCCCAAGCACCCGGATCCCCAGGCCGACATGGGTCGGCACGTGTTCTCGTACGCGTTGATGCCGCACGCCCTGGGCTGGCGCGAAGCCGGCGTGGTCGCCGAGGCCAGCCGCTTCAATGCGCCGATCCGCTGGGGGAAGGACGGCAAGGACCAGCATTGGGTGTCGTACTTCGCCACCGAGGACCACCGCGCGGGCAGCCACAACCTGGTCCTCGACACGGTGAAGAAGGCCGAGGATTCCACCGCCCTGGTGGTGCGCCTCTACGAGTGTCACGGAGCCCGTGGCACGGCCAAGCTGCGCAGCGCCCTGCCCATCACTCGCGCGCGTTTCGCCGACATCCTGGAAGAGGGCACGCAGGCCGCCGTGGTCCACGACGGCGTGGTCGAAATCCCCTACACCCCGTTCCAGATCATCACGGTGGTGCTGGAGTAGACCGTCCGACGTCCGACGTCCGACGTCCGACGTCGACAGCAGGAGTCGACAGGCGCCATCCACGGTCCGCCATCGGGCTGTCCGACGGAGCACCGAGCACGGAGCACGGAGCACGTGGGGCCTTCTGGCCTGCCCCGCCCCCCCGTCGCACGGCCGTCCGATCGATCCTTGCCGCTGGTGCCGAAGCTCGCACGGGGTATTTTGCGGGGCTCACGCACGATAGGACCCCGCGATGCCGATCCTCGATTCCGTCACCACCATGGTGAAGCGCGTCCTCGGGACCTCCAACGAGGCCATGATCAGGCGGCTGTTGCCGACCGTCGACCAGGTGAAGCGCCTCGAACCCGAGATGCAGGCGGCAGACGACATCGCCCTGCGCGCGCGCAGCGCGAAGCTGCGCGACCGGGTCGCCAAGGGCGCATCGCTGGAAGCGGTGATGATCGAAGCCTTGGCCTTGGCGCGCGAAGTCGCGGATCGCCGCCTGGGCATGTGGAATGCCCTCGACCCCAAGAACGGCTTCCCCGAAGACGGCTGGGGCGATTCCGCCGCGACGGTGAGCGAGGTGCGCGGCAAGCTCGCCGCTGCGGCCGCTGCTGCCGCGGCCAGGACCGCGGCCGATGCCAAGGGTGACGGCGACGCAGCGGCCAAGCCGCTCGAGTCCTGGGACCTCGACCTGCCGGCCGCCTGCTACGCGCAGATCCGCAAGCTCTACCCCCAGTCGCTGCCCCCCTTCCGCATGCGCGCGCACGACGTGCAGGTGCTGGGCGCGATCGTGCTGCATCAGGGCCGCATCGCCGAGATGCGCACCGGCGAGGGCAAGACGCTGGTGGCGTCCCTGACGTGCTATCTCAACGCGCTGTCCGGAAAGGGCGTTCACGTCATCACCGTCAACGACTACCTCGCGCTGCGCGACTCGCGCTGGAACTCTCCGACCCTGCGCTTCCTCGGCTGCACCGTCGGCGCGATCCAATCGCAGATGCCGTCGTGGGTGCGCAAGCAGGTCTACGCGCTGGACGTGGTCTACGGCACCAACAACGAATTCGGATTCGACTACCTGCGCGACAACCTCGCGCGATCGCTCGACGAGCAGGTGCAGACCCGCCGCACGTTCGCGGTGATCGACGAGGCCGACTCGGTGCTGATCGACGAGGCGCGCACGCCGCTGATCATCTCGGGTCCAGCGGTCGGTCGTAAGGAATACTACGAGAAATCCAAGGAAGTGGCCACCGCGCTCGCCAAGGGCCCCGACTACGAGGTCGACATCAAGGATCGCCACGTCACCTTGACCGAAGACGGCATGGACAAGGCCGCCAAGCAGTTCGGCGTGTCGAACCTGTACGACGCCGAGAACATGCACCTGCCGCACTTCCTCGACAATGCGCTCAAGGCCAAGGAGCTGTACCTGCGCGACAAGGAATACCTCGTCGTGCAGGGCCAGGTGAAGATCGTCGACGAGCACACCGGCCGCACCATGGAAGGCCGGCGCTGGTCCGATGGGCTGCACCAGGCGATCGAGGCCAAGGAAGGCGTGCCGGTCCAGGAAGAGAACCAGACCTACGCGACCATCACCCTGCAGAACTTCTTCCGTCTGTACGACAAGCTCTCGGGCATGACCGGCACGGCGATGACGGAGGCGGCCGAGCTGTCGGCCATCTACAAGCTCGACGTGGTCGCGGTGCCGCCGAACCGCAAGGTCGCGCGCGCCGATCTGGCAGACCTCATCTACGGCTCCGAAAAGGAGAAGTTCGAGGCGATCATCAAGGAGGTCGAGGATCTGCACGCGATCGGCCAGCCCGTGCTGGTCGGAACCATCTCGGTCGAGGTCTCCGAGCGCCTGTCCGAGCTGTTCAAGCAGAAGGGCATTCCCCACAACGTGCTGAACGCCCGCCAACACCAGCGCGAGGCCGAGATCGTCGCCAATGCCGGCCAGTTCGGCGCGGTGACCATCGCCACCAACATGGCCGGCCGCGGCACCGACATCATCCTCGGCAAGATCTCATCCGATGCGGCGTTCAAGCATTGGCAGAACCATCAGCTGGTCCCCAAGCGTCTGCGCCCGGACAGTCCGGAATTGGACGAGGCGACGATCGACCTGTGGACCAAGCACTACCTCGGCGAGGAGGACGCCGCCAAGCTCACCGCCCAGGCGAAATCGGCGACGCCCGCGGGCAAGCTGAAGGGCCTCAACGACCGCCGCCGTGAAGCTGGATTCCATCCCCTGCCGATGCCCTCGGCCCTGACCGGCGGGGTCGACGTGCGTCAACTCGGTGGCCTGCGCATCGTCGGCACCGAACGCCACGAGAGCCGACGCATCGACAACCAGCTGCGCGGCCGCTCCGGCCGCCAGGGCGACCCCGGATCGTCCCGCTTCTACCTGTCGCTCGACGACGACCTCATGAAGCGCTTCGCCGGCCCGATGATGGCCGGTATGATGCGCAAGATGGGTCTCAAGGACGGCGTCCCGATCGAATCGCCGATGGTGTCGCGCGCGGTCGAGAAGGCCCAGAAGCGCGTGGAGGAATTCCACTACGGCATCCGCAAGAACCTGCTCGAGTACGATCAGGTGATGAACAGCCAGCGCACGATGATCTACCGCCAGCGCAACGCTGTGCTCGCGGGCAAGGACCTCGAGAAGACCCTGCTGGTCTTCTACCGCGACGCGATCGACGATCTCATCCAGCGCGTCGCCGCCGACGGCACGCGCGGACCAGAGCTCGCCAAGAAGATCTGCGACGAGTTCACCAAGGAGATCGGCATCCCCGCGCCGCAGCCCGAGGCCCTACCGGTCAAGGATGGCGGTGACGAATGCCTCAAGGTCCTCTACAAGATCGTGACCGACGGCATCGATAGCCGCAAAACCGAATTCGGGCAGGACGTCTACGACACCGTGATGCGTTTGGTTCTGCTCGACACCATCGACCGCCGCTGGAAGGACCATCTCTATGCGATGGACCACCTGCGGCATGCGATCGGCCTCGAAGGCTACGCCCAGAAGGATCCGCGCATGCGCTACAAGGAAGAGGGTTACAAGCTCTTCCTGATGATGAACGAGCTGATCCGCGCGGACGTCGCCAAGATGTTCTTCCGCCTGCAGGTCCAGGTGAACGCTCCCGAGGGCGGCGGGCCCTCGGCCGAGCTCGATGCTGGCGGATTCAAGGCCGCGCCCGGCCTGGGCAAGCCGGCCTCGGCGCGCACCCAGCAGGCCGCGGCTGCGGCGGCCAACGCCGGCGAGGGCCTGCCTCCGAACCCGGGGATGGGCAACCGCAAACCCGCACCGGGCGACCAGTGCCCCTGCGGATCGGGCCGCACGTTCAAGCAGTGCCACGGCAAATGAGGCGTGAGCTGACGAGACCGGGTTTTCAGGAACAAACTGGTTGGGAGTTTCTTCCGAGGCAGTTGGTCTGATTTTTCGTGGTCACGTCACCAGCGTACCGCGTCTGGCGTGGCCCGTGGCTGACAATCGCGGCGGTCGGGCACCATGAGATCATGATGAATTTGAAGGGCGCAGAACGCCGGGGATTGGGTTGTGTGGGGAGATGCTCCCACCGATCACCTGTTGCCCTGCATTTCTCTCCGCAGACCATCCCGTCGTGGCCAAGCGCACCGTCCCGACGTACGAACTGCGCCTCACCCTCGACCACGTCGAGCCGCCG
>JACCZE010000382.1 GCA_013696105.1 Planctomycetota bacterium | reverse complement strand
AGAAGCTCACGATCCGCATGCTGGTCCAGAACGGCAGCCTGAGCGAGAGCGATCCGCAGCGCGGCCTGGCGCACTACCTCGAGCACATGGCGTTCAATGGCACCACGCATTTCCCGCCCGGAAAGCTGATCACCACGCTCCAGAGCCTGGGACTGGCCTTCGGCGCCCACACCAACGCTCACACCTCGTTCGACGAGACGGTGTACAAGCTCGACCTGCCGGACGCCAAGGAACCGACGCTCGCCACCGGGCTGCAGGTCATGGCCGATTGGGCGGGGGGCATGCTCATCCTCCCCGAGGAGGTCGAGAAGGAACGCGGCGTCATCCTCGCCGAGATGCGCGATCGCAACACGCCGGGCTACCGCGAGTTCCTCGCCACCGCACGCACGCGCTATGCCGGCCTGATCATCGGAGAACGACCGCCGATCGGTGTCAGCGACACCATCGCCAAAGCGGACGTCGAATTGATCCGCTCCTATTACGACGACTGGTACCGGCCCGACCATCTGGTCGTGGTGGTGGTCGGCGCGATCGAACCCCAGAAGGCGATCGCCGGGATCGAATCGTCGTTCGCGGCTCTGACCAATCGCTCGCCGGTACGCGAGCGCCCGTCGATCGGAACCGTGAAGACGGGCACCGACTTCCTCTGCCACCACGAAGCCGAGGACGACAACACCGCGGTCTCGATCGAGCTCGTGCGTCCGACGCCCCACCCGCACGATACCGTCGAACTGCGCAAGCTGTACCTGCTGCAGGAGCTCGGCGAGCGCGTGCTCAATCGCCGCTTCACCGATTATGCCGAAAAGAACCCCGAAGGCCCGATCCTGGGCGGCGGCTCCTATTCGTACCAATGGATGGACGTGTTCATCGCCGGCGTACAGGCGCAGTGCCGACCAGGCAAGGCGCTCGAGGCGGTGCGCCTGATCGAAACCGAGCGCCGGCGGCTCATGCAGTTCGGTCCGACTCCGCAGGAGCTCGAGATCGCGGTCACCCGCGTGCGGGCGCAACTGGACGAGGCCGTGGCGCAAGCCGGCACACGCACCAACCCCGGGCTCGCCGATGGCCTGTATGCATCGGTGCACAACGACCAGGTGTTCATGAGCCCAGAGCAGGCGCGCGATCTGATGGCGCCGTGGCTGGCTTCGGCGACCCCCGCCGAGGTGGTTGCGGCCGAGCGCGCCGCGTGGGAGCCCGGCGCCGGCCACCTTATGATCGCGGTGGTCGGGCGCGATGATCTCGGGGCGGATGGGATGCAGTCGACGCGCCAGGCCTACGAGCAGGCGTCGACGGCGCACCTCGATCCACCCGAGGTCCGCACCGCATCGGTGTGGGCCTATGGCACGGTCGCAGGGCGCGGGACGGTGGTGCAGGATACGACCACCCAGCACGACATCCGCCAGCTGGTATTCGCCAATCACGCATGCGCCAACATCAAGCGCACGGATTTCCAGCCCAACCAGGTGATCCTCCAGGTGCGCCTCGAGATGCCGCCGCAGCCGCGTACCCCGGGGCTGAGCGAGCTCACCAGCGCCGCGTTCATGGCCGGAGGCCTGGGCAAGCACAGCGCCCAGGATCTGCGCGAGATCTTCGCCGGCACCAGCGCCCAGGTGGGTGGCCCGTCGTTCAGCGAAGATGCCGCGGTCTTCAGCGGCGGCTGCCTGCCCAAGGACCTCGACGTCTGCCTGCAGCAGCTGCGCGCGTACATCACCGATCCCGGCTGGCGCGAGCAGGCGGAGATCCGAGCGAAATCAGCGTGGCTGCAGGAATTGGCGGCACTCGTCACCGACCTCGACGCGCAGGTCGGGCGCACCTTCCAGTTCCTGGCGGTGGGCAATGCGCCGCAGCGTCGACCCGTGACCATCGACGAGGCGAAGGGGGCATCCTTCGCCGCCGCCCGGCCGTGGTTCCAGCCCGTACTCGAGCATGCGCCGTTGTCGATCTCGATCGTCGGCGACATCGATCTGGCGCGCGCCGCCGAGCTCGCGACCACCTACATCGGCAGCCTCGGCGAACGGCGTCCGCACGTGGTGATGACCGATCCGCATGCACCGAACGTGCTCGCCAACTCCCCGCCGATCCCCGCCGGCCTGCACCGCATCGAGGTGCCGGGCACGAACCCGCGCGCACTGGTGACCATCGCCTGGCCGACCGACGACTTCTACGACGTGCGCCAGATGCGCCGTCTCGGGATGCTCGCCGAGTGCTTCAGCGAGCGCCTGCGCATCAAGATCCGCGAAGAGCTCGGCCAGGCCTACAGCCCGCACGCATCGCGTTCGGCGAGCGAGGCGTACCGCGGTCATGGCTACCTCAATGCGGTGGTGGGCGTGGCACCGGAGCGGGTCGAGGATGCGCGCGCGGCGGTGCTGGCGATCGCCGCTGAACTCGCCGAGAAGGGCGTGGACGACGAACTGCTATCGCACGCCAAGGAACCGACGGTGAAGAACCTCGCATCGTATCGCCAGAAGAACGGCTATTGGCTGGGCAGCGTGATGGCGCGGTGCCGGGATCAGCCGTTCCGATTGGATTGGGCCGCGACCATGGAGGAGGATTACGCCGCGATCACCGCTGCCGAGGTGGGCGACTTGGCGAAGCGCTTCCTGGTCAACGATCGCGCGCTGCAGGTCGTGGGGGTGTGCACGGGGCCGCCCGCGGATGCGGCGCCCAAGGAAGCCGCGGTCGAACCGGAGGCGGTACCGGCGAAGTGAGGGGGACATCAGGTCCTCCGTCCTCCGTCCTCCGTTCTCCGTCCTTCGTCAGTCGTGCGGCGATGCTCGAAGATCGGTGTCGTCACCTAGGGGCTCGACCAGGGGAACAATCTGCCGGCGCGTACCAGGCCTTCTGGGGTAGAGATCGGCGGGATGTCGCCATCGAGCGCGGGGGGCAGGGTCGTCGGGCGGGCTCCGGGATAGAGGAACAGGCGGCCGTCGCTCAGCTTCACCAGCGCGTCCCCCGATCCGGTCGGCACCATCCATCGCGCTGGCGATGGCAGGACGATGCGCAGCATGGTCGTGGTCGGGCTCGCGCGGGTGAATCCGCTGGTGGGTACGCCGTCGAAGAGCACGAGTTCGCGATTCACGTCCAACGGGTGCAGGAGCGCCATCCGCCAGGGTGACAGCACCAGCGCCTGCGAGGCGAGCGCGTCCACGCCAGGCGTCTGCGTGCGCATGAGCTGCTCTCCGGTGAGGCCGTCCACCAGGACCAGCCGGGCGCCCTCGCTGACGACCGCGTAGCCATCGGAGAGGGCCAAGGCACGGCTCGGCACGGTGGGGTCGGCCTCCCACCGCGCATGCCAGCGCAGCTGCGAACCGCGCGAGTCCCAGCACGCGAGCTGCGTCGTGCCCGCACCGCGCGTCAGTGCGATGCGCAGGCTGCCGCGTCGATGCACGACTTCCGAC